>JAJYMM010000255.1 GCA_021787035.1 Actinomycetes bacterium
ATGTAAACGACATCAGGGGATCCGGGTGATCGAAGCTGCTCGGGCTACCCCCAGCTGACGAGCGAGCTGTTCCTTCAAGGCGGTGTTCTCCGCTCGGAGCCGGGCGAGCTCCTCGCGATAGACGTGCAATTGTTGTCGCAACGAGTTGGCACTAGCGCGCTGGGCGCGCTGGGCGCCTTGGCTGGGCGGGGGCTTTTGCGAAGGTTCTCCCCGCAGGCACTCTATCTTCTGGCGCAGCCCGGGCTGGCGGTAGAGCCAATAGCGGGAGACCCCCGCGGCTTTGGCGAGCTGAGCGAAGTTGACCGGCCTAGCCTGGCGCTGGAGGGCCTCGAGAGCGGCTTCGGCACGGGCGACCGTGGCGTCGTGGCGTGCCCTTGCAGCGAGGCGCAACGCTTCGGAGCGCTCAGGCGCCGGCACGCCCGTCGGCTTCGAGGGCTTCGAGGGCAGAGATGACCTTCCCCAGGTTCTCGAGGACATGCCGGTGGTTGGCGGCGAGGCGGCTGTAGCCGGCAGACTCGGCGGCTTCGGCCATCTTTGCCGTCTCTCCGGCCTGGTGGCGGTGGACTGGTAGGAACTCGACCGTTGTTTGGAAATCGGGGCACGTAAGGCAGGCGTTCGGGTGCGGGCAGTCCTGTTGGGGAGGTCGTCCGCAGTAGCCGTTGGGGAGGCTGCCGGCGACGCGGGCGAGGTTGTACTTGAGCCACTCGGCGTCAGCCGTCGGCGAAGAGGGGTCGAAGCCGAGCAAGCGTCCCTCGAAGTCCACACGCGTCGCCCAGTAACGCTGGAGCTGCTCTCTCAAGGTCTCGTCAAGCAAGACGGCATAGACGTTGGTCATGAGCGGGCTCTGGTGGCCCAAGAGGCGCTGGACGACAGGTTGGGGGACACCGCTGTTCAGGAGCCTGGTCCCGAGACTGTGGCGCAGTTGGTGGGGCGCGGCACGAACGGGTCTCCCCGCCTTGTCGTGCAGGCCGATCAGCACTTGCCAGTCTTTGAACGCACGTTGGAAAGTGGCGTAAGCCATGGGTTTTTCGGGGTCGAAGGGAGAGGGGAAGAGCCAGGGGCTCCCTTCGGGCCAGGACTCCTCGACCAAGCGCTGCTGGGCCCGCACCGCGGCGACGGCCCTTGCCGAGAGGGGCACGACCTGCTCGGTCCGCACCTTGTGCGCCTGGAAACGCAAGCACGGCCAACCGGAGCTGTCCAAGACGACCGGGTCGGCCGGCAGGGCGAGGGCGTCGCCAGAGCGGAGGCCGGTCTCGGCCAGGACCACCACCAGGTGGCGGTAGCCGGGCCGGAGGTGGGCGAGGTTCGCTTCGTGCTCTATTTGTGCCAAGACCTCCTCGGGCAAGAAACGGGGTTGGGAGTGGCGCCGGGCGCAGACTTCGTCGTGGTAGACGACGGCGTCCAAGGGGATCTCGGGTGCGAAGCGGTAACGACGGTTGTCTTCCAGGAAGCCCCGCAGGAAGATCCTAGAGAGCGCCCTGGTCCCCTCCGAGAGCGGCTGCGCGGCCAAGTAGGCGAGGTAGCCCTCGATGACAGACCTGCTGATCTCGCCCGGAGCTTGCACCGGTGGTTCGCAAGAAGAGAGGAAAGAAGAGAACCGTTTGAACGCGAGCGCTGCCGAGCGCACGGTGTTGAAGGCCTGGCCGAGCACGAGGCGCTGGCGCGCCCAGGACTTTGCAGCCTCCTTCAGCCAGGGCTGGGTGATGCCGCCGAAGGAGACCCTGTCCCTCCCCCTCGCGGCCGGCACCCCGAGGGCACGGGCACGCCAGGTGTCGGCGGCATAGAGCCGCTCGAGGAGGCCGTCTGGCGCGCCGGGGACGAGCTTCAGGCGAGCGGTGCTCGCGGGGTCGCTCATACCGGCGCCTCCCACGCCCCGGCCTCGACGAGCGCAGCCCGCAGGTCCTCCACGCCCAGGTGTGCGTAGGTCCCGAGCGTCGTGGCCGGCGAACGGTGCGTGAGGAGCTTGGAGACGACCTCCAGCGGCACGCCTTTCCGCAACAAGTCGGTTGCCAGGCTGTGGCGAAGGGCATGGAGGTTGAAGCTGATGCCGGTGCGCTCCCTGAGCCGGCCGACCAGCTTGTGCACGGCCTGGTAGCAAAGTGGCGCCCCGCGGGGCTCGGCGAAGATGTTCACGAAGACGTAGTCGCTGTCGGTCTCGCCGTACTCGTCGAACATGTAGGCGCTATAGAGCCGCACGAGCCCCGCCGAGACCGGCAGCGTGGCGCGGTCGATGGTCTTGGCGCGAGCGCCGTTTTGGTTGTCGTCCCGGGGCACGACGTGCACTTCCCGGCGGTGGGACACGAAGTCGGAGTGCCGGAGCCCCAAAGCTTGCCCCACGCGCATCCCGGTCTCCGCGAGAAGGCAAATGAGAAAGCGGTCCCGCAGGTGCTCGCAGGCACAGACGATCGCGAGCACCTGCTCCTCGCTCAAGGTGCGCGGCAACCTGCGCGCCTCACGGAGGCGGAGCGGCCTCGTCGGCACCGGCCGTCCGGCGCTCACGTGGTGGAGGAACGGTTTGTAGCCGCCGCGGTTGGATTGTCGCCACTCGACGAGCTCCTTCGCGAGGGCGACCCCGTTCCTCGCGTGGTAGTCGTAGAAGGAGAACAGCGCCGCCAGGTGGCGGTTCACGGTCGGGGGCGAGCGCCGGGCGTTGCCCCCCTCCAGTACGACGACGTTCGGGGCGGGGGCGCGGAGCCAGGCAACGAAGCGGCTCACGTGCTCGGCCTTGGCTTCGTCCCAGCGGGCTTCCGCGAGGCCCAAGAACTCGAACCAGAGCTTCAGGCTCATCGCGTAGGACCGGGCGGTGGTGGGAGAACGGTCGAGCGCTTGCAGGTGGGCGAGGTACGCTTCGACGGGGGCGACAAGCTCACCGGAGTCATCGAGCACTGTCCAAGACTCGGGGCCATCGGGCATGAGGACGCGTTGAGCGCGCACCGTCTTTAGCTCTCCAGCAGGTCGAGCTCGGCCCGCCAGGAAACGTACTCCCGATAGCGCCGGCGGGCAGCGGACGCGCTGATAGCCAGCCGCGAGCCCACCTCGGCCCAGCTGCAGCCCTGCCCGCGTGCGTCGGCCACTGCTTCAGGCAGCCGGCTTTGGGTTTCGGCGGACAAACTGGCAAGGCAGGAGAGCAGCCCCTCCGGGTCGTCCTCGGCACCCCCGCGGTAGCCCGAGAGGAGCCCCGTAGCAGCACCGACGAGCGCCCAGGTCTGGTGGTCCACAAACGGCTCCCAGGTCCTGTCGCAGCCCGGCTCGTGGCGCTCGGCGGGCTCCCCGTCCGCCCCGCAAGAGCATCGCGGGTTGCCAGGCAGCTTCTCGGTGCCGAACCTGACCTTGGGGTTGGGGAGGTTGCCACTGTCGTGCATGGTTCTTGAATCGTAATGCCTTCAAGGACACGGGTGGTGGACCCTCGGGCGCTAGCAAGGCACCATGCCATTGCAAGATGTCAAGTCCCGCCACCGCCAGATCATGGCCGAGATCTCGAAGATAGGGCTTTGCCTGCCAGGCAGCCTCGTAGAGCGAACGACGCGCTGTGGCAGCCCCAGCTGCCGCTGCCATGCCGACCCCTCCAAGCTCCACGGCCCGTACCCCACCTGGATCCGCCGTGAAGGAGGAAAGACGGTCACTCGGACCTTGAGCCCCGAGCAGGCCGAACGCTACAAGCTCTTGTTCGAGAACAGCCGGCGCCTAAAACAGCTCGTGGCAGAGTTGGAGGCCCTTTCGGCCCAAGTGGTCAGTCACACGGAGGGCTGGGACAACTGACCAATAGCTGCCACGTCGGTGACGCTCCAGAGAACAGTGTCAACAACGATGACTTTGGGTAACAAAGTGACGTCGGAGACACCCCTTTTCGCGCTCCAGAGAATGACACTTATGCATGAGAGAGGTCTTCTTTAAAAGGTTAAAAGCAGCACGCCCGGACGACGGGCACCAAAGCCAGACTGCAAGAAAGTCTGTCGTCAGCGACCTGTGAAGAGGCGGTTGTAGTCATCGATGGCGGCGCAGAAGTTGGAGCTCGGGCAGGACAGCGAAGTAAGACCGCCGTCCTGGTCTATTGCCTGCGGTGCGCTCCAGTACGACCCGTTGTAGGTAACGACGTTGCCAACGCCGCTCTCAATGCCAATGCCGTTGTCATTGCTGCCGATAGCGGCGCAGAAGTTGGAGCTTGGGCAGGACACCGAAATAAACCCCCCATTGGGGTCTACTGCCGACGGTCCGCTCCAGTACGACCCGTTGTAGGTGAAGACGTTGCCTCCGGTGTCGACGGCAGCGCAGAAGTTCGCGCTCGGGCAGGACACCGAATAGATAGCCCCAACAACGGAAATCGCTCCTACGCTCCAAGTGGCCCCGTTGTAGGTAACGACGTTGTTGTA
>JAJYMM010000040.1 GCA_021787035.1 Actinomycetes bacterium
GGGCTGGCCGGCGGGCTGGGCCGGCGGGCCCCACGTGCGTTACCCCAGTTCAACGCCCGTTGCCGCCGGCGACAGCGAGGGCCTGTCGTGTCTGAGCGACGTCGCTCGACATCTGGTCCACCAGGGCCTCCGCCGAGGGGAACTTTTCCTGGCCCCTCAGGTGTTCCACCAGCTCGACAGTCCCAAGCTCGTCGTAGAGGTCGCCCTGGAAATCAAGAAGGTAGGCCTCCACCAGGGAGAAATTGCGCTCCGTGTAGAACGTGGGCTGGCGTCCCACCGAAATGGCCGTCTGATGGCGGGTGCCATCAGGGCGCAGGTACCAGCCGGCGTAGACACCGTCCTCCGGAAGCTGCATCTCGCGCCCGATCGCGAGGTTGGCCGTCGGGAACCCGAGTTCGCGGCCGCGCTTGTCGCCATGCGCTACCACTCCCTGGAGACGGTGCCAGCGCCCGAGCAGCGCGGCTGCTCCCGCCACATCGCCAGCAGCGAGCAGCCGGCGGATTCGCGTGGAAGAGATGACTTCCTCTGTTCCAGTTGCGGCTGCAGTCGATGCCCCCTGGCCAACGGCAAGACGAATGCCGGTGACATCGAAACCGAACCGTGCGCCAACCCGCTGGAGCAGGGCAACGTCACCTTCTCGGTTGTGGCCAAAGTGGAGGTCGTGGCCCACGACGACCGCGCGAGCGTGTAGGCACCCAACGAAGACTTCCGCGACGAAATCCTCCGCGGGCTGGCGCGCCCGCGCAGCATCGAACTCGAGGACCAGGGCCAACTCGACGCCCACCTTGCCCAGGAGTGCGAGCTTGTAATCGAGGCTCGTCAACAGCAGTGGCGCCGACTCGGGCCGGACCACGCTGGCTGGGTGGCGGTCGAAGGTGACTACGGCCGGCACGGCTCCGACCTCCTCGGCAGCAGCCTTAACACGCTCGATCAAGTGGACGTGACCGAGGTGGACCCCATCGAACGCGCCGATCGTGACCACGGTGCCTTCTCCAAGCTCGCCACAGGGGCCGGAGACGCCAGCCTCCGGGGAGGGGTAGTAGACGACTCGCATCTAAAGGAGGCTAACGGGGGTCGGCGAGAGAAGCGGCCGGCGGGATGGGCCGGCGGGATGGGCCGGCGGGATGGGCCGGCGGGATGGGCCGGCGGGATGGGCCGGCGGGATGGGCCGGCCGACCAGTGGGGGCGGCGGCGCTAGTAACTTTGCCCGACGACTGCCCAGAAAGAGGCGCCGGTAGCGGATTCGTCACATCGCCCGACCGTTGGGCCCAACTTCGTTACAGCAGAAGTGATCAATCCGGGCCCAACGGTGTCGGTGGCAACGCCGGCAGGCCTTTCTCCCAAAGCTTGTAACGTTCGCTCGCGGCCTCCGCCCACTCGGCGCGAGGTTCGACTGCGGGGGCCCAGCGCGCCCAGCGAGAAGCGTCCGAAAGCGAGGTTTCGAGACCGACCGCCATCCGCGCCAAGAATGCGGCGCCCAGCGCTGCGCCTTCGGGCAGTGCCATCGGTAGCACCGGTGCCCCCAGGGCCTCGGCCAGGGCTTGGAGCCAAGCGGGCCTCGCAACTCCCCCACCACTCACGATGTAGCGCCGAGGTGAGGTCCCGCAAGAAGCTGCCAGGTGGACGATGTGGCGGACCACGAAGCCCGTTGCCTCAAGCGCTGCACGCCTCAGGTGCGCTGGCCCGTGCGACAGGCTCCCACCTGCGAGCCCGACCCGGAGCGAGGCGTCATGCCACGGTACCCGTTCGCCTCGTGCCCACGGCCACCACACGGGCACATCCTCCGGCGCAACCAATGAGCCTCGCCCACTGTCGGATCCGCCCAAAAGGTTGCTGCCCGAGGTGGTTCCGCCTGGGGTCCCGGCTATGCCTCGGGCCCCGGCTATGCCTCGGGCCCCGGCTATGCCTCGGGCCCCGTCCACCACGTCCTCGTCGTCCTCGTCGCCAGCAAACCCTCCGCCTGGCGCACCCGCTAGAGCGCCTACCCGATCGCTAGCCAGCCATCCGCGAGGGTCGCCAACCGGGCGTAGCAATCTGTCAGCCCAGTCCGCCCAGAGCCCGCCGGCGTTGCTGGCACCCCCCACCATGGCCATTCCGCCGGCCAGATGGGGCACCCTCCAAAGACCAGCTGGAACGTTCTCGGGCCACCCCGGCACGCACAGCCAGACCACAAGCGTCGAGCCCAAGCTGACGAGCACGTCGCCGGGCGTGGCCACCCCAGCGACGAGCTGCTCGCACAGCCCATCAACAGAGCCCGTGCCGAGCACGATCCGTCGGAGGTCAGCCCCCGGTTCCTCCTGAGCCCCGGCGCTCCGAGCACCGGCCCCGCGAGAGCCGGCCCCGCGAGAGCCGGCCCCGCGAGAGCCGGCCCCGTGAGAGCCGGCCCCGTGAGAGCCGGCCCCGTGAGAGCCGGCCCCGTGAGAGCCGGCCCCGTGAGGTCGGGCATCACCGACCTCGCCTACGGCTTCGCCCCAACCGGAAACGAGGGGCAGCTGAGCTGTGCTCAGGCCTATCTCCTGGCAAGCGGCGTCTTCCCACTTCGAACCGTTGAACAGCGAGCCAAAGGCGAACGCCGAGGCCAGGTCCACCACTCCCCCGCCTCCGAGTGAAGCGTTGGCGACGCCTTGGGCTGGCCAGTACCCGCCGGCGTGAGGCACGGTAGAAGCGGCCCGTCCGGCGAGGCGCGCCATCTCATCGCTCGAGGTAGGATCACCCGGCCCGGCAGGACCGGCGGAACCGTAGAGCAACCCCGGACCGAGTGGCCTCCCCACCTCGTCAACTGGCGACACGGAGGGCATCATCGCCGAGACGGCGACGGCTTCGAGGCTGGACACTCTCATGGCACGAAGGTCCCCCTCGAGCGCGCTCAGGGCAGAGCGCGGAGCGCTCCACCACGTCGACAGCGCGTCATGTTCCAGCTGTCCCCTCGGCCCGACCGACAATGCGCTCGCGAGCCTCACGCGCGCGATGACGTTCCCGTCCTCGTCGACTGCCACGGCCTTCACGGCCGTTGTCCCTATATCGATGCCGGCGCACAGGCGCGAGCCAGACCGGGAGCCCCCAGACCGGGATCTGCCAGACCGGGATCTGCCAGACCGGGATCTGCCAGACCGGGATCTGCCAGACGAAGACCCGCCGGGGCGAGATAGGCCAGATTGCGATGAAACTGGCCGGGAGGGGTCGGATTGGGACTGGTCGTTCATCCTCGGACAGTATTGCAGGCATGACCGCCAGCTCCGACAGGCAGGTGCGGCACCGTGCTCTCGTCACTGCCACGATG
Organism: Actinomycetes bacterium; assembly: GCA_021787035.1. Taxonomy (GTDB): domain Bacteria; phylum Actinomycetota; class Acidimicrobiia; order Acidimicrobiales; family Palsa-688; genus JAJZYO01. Next base: position 3,281 of record JAJYMM010000040.1, read on the forward strand.
CGCGGCCCGGGCCTCGACAAATTGAGGCGGCTCGCCGATGTCGTCTACGAACCTTGGACCGAACAGCAGCCCCTCAAGGTCTACGACGGCGCCGCACTGGCCGAACGCCTACGTGCAGAGCGCGCCGATATCGCGGTAGTAGAAGCGGATTTCGTTAGTGGACCGGTATGGGAGCTCCCCCTTGTTGCAGTCGCCGCGACCCGCGGTGACCCTAACAATGTAGATGTGGCCGGCGCCACCAGAGCGGGCATTCCAGTCCTCCGGACCCCTGCCCGCAATGCCGATGCGGTCGCGGAGCTCACCCTCGGCCTCATCATCGCGCTTGCCCGCCACGTTCTACCGGGGGACAAAGACGTGCGCGAAAACGAGGTCTTCCGCGACGGCACAATCCCCTACCAGCGCTTTCGAGGCGTCGAGCTCGCCGGCCGCCGAGCCGCCATAATCGGTTTTGGCGCCGTCGGGCGCGCGCTTGCCTGGCGGCTGGAAGCCCTTGGCATGCGTGTCGCCACCTACGACCCTTATGTCGAGGAAGCCGGCAACGACATGGAAGCAGTGGTGCGCGAAGCCGACGTCGTGTCCCTGCACGCCGCCGCGACAACGGCTACGGTGGGCTTTTTCGGCAAAGAACAGTTCGCTTGGATGCGCCCTGGCTCTGTCTTCCTAAACACTGCGCGCGCCAAATTGCACGACATGGACGCCCTGGTCGCAGCCCTCGAATCGGGCCACCTCTCCGGGGCCGGTCTTGACCACTTCGAAGGTGAGACCCTGCCGGAGGGTCACCCCCTCACGTCCATGCCCAACGTGGTGCTAACTCCCCACATCGGTGGGGCCACCCAAGAGACGGAGGAACGGGGCGCCCAGATGGTAGCCGACGACCTCGAGGTCCTGCTCTCGGGCGGAGTGCCGAAGAACATCGTCAACCCGGAGGTGTTGGCAAAATGAAAAGCGTCCCAAATGCCCACCAGGCCGTCCTCGCGACCGCGAAGCAGATGCTCCGCAAAGGGCTCGTCGAGGGGACCTCAGGCAACATCTCTGCCCGGCTCCCCGACGGCAACATCGTGTGCACGCCGTCCTCGGTCGACTACGAAGAAATGTCCATGGGAGACCTTGTGGTGGTCGACCTCGATGGCGCCGTGCTCGAAAAAGCGCAAGGACGCAGCCCAACCTCAGAAATCCTTTTGCACCTGGCCTGCTACAGGGCTTTTGACGACATCGGCTCGGTCATCCACGCTCACCCCGTATGGGCGACGATGTTCGCCTGCGCCCACCAACCAGTGCCCGCTTGCGTAGATGAGCTCTCGATGTACACAGGCGGGGAGGTGCGCTGCGCAGAATACGCGATGTCCGGTTCCCCCGGCGTGGGCGAAAACGCTGTAAAGGCGCTTGAGGGTAAGGGCGCGGCCCTTCTCGCCAACCATGGGATGGTCGCGGTAGGCCCAGAGCCCGCGAAGGTACTCCACATCGTGGCCTTGGTCGAACGCACGGCTCAGATCGCCTGGGGTGCCCGTGCTCTGGGTGGCCCCGTGCCGCTCCCCCAAAAGGCGAACGAGGACTTCGCCGGCGTCTACCAGCTGATGAGAAGCCTCTGAGAACCTGAGAAAAATACAGTTGCGCTGGAGGCTGGGGTTAGCCTGAGGGGAGGGAGCTAGGCCAAGATGAAGTGGTGAGCATGTTCGCCCAATGGCCGAAGGAGCCCTTCACAACGCTGCCGCCAAGCGCGCCGGCCTCGCAGCCACTGCCGGCACCCTCGACGGAGCCCAGACAGTTGGGCGGCCGGCTCGGTTGGCAGGCCACTCTCGTCACAAGCGGTCTCATGGCCGCGAGCGTGGGTTTGCACATCGCTGCGATGTTCCCGCCCTACTCCGGCAACCCTGCGACTCCGGTCGTACAGCTCCCCTACGAGACTGCCGTCTACATCTGCCTGGAGGTTGGCTGGGCACTGGCAGCGCTGGCCGTGCTCACTCGGTTCGCAGCCCGTGGAGGAGTTGCCCTCGGAGCGGCTCTCGGCACGATCGAGGTGGGTTTCCTTGCCACCGATCTCGCCACTGGATTCGACACGTCCAACGGGAGCGCGGCGGGCGTGTGGCTGGCGATCGCAGGCTTGGCGGCAGGGCTCGCTGGCGTCCTCTACGGGGGCGCCGCCGTCCTTTCGAGCGGCCCGGGGTCATCGAGCGGCCCGGGGTCATTGAGGCTTCCGGTCCACGCTGGCGACCGGGGCCAAGGGGCCTCCTTGTCCTACGAGCCGGCCGGCGAGCGAGCCCTACGGCCGGCCGCCGCCACCTCGGTCCGCGTGGCCCTCTCCGTCCTCGCCGCGATCGCAGCAGTGACCGCCTTCTGGCCCAGCTGGGACCGCTACCACCTCGTCACGACCGCTGGCCAGGTAACGAACGTCGACCTCGGAAACGCCTTCAATCAGCCCCCTGCCATCATGGCGGGCGAAGTGCTGGCGGGCATCGCCATAGGGGTCACTGCGCTCGTGGCTGCGCTGTGGCGCGATCCCCTTGTCGGAGCATGGGGCCTGACCGGCACCGCAATAGCACTCGCTTCCCAGGTCGCGTCGGGCGTGGTCCAGGTCTCTGAACCGCTGACGAAGCTCCTCCCTGCCACCACAGCGTCCGAGGTCAACCTGTCCCGTTCCAGCGTCTCGTTGACCACCTATTGGTACGTCGACCTTGGTGCCGTGGTCGCGCTCGCCCTGCTCGCTACGTGGGCAGCGCTCGATGGCTTGCGTGCTCGGCGTACCCGCGCTGTAAGCGGTGGGGCTGGAGGCCCAGCCGCCTCGCAGTCCTGGTAGGGACCTGTAGAGCTCAGGCGGGGCGGCGACGGGCGGCGACCGGCCCTGACCGGTAAGGCGAACGGCTATCCGGAGATGGAAGCTGTCGACGGGGTCAACCAGACGCCAGTTTCTCTAGCGCCAGGTCCCGCACGGCCCTCCTGAACTCGTCCTCGGTCGCCCGCACCTGCTGGTCCAGGCACACGGTCACCTTGTGGCGCACTACTACCTGGTTGTCGTCGAGGACCGGGGACGAGGCGACCACGCGGCCCGAGAAGGCGAAGCTCTGGCGGCGCAGGCGGACGTTGACTTCGACGAGGTCGCCCGGTAGGTGCTCCTCATGAAGGCCAAGGACGAGCGAGCCAGGCGTGAGCTCGTTCGCAAGGCCCTCCCTGAACACCGGGCGCCCGTGGGAACGGTATTCGACCAGGGTGACCGAGCTGACCCGGGGCATGAGGCGGCGCTCCTGGAGGGCAAGGAACTGGCTCAGCCGGCGGTCCGCCCCCGCCGGCAGGTTCAAGAACTCGAAGCCAGCGACCCAAAGCTCCTCCTTCACCTTCCTGCAATGGCGCACCGTCGTTTCCGCTTTGAGCGGTCCATCGTCACCGATGCCGAGCTCGACGACCACCTGGCTCCCCACATCGACCGGCGCCGGCAGGTAAGCCCGAGCACCTCCAGACGAACAATCGATCGAATGGACGGAGCACTTCATCGTGCCCGTCGACACCGACATGGGAACGGCCACCAGGACCCGGAACAACTCGCGCCGTTCCACAAGGAAGATCTGCCCGGGGGGGTCGCACACGGCCGTGTTCCCCATCTGGTAGTTCTTGTGGACCACAAAGCGTGCAGGGCCACCCACTGCCAGTGTGCTAGCAAGCAACAGCTCGGCCAAAGGTTGTGGGGATGCCGTCTCGAAGCGGAGCACTTTGGCGCTAACCCACGACAGCACTGCGGCCGCTCCTTCCGAAGCCTCCGGCAAAGGCCCCTCGGCCGCATCATCCTCGCTGGATGCGGGCCAGAGCACAGCCTCGGTGCCCTCTACCAGGCTGGCGTCCTCCCACGCCACCCGCCGGGCCACAAGGACCCCGCTGCCGTCAGTGTTGTCGTGCACTTTTCCCTCTCCGGGCTGAGCTCAGTTCCCCCGGCATGATACGCGTAAGGCACGCTAGAAAAGGGGACCAGACCAGTGCTAAAGGCCGAGCTCCGCACGCGCACGGCGCGCTCGTTCGACCACCTGCCTGCCAGGTCCACCGGAGGTCGCCGCCTCGGGCCGGTAGGCGCCGCCGAGCAGGGCCGAGAACACGGCGCCCGAGCTGCTCTTGATTGCTTCGATGTCGTAACCGCCTTCCAGTACGATTGCAAGGCGTCCCGGGCGGGGGGCAAACCCACTTGCCTCGGTCGCCAGGGCGGCAAAGTCGCCGGCGGAAAGGGAGAAATTGGCCAATGGATCCGCTCGGTGGGCATCGAACCCGGCCGAGACCAGCACCCATGTAGGGGCGAAGCGCTCCGCCGCGGGCGCCACGATTTCCTCCCAGGCATAGAGAAGGACGTCCCCGGTAGCGCCCGGAGGTAACGGAAAATTGATGGTCAGGCCAGGCGCGGCTGGGCCGCCCGTGGCCTCGACCGAGCCCGTGCCAGGGTAGAGGGGCGACTGGTGTGTCGATACGTAGAGCACACGTGGGTCGTCCCAAAATATGGCCTGCGTCCCATTGCCATGGTGGACGTCCCAGTCGAGCACGAGCACCCTTTCGCCTCGTCTCGCCAGCCAAGCAGCCGCCACCGCAACGGTGTTCACCAGGCAGAACCCCATCGCCTGGTCTGCCGTCGCATGGTGGCCTGGAGGCCGGTGCGCCACAAAGGCAACACCGTCCCCGCTCGCCTGCAGCGCGCCCAGCGCCTCGAGGGCACCTCCCACCGCCCGGAGCGCCGTCGCCCATGAGCCGGGGCTCGCCACAGTATCTGGATCGAGCTGCCCACCACCGGCCTCGCATAGCTCCTCGATCGCCTCCAGGTAACGAGGGGAGTGGACGAGCTCGAGCTCCTCGCGCGTGGCGCTCCTCTCGGGGAGCTCGATGACGGCGTCGGCGAGGTCAGCGGCGCTGAGCCCCGCTAGGGCGGCCGTGACCCGTTCGGGGCGTTCTGGGTGGTGCGCTCCGGTATCATGACCGTCGAGCTCCGGCTGGGCACTCAGGTACAACACGTAGGGCACTTTACGGCCAGGGGCACCCGAGTTCCGGGGCTCGACGTACCGGCAGCACGAGCAGGGCAGATCCCCGCAATCTCTGGATGGCCTTACGGGCTCGCAGCCTTAGCGCCTTAGCGCCTTATCGCCGTGGCTTGACCGAGCCCCCGGTGCCCGGTGGCGCCCGACCTTGCTTAGGTGCCACCGGTGCTCGGTGGCGCCCGACCTTGCTTAGGTGCCACCGGTGCTCGGTGCCCTGCCATACCGGGCCCTCAGCGGAAATCACGGGAACGCAGAGCACCGGTGCCGGCGCCCCCGAATGGTGGTAACGCCTCGATTTTCACTGCAAGCACGTTTATTACCCCTTCCACTTTCTCCAGCTTGCCCCGGACGAGCAACGCCGGTGAGGTCCGGGCGACTTGGCCGTAGCGCTGCCAAATGTCCATGGGGCAGATGACATTGACGAGCCCCGTCTCGTCCTCCAGGTTGACGAACACGACGCCCTTTGCGGTCGCCGGCCGCTGTCTGTGGGTGACGATCCCTCCGACCGCGACAGCCGCACCATTAGCCAAGCTAGAGAGCTTCCCTGCAGGCACGACCCCGATGGCTTCCAGATGGGGACGGAAAAGTTCGGTCGGGTAGCTGTCGGGCGAGAGCCCTGTGGCCCACAGATCTGCCCGGTTGGCCTGGACCCGATCCAGGGGTGGGAGCGGTGGCGCCTCGGTGCCGGTCACGACACCCTCGAGCGCTTGGGCCTGGACTGCGCCGGCGCCGGCGGGGGGGGCGCCGGCGGGGGGGGCGCCGGCGGGGGGGGCGCCGGCGGCACAGTGACCGTACTCCGGGTCGCAGCTAGCGTCGACGGACCCTTCTCGTAGACGCAAACGGCGTATTGCGCCACTTACGTCTACAAGATCGGCTCGGCTCCGGGCGTTCAGTGCCCCATTGACCTCCCTTGACCCGCCGAACGGCTCAACCTCGGCAGGCCCCACCGACCTCCCCGACACCAGCCTCGGGTTCGCCTGTGCCAGGGCGCCGGCGGCCCAGAGCGCCTCCCGCCGGCCGAGGCCGAAGCATGAAAAAGCACCGGCAGTAGCAAGCGCCTCGGATTGGGCCGCCGAAAGGCCGCAGCGGCGGACCACGTCCTCCATGCTCGCGTACGGCCGGCCGGCGGCGATCCGCTCCGCCAACTGGGCTCCGATCGTCCGCACGTAGGAGATGCCGAGGCGAACCGCCGGCCCACCACAACCACCAGGAGGACTGGTCGCGCCAGCCTCACCAACCCCGCCGGCCCGGTGCCGGCGGGTTGCTCGTGCGTCACTGTGATCGCCGGCACAGTCGGCACCGCCGGCACAGTCGGCACCGCCGGCACAGTCCTCTGACTGCCAGCCGCCAGTGGCCCCGCCTGCCTCGAGCACCGATTTAGCCCCACTGGCATTGACATCTGGGCGAAGCACCTCAACCCCGTGGCGGCGGGCATCGAGCACGAGGCTCTGAGGGGACCAGAAACCCATGGGCTGGCTGTCGAGAAGACCGGCAAGGAAGGCTGCCGGGTAGTGGAGCTTGAGCCACGCCGAGGCGTAGACCAAGTAGGCGAAACTGACCGAGTGGCTCTCGGGGAACCCGAAGTTGGCGAACGCCGCCATTTGCTCCCAAATCCGGTCCGCAGCCGGCCCAATCGCCCCGCGCTCGGCCATGCCGGCATAAAAGCGCTCCCGCAAACGCCCCATACGCTCAGTGCTGCGCTTGGCCCCCATCGCTTGGCGCAGCTGGTCGGCTTCGGCAGGGGAAAACCCAGCGACGTCTATTGCCATTTGCATGAGCTGCTCCTGGAAAAGCGGTACACCTAAGGTCCTTTTCAAGCATGGCTCCAGAAGGGGGTGGAGATAGGTTATGCGCTCAACTTTGTTGCGCCGGCGCAAGTACGGGTGCACGGAACGGCCCTGGATCGGCCCGGGGCGGATCAAGGCGACCTCGACCACGAGGTCGTAAAACATGCGCGGGCGCAAGCGTGGCAGGGTCGCCATCTGCGCCCTGCTCTCGACTTGGAACACCCCGACCGAGTCGGCTCTGCACAACATCTCGTAGACCTCGGGTTCCTGCGGCAAAGTTGCCAAGTCGACCTCGATGTCATAAAAGCCCTTTATGTGGTCAGTAGTCGCGTGAAGGGCAGAAAGCATCCCGAGCCCGAGCATGTCGAACTTTACGAGCCCCGCTCGGGCGCAGTCCTCTTTGTCCCATTGGAGGACACTGCGCTCAGCCATGCGTGCCCACCCAACCGGGCAGACCTCGGAAACCGGGCGGTCGCAAATGACCATCCCGCCTGAGTGGATGCCGAGGTGGCGTGGGAAGTCGAGCACCTGACGGGAAAGCTCGAGCACGGGCACAGGCACTCCGGTGCCGGTCGCCGCCGGCTCGGGCAAGGCTCCCCACACATCGACCGATTTGGCCCAGGCGTCAACCTGGCCCTGCGAAGCTCCGAGGGCTTTACCCATGTCGCGCACTGCCGAACGGGGCCGGTAAGTGATCACGTTTGCCACCTGCGCGGCCCGGGTACGCCCGTAGCGGCGGTATACGTACTGGATCGCCTCCTCCCGCCTGCCGCTTTCGATGTCCACGTCGATATCGGGTGGGCCATCGCGCTCTGGGGACAAAAAACGCTCGAAAAGCAGGCCAAGCCCGACCGCATCCGCTTTGGTAATACCGAGCGCGTAACAGACGGCCGAATTTGCCGCCGACCCGCGGCCCTGGCAATAGATCCCAGCCTCGTTACAAAACCGCACGATGTCCCAGACGATCAAGAAATAGCCAGCGAAACCAAGGCGCTCGATCATGTCCAGCTCATAGTCGATCTGGGCATAGGCACGAGGGTTGCTCGGAGCGGACCTCGGCCCGTAACGCAGCTGGGCACCCTCTTCGGTCAGCTCCCTTAGCCAAGTAATCTCGTTGTGGCCAATGGGTACTGGGAAAGGAGGTAATCGGGGGGCGACAAGCTTCAAGTCGAAGGCACAAGCGAGGCCCAACTCAGCTGCACGCTCCACTGACCCTGGATAGCGCGCGAAGCGCCGAGCCTGCTCTGCCCCGCTGCGTAGGTACGCGCTCGCCGCTGCCGGCAGCCATCCGTCGATCTCGTCGAGGCTGCGCCGGCCTCTCACGGCAGCCAGGGCGGTCGCCAGACGCCCGCGCCCGGGGCGGTGGTAATGCACGTTGTTGGTGGCAACCACGTCCGCGCCGACCCCACAAGCCAGCTCTACCAAGACGTCGTTGCGCGCGGCCGCCAAGGGTTCCCCGTGGTCCCAGATCTCGACGGCCACGTTTTGGTGTCCGAAGTACCGTTGAAGACGGAGCAGCTCGGAACGCGCTGCAGCCGGCCCGGCTGATTCGAGGGCGGAGACCACCGGCCCTTTGCGGCAGCCTGTAAGCACGAGCCAGTGGTCAGCGCCTCGGCCAGGCACAACAGACGGCACCGGTAGCGTGGCCCTGTCCATCATTGAGACCCCGGAGAGGTCCAAGTCGGCACCGGCCCCCACCGCCGAGAGCAGGCCGAGGTCTAGGAACGGGCGCCCCTTTTCCCTACCCAGGAGATGCGCAGCCGAAATAACTCTGCAGAGGCGTACATAGCCGACCGGGCTCCTCGCCAGTACCACCAGATGGGTGCCCTCGGGGTCGGCAGCGCCAGCTTGGGTACGAGTGAGCCCTAGCGTCACTTCTGCCCCAAAGACGGTGGGCAGGCTCGCAGAACGAGCCGCTTCCGCGAAGCGCACCACCCCGTACACCCCATCGTGGTCGGTGAGGGCAAGAGCCTCGAGGCCGACGTTCACCGCCTCCTCTACCAGCTCCTCTGGATGCGAAGCACCGTCCAGGAAGCTGAAGTTGGAATGGCAGTGCAGCTCGGCATAGGCCTTCCCACCCACCCAAATCAGTATAGGAACACATGTTCGCTCCAGGCGAGGCAACCGACCCGTGAGCACGCCGCCGCGTGTGTGCTAGCCGCGTGTGCTAGCCGCGTGTGGTTGTCGAGGTGTGGGTTGTCGAGGTGTGGGTTGTCGAGGTGTGGGGCGTCGAGGTGTGGGGCGTCGAGGTGTGGGCGTGTGGCAAGCCACCGACACACTGCGGGTACGGGAAGGAAACGGAGTCGACGAACTCCATCACCGTCGCCAGCTGCGCCGGAGAGGCAAGGGTAGCCTTCAGGCCCAGGTAATGGCCGGCAGCCAGCCCGAGAGCGAGGGCGGCGACGCGATGCCCACCAGCCGAGCCGGCGTAGAGGTAAAGGTACGAGGTGTACCCACAAGCAACCACCTGGTGAGCCGAGGAGATGACGGCACCGCTAATCGAGAGACCGAGCCTGGGCAGGCTCGGCGCCGTGCGGAACACGACTCGCTCCACACCGCTAGGCGGCGCAAAGGTCACCCCCGTCGACGGCTTCCCCGTCGCTGTCCAGCCCGCCGGGTAGAGCACGTCGAACTGAGCCGACCTGTACCCGCTAAAGCGGCCCGGCGCACTGAACGCTCGGTCCGCACTTATCCAGCCGGTTACCGTCGCACCCTTCACCTTCAGCCATCCACCGCCCTTAGGCGTCCGGCCGAGGAGCTTGAAGACCGTGCCCTGCGCGGCGGTGCCAAGGACAGCGGCCGACGTCGATGGCCCGGCCCTCACATGCAAGCCGATGGGCGTTAGCACGGTCTCCGGCCCTCCAGCCGGCGGGGCCGGAGCAGTCCGAGATGTAGGTACCGTGACCTTGCCAACCGGCACCGAGGTCTTGGACGTGCGTGCCGTCACCCTGGTGGTACCTTTGCCAGCCGGCACCGAGGTCTTGGACGTGTTTACAGTCGCCGCTGAAGCGGCCTGGCCGGCACTGGCGCCCGCGGCAAGCGGAAGAGCCGTGGCCAACGCAATGAACAATGTCCGTCGGGCTTTGATGGCAAAACCATACCGCAGCCGAAGCCCGGGGAGAAGTCCACTGCGGCTCGCCCGATGACTGAGGGGCTAGTGGCGGGTCGCAAAAGGGCCTCCCGTGCCCTGGCGCGCTGCACTCTCAGCTGCACTCTCACCAGCGCATCGTTGCAACCAACGGTGAGAGGACTCTCACGCCCCCCTCATGACCGCTTTACGCGAGATAACGAAGCTGTGGTTCATGACCAATCCCTTCATCCCAAAGGTACTCGCTTTCGTTGGCGGCGCTTCTGCTCTTGCCGGCGCCACCACCCTCACGGCCGGCGCAGCCTACGCGAATGCCCCCGCCCCGCAGGCGGCAAACGTCCAGGCAAGCCACCCTTACATCGTGGGGGGCGCCGCTGCTGACCGTTCCGCCGTCTCATACGTAGATGCCCATTACAAAGGCACGCGGACCACGCTCGTACTCGCCACAGAACCGGATACCGAGCGAGGGAAGGCCGTCTACGACGTGCGGGTTGTCGCCCCCAATGGGGCGACCTACGTCGTACATGTCAGCCGGGCCAACGCAATCGTGCTCTCAGTCGACAAGGCCGAAGCGCAAACGAGCACTCGCTCGCAAAGCGACAGCCCGCGCGCACAAAGCCACCAAACGCCAGGCAACCTGGCCGGCGACCGCTAACCGGCGGGATAGCCCCGGATGGTGCTACGGCCCAAACGTGGCGCCGGCCCGCCCTAGGGGCCGGCGCTGCTCAGGCCCAGTGCTGCTCAGGCCCAGTGCTGCTCAGGCCCAGTGCTGCTCAGGCCCAGTGCTGCTCAGGCCCAGTGCTGCTCAGGCCCAGTGCTGCCCACGACCCTCGTGCCACCACGATGACAACGTGCCGGCCACGATGACAACGGCGCGGCTTGACGTCCGGCGAGGTGCCGCCAACTCGTCGTGGCCACCGGCCTGGGCCAGCTTCACCGGCCTGGGCCAGCTTCACCGGCCTGGGCCAGCTTCACCGGCCTGGGCCAGCTTCACCGGCCTGGGCCAGCTTCACACAACTGCGATGTTTCTTCACAGATCCATTACCTATTCGCACCAAACTTACGTTGCCTTGCCTAAGCAAGGGGTTTAGCTGCTGCCGAGCGCCTAGTGCACAACGGCGGGACGGAGGAGGAATCTGGTGGCTGGTCGCAACAGGAGGCTGGTCCGCACGGGCGCGGCGATTGTCTCGGCCGTGGCCGTGGCGGCCCCGCTGATTGGGGAGGTGCTCGCAGCGCAGCCTGCCAGCGCGCAGGTGGCGGGAGCGTTCGTGGCCACCGGCTCCCTCGCCACAGCGCGCAGTCACGCCACCGCGACGCGGCTCACAACCGGGCCCACGGCCGGAGATGTGCTCGTGACCGGCGGCCAGGACGCGACCGGCAACCCCCTCGGGTCGGCGGAACTTTACAACCCCGCGACCGGCTTCTGGGCACCCACTGCTCCTATGCCCGTCGCGGTGACCGATGCGACGGCCACATTGCTCGGCAACGGGGAGGTCCTTGTGGCTGGCGGCCTCACGGGCACCGCCGGCGCTCTCGTGCCTACCGCCGCGTCACAACTCTTCGACCCAGCTACAGATCAGTGGTCTATGACGGGTGCCCTCCAGCTGGCGACCTTCGACGCCTCAGCGGTTTGGTCCACTTCGGGCGAGGTTCTCTATGCCGGCGGGCTCACGAGTACCTTACCTGCAGCCACGGCCGTGCCGGCTGCCGAGATCTACAACGTGAACAACCACAGCTGGAACTTCACCCCTTCCGCCCTGCCCACGGGGGTGGCCGGCGCCCAGATAGCAGCCCTCACGAACGGCGACGTTCTCGTGGCCGGCGGGGAAACCGGGCCGTCGGGCACGACATCGAATGCCGCTGAGATCTACCAAACCTCCCCCAACACGTGGTCACCCGTGGGCGCGATGGTCGCTGGCGTGGCCTACGGCGCCACGGCAACGCTCTCCAATGGCGAGGTCCTAGTCGCTGGCGGCGAGACGACCCCCACAGGGGCTATTACCCCAACCACGCAAATCTTCAACCCGTCAACGAGCTCCTGGCAGTCAGAAGGCGGCCTGCCCGAGTCGAGCTATGGCGCGACGGCTACCCTCCTCGGCACCGGGGAAGTCCTTTACGCGGGCGGGCTGACGAGCTCGTCCGGTGCCCCGAGCGCGGCGGCTGAGCTCTACGACCCTTCCAACGGAACGTGGACCACGACCGGTTCACTCCTGGCCGCTGAAGGCTTCGGCACAACCACGGCGCTCGACAACGGGGACGTCTTGATCGCCGGCGGACAAACCGTAACTGGAGTGACTGCAGAGGCCGAGCTCTACGAGCCCACCGGCACTGCCACGACCGGTGCCCCAACGATCTCCAGCCCTTCTACATTCGATGTGGTCGCGGGCAGCTTCAACGCCTTCACGGTAACCACAACCGGTACGCCGGCACCGATCGTGACCGAGTCGGGCGCCCTACCACCCGGGTTGACCTTCGCTTACAACGGCAACGGCACGGCGACGATCTCGGGCACCCCTCCGGTAGGCACGTCGGGCAGCTACCCGGTGACCCTCACAGCATCCAATGGCGTCGGGTCCCCGGCCGTCCAACAGCTTTTCCTGGTAGTCGCCAGCGCTTTCCCCGGAGCGCCCACCATTACCAGCCCTTCGAGCCTTTCGGTTACTGCCAACCAGTACGGCACCTTCACGATTACAACGACGGGGTCGCCAACGCCAACCGTCACCGAAACTGGCGCCCTGCCAACGGGCATGAGCTTCACCTACGATGGGAACGGGACCGCTACCATCTCGGGCACACCCGCTTCCAGCTCAGTTGGCAGCTACGTCATTACCGTCACGGCTTCAAACGGAGCGGGTAGCCCCGCGACGCAGCAGTTAGTGATAACCGTCAACTCCGCGCCCGTCGTGGTCCGCCAGCCGAAGTTTACGAGCCCTTCGCGGATCCTCGTGCTCCCTGGGGAAAACGCAGTCATCACAATCACGGCGACCGGTTCACCAGCGCCCACTATCACCGAGTCGGGAACGCTCCCCGCCGGCATGGCCTTCCACGACAACCGCAACGGCACCGCAACGATTTCGGGTGCGCCCCCGGCCGGCTTGTCGGCCGCCTACTCCGTCACCTTGATTGCCTCCAATGGCGCATCGAGCTCAGCAAACCAGGTACTTCGGCTAACCGTCGGCCGTCCGCCCACGCCAGAACTGAGTTACGGCGCTGGCTATTGGTACGCGACTTCGGCGGGCGAGGTTATCGGGCAGGGCTACGCCAGCGCGGTCGCGCCACAAGGCGAGCAACACCCGAGCGGCGTGGTCTCTCTGGCGACGACTCCTGACCACTTGGGCTACTACCTTGCAAGTTCATCGGGCGGGGTTTTCCCATACGGCGACGCTCGCTGGTACGGCTCCGTCGCGAGCAGGCACCTCTCGACGCCAACGGTAGCGATCGCGGTCACGCCTTCGGGTGGAGGTTACTACCTCGTGACGCGAGCAGGCAACGTCATTACTTTCGGAGACGCGCGCTGGTACGGTTCGACTGCCGGCCGGCACACACCGCCCATTGCCGCTTTCGCAGTCACGCCCGATGGCGGAGGCTACTGGCTCGTCAGCGTTTACGGAAACATTTATGGCTTCGGCGACGCTCGCTTTTATGGGTCGCCGGCCAACCGCCCGATCCCACGGGTCGTTGCCTTCGCCCCGGCTCGGGACGGCCGTGGCTATTTTGTTGTGACCGACAAAGGCAACGTGTTCAACTATGGCGATGCCCGCTGGTATGGTTCGCCGGCCCAACGGCAAGTCCCGCCGGTCGTCGCCTTTTCCCAAGCCCCGAGCGGGCAGGGGTACTGGGTCGTCACCGACAAAGGCAACATTTTCAACTACGGCGACGCCCGCTGGTACGGTTCGGCCGCGGGCACCGCTTTGGCGGGCGCGGTAACAGCCTTTGCGGTCGAGCCATGACATGACGGCATGAGGGGACCGCGACCCAACGCCGCCTACGTATGTAAATGAACCCGTCCGGCGAGATCCACCTCGTCGTATCGGACGTATGTGATAGTTGTGCCTTCAGGGGATCGCCCGCTGACGGGTTGGCGCCGCCGCCCGGCCCGGCCCAAGCTCTCCTCGGCCCTGGTACTGACGGGTAGTGCGCTGCTCGTCTGGTCCGCGGTCCTCCACTTGTACCTCTACAGCTACTACTTTCACACCGTCCCCACGATCGGCCCCCTGTTCATCGCCCAGGGGGCCGCTGGGACTGTCCTCGCCGGCGTCCTGGTCGTCTCTCGCAAGGCCGTCTTCGCCCTCGCCGCAGCGGCTTTGCTCGCCTTGACGGCTTGTGCCCTACTTTTCAGTGTCTGGTTCGGCCTCTTCGGCTACCACGAGCGGATGTCCGCTCCTTACACGAGCGAGTCACTCGGCGTCGAGGTCGCGGGGGCAGTCGTGCTCGCGGGGGCGGCAGCTCTGCTCGCAGGCCACAGGACGGCTCAGGCAACCGAGCTGTCCCGCCTCGCTATCCGGGCGAGACGTCGTTCAGTGAAATAGACGCCCATCAGGTAGTTCAGGGCAGCGCGCGGGCTCCGGGCCGGCAAAAGACAAAGCCGAGCGGTGTTGAAACGGCAAGGTCGGCGAGCCAATAGATGAACGGCCGGAGGAGCGAGAAGACGATGACGACCGCGGCACCTAGGAGCAGGCCCGCCACCACGTCGCCCGGATAGTGCACGCCAACGTAGATACGGGCGAAACAAAGGAAAAGGCCTACAACGACGCTGCAGGCTCCAATAACGACAAGGACGGCCACCGTCCCACCCGTGCGCAGGGGCGTCTCTGTCTCCGTTCGCAAGAGCGTCCCCGTGCGCAGGGACGTCTCCGTCTCTGCGCGCAGGGACGTCTCCTTCTCCGTGTGCAACGATGACCCCGAGTAACGCAGGTACCGGCCGGTCGCACGGGCGATGAGGAGGAGCGACGTGGCGAGGCCGCCGGCAACGACGGCGTGGTCCGAAGGGAACGCGTAGTCATTGGCCCTCGCGATCAGGACCAAGGCGTGAGGGTGGGTTACATAGGGACGAAGTTCCGCGGCCGCACGTCCAATGACCTGGTTGATACCGAGGGCCACCACGGTAGCGGCTCCGCACAAGGCGAGGAGCGCCGCCTGGCGGGACGCACCGTGCCACCAGAGGGCAACGTAGCCAACCACGAACAATACCGTTAGAACTGTAAGGCCCAGCCAGACTGCGTAGGTCTGCATGAAGCCGTGCGCCCAAGGCGTATGACGCGAGAAGTTATTGATGTCGAGGTAGACGCTCGTGTTGAGGCCCTTGGGCGATAGGACCTTGGTGACCCCTAGGAACATGAAGGACAGTGAGGCCGAGATGGGCGCTAAGAGCCCAACCATCCTGCTACCTCCTCCCTGATGGGCCTCTGCCCGGGCTGCACCACTTAGCCTGACCAGTGCCGCGCCCGGCGACGTTCAGGCTCCTCGCAAGTAGGCTCCTCGCAAGTAACGGTGAGGGTGGGTTCACGTTTGGTTCACTGTCCGTTCAACTGGTTGTCCCCAACCTAGCGGGCGGCTCGGGATCGTAAGGCCGCGCCCGCCACCGGGACAGCAGGTCCCGGCGCTGCGACCGCAGCTGGTCAGGGAGCCTTGGGAGCGCTTCCTCGGCCAGAACCGTCCCGGAAGGCCCTCCTGGTCGAGCCGACGAAGCGTCCAGCGCGGCGGGCGGCGTCACGGACCACCGCCTCGCGGTACTCCGGGCGGCTCGCTCGCCTTTGAGCTTCGCCGAGCCAGCGACCGAGCCGGTGGGCATGGTCCTTTTCAAGCGCGAGTGCCGCCTGGTAACCCTGGCGAACGGCCCTCTTGCTGGCTATGACGAAACGTTTGGCCAACCACCAAGATGCGCATATGACGGCGGTGGAACCGACGCCGACCGCGAGGTCGAACCAGAGGCCATTGCTCCCGCCCCCCCGCTCGTCCCATGCAACACCCGTAAAAACGGCCACCAGGAGCGCTACCACCGCGAGCCTCCGCCCCACCACGCGGAAGCGGCTTTTCGCGGTCACGACGTCATGAGCGTAGCGGGTGACGCCCCGATTAGAGGGCCACGCCGCCCGCCTGCACGACCAAGGGCTTACCTCTCGCGATCAGGCCGCCATTGACAGTTGGAGCCTTGATAGTTTCTCCACGTCGCCTCCACCTCGAAGCGGCCACGCGTGCACTTCGTCAACCAGGCTGGCGGAGAAAAGGTCAACTCGAAGGAGGGGAACGGTGCGAGCACGAGTGAGTTACGTATTGCGCGATGCTGATGGGCACACGGTCGGTGTGGCTTGCGTCGACTGCGACGGTGGCTGGACCTGCGGCGGCCAGAGCTACCCGACGCTGGAGGCGCTTAGGGCCATGGCACGGGAAAACGACCACGAGCTGGGGCCCCTTTGTGGGTGGCTCGACGAAGAGCTTGTGGCCTCAGGAAGCCCGCACGCTCAGATCACGAGGTGATTGGCACGCGTGTTCCCATTCCTGTCCGAGCAGGGAGGGATGCACCGACGAGATTGCGAGAGGATCGCATACGACTCGACCACGACGGTCTGGGTGTCGCCTGCCTGGAAGCCGGCGGCAGCGGAAACCAAGGTCTGGCTGTCCCCTAAATATTTAAAAGGCTGTGCTTCTGGATGAAAGTACGGACGGGCCCGCGGCGGCCTCGTTGCCCACCTCCCCGCCTGCGGTGCCACGTCCCTTCGCGCTTGGGTAGGACGTCATCGCAGGCGAGAAGGGGGCCCTTCTTCGCGCCGCCTCCACGCCTTCCACCACGGCCTGGCCGCGCGCTGACGGTTGATCTCCTTCACGATCTCAGCCTCGTCCGCGGTCACGATCAGCTCGGCGGCCTCCAAGACGCTGCTCACGTCGCCTTCGGGAGCATCGGGCTCTGTCTCGACGTCGGGTCGACCGATGGCGCTGCCCGCTCCGCCCGGCCCAGTCAGGCCCTTCGCGTAGCGAGGGCAGTTCGCGGGGCAGCGCCAAGGGGCCTCGGGCGCCAGGTCGAGAACGCAAAAGCGCGCCACCTCTCCGCTCGAGTAGGTCCTGCTCTGAAAATGCCGGCAGTCTTCTCGCATTGCCACGTGCTCAGTTTGGCAAACCTTCCGGGCTATTGAAGGGCGCGCCCAGGTGCCACTGACGCTGTGGCGTGGCCGGCGGGGCAAGGAGCAGCCAATGCCGCTATCGGGGAGTGCTGGCAGCGAGCGATCAGCCAGCCAGGTCGTCCTGGCCGACGACGACATCCCGCTCAGGCTGGGGCTCGCCAGCCTGCTCGATCGACGCCTTTCCACCGGCTCATCGCTGGCTAACCGTCCTCACAGTCGCGGCGGTGGCGGATGGAGCCTGCGGTGGCCCTTTACCCTTCGCCAGTCGACAGGAACGTTGTCCGACCTCTTGGTGCCGGCGGGCGGCGAGGGCGGAAGAGGCTGGCCACGGCGCTGCACCGGAGGAGGCTCGGGCGGCGTTATAACCGGCGACGGCAGCGAAAGGGCCTCCGAGAACGGCGGGTAGGCCCACCATGGCGTGAGGCCAGCGAGGCGGGGCCGCTTGGCTCCCGCTAGTACCAGGGCGCAGCCGACCGGCAGGCTGCGGGCCTGGTCGACTGGGAGACGGGCCTGACGCCTCCAAGACCAGGTGGTGCTCGCCGATGGCCGGCCGGACCACCATGCCGACGCGTTGACAGAACGGACCGGCACGTCAACCTGCCCGCAAAGGCGCGACACCGCATCAAGGGTCCTCATATCGCCGATCCCGGCGAGAACGACTTTGGTACCAAAAAGCGAGAAGAACCCCTCTGCGGCCTGTCCCCAACGACCTCTTGCCTGCGACAGATCCTGCAAGCAAGCGAGTGTGAGAAGACCCTGCCCGCCACCTTCACTGACCACGGCGGGCAAATCCGGCAGCGGAGCGATGTTGGCAACCTCGTCGAGAACGAGCGTGACCGGCAGGCGCAGATGCCCACGCGAAGCGTCCCTGTAGGTTGCCGCACGGAGCTGCTCCAAGAAGGCAACGGCCACGGGCGCAGTGAGCGTCTGGTACCGGGCGGGCGCACAGATGTACACTGTGTCGGAGCCGGCAGGGAACCGGCTGGGGTCGAAATTGGGCTCATCGGCAGCGTCGAGAGCCCGTTCGGAGCGGTAAGCGCCGAGCACCCCGGCCGTGGTCGAAAGTATGCCACTCCTCTCGCGGTCCTCGGTCGAGATGATGCCGGCAAGGACATCCGACGCGACGCCGGCGCCTTCGGCGTCGAGGACGGCCTTGGGGTTGTACAAATCCTGGCGCAGCACCCAGGCGAGGACCTCGCGCATACCGGCTTGGCGCAACGCCGCTGCGTGGAGAAGGGGCGCCAGCAATGCCTCAGCCCGTTCCGTCCAGTGGGCGCTCTCGCCAAGGTAGCCACCTGGACGCGCAGAAGCCGCCATGACCTTCGCGGTTACGAGGGCCTCTTCCCAAGACGTCGAGCCGGCAACCGGTGACCACCGGAGCACGTTTACCCCCAATGGAGGTTCGGTAGTGCCAGAAGGGTCGAAGAGCCAGCACCGCCCGAGCAACGACCGGCTGGCCATGGTCGCGCGCAGAATGTCCGGCTTGGTCGAGGTAACGACTACGGGGCCGGGCGCCGCGAGAACGTTGGGCACCACCAACGTGGACGTCTTTCCCGACCGAGGTGGCCCAAGCACGAGAACCGCCTGCTGCGGGCCTCCCCACACCAGCCGCTCGCCGTCGGTACCGATGTAGAGCTCAGGCCCGTTCCAGGCCAGGTTGGCCCGCATCTCCCCGAGGCTGATGTCAGGTACCCAGACCACACCCGGAACCGTGCATCAGCCGCTTTGACCAGGTTTTCATCCTTTTCAGGATATCTCATCCCCTCTCGATGCGCCATTAGATCACGGCACTGCGACCTCGCGTGCCGGGGAGGTCACGGGGGCGCCGGACGGGGGGGCGCCGGACGGGGAGGCGACGGACGGGGAGGCGACGGGCGGGGGGGCGCCGGACGGGGAGGCGACGGGCGGGGAGGCGACGGGCGGGGGGGCGCCGGACGGGGCGGCGACGGGCGGGGAGGCGACGGGCGGGCGCGATCACAAGCTGCCCGCCGCTCTCCCCTAGGCTTTGGTGGTGCACAATCGTGGGCGCAGGCGAGCGGCGCGGGCGATAGCGGGGATCGCGGCCTTGTGCTGCCTGCTCCTCACGTACGGTGGGGACGCGGCGGCGAAAGGAACCGATGGCATACGCCCTTTCAAACTGGTCGAAGTCGGCAAAACTGTCTTCCACTTTGCAGCCGGCGGAAGGTCGGTGTCAGTGCAAGTTGACACCAGCCCTCCCACGGTTTGCGCTATCGCCTATGGCAAAAAGCCGTCCCTCGGGTCGATCGCCGACGACCCCAATATGGGTGGCACTGCGATCTCCCAGCACACGATTGTCCTGAGCGGTCTCAGCCCGGGCACCACCTACTTCTACAAGCTCACGGCGACCGACGCTCGAGCCGCCGTCTTCCAGACGCCGGGGCTCGCCTCCTTCACGACGCCACGCCAGGCGGCCAGCCACGAACGTGATGTCGCGATCGGGGCCAAGGTCGTAGCTGTAAGCTCTCAATGGAGTAGTGCCTACAAGGCGGAAAACGCGGTGGACGGCAACCTTTCCTCCCAGTGGGCCTCCAACAACGACGGCAACCACGCGTGGATCACGATCGACCTCAGGCGAGCGTACAAGGTCAATGGCGTCGCTTTTATAACCCGGCAGATGACAGATGGTTCAGCCATCACGAAGACTTTCGCCGTTGTGGTAGACGGTCATAGGCGCTATGGCCCCTTCCCCGCCGGGAACGGCCTCGATCCCCGGGTCGCCCGGGTGTCGTTTACGGCTCGCCTCATTCGCTTCGAAGTGGTCACATCGACCGGCGGCAACACAGGGGCGACAGAAGTAGAGGTCTTCTCGCCAAGCTGAGCAGAATTCGCCCCGGCACCTTAAGCGTCATGACATCTCATGTCGCTTGCGTACTCGATGACACGAGGGCGTGCTAGCCTGCACCATGATCAGGCGCCACCTGTGGGTGAGCGGCATGGTGCAAGGAGTCTGGTACAGGGGGTCCTGTTCAGAACAAGCCAGGCTGCTCGGTGTCTCCGGTTGGGCGCGCAACCTGCCCGACGGCCGGGTCGAGGTCGTGGCCGAAGGCACCGCGGGAGAAGTCGAGCGCCTGGTCGAGTGGTGCAAGGTTGGGCCGCCCGGAGCCCTTGTCACAGGCCTCGAAGAGCGCAGCGAGAAGCCTGAGGGCATCGCGGGCTTCGCAGTTCTTTGATTGAGGCCCAGCCCGCGTGGACCCAAGGCGGTACGAGCTGCCTCTATGCTGATTTCGAATGCAGATCTCGGGCCAAAGTTGACTACACGATGCGCGCCCTGCTGGTGCTGGCAGCGGCTGGTGAGCCCATGACCGTCGAAGCTATGGCTGCCGACCAAGCAGCTAGCGGGGCACCAGCCGCTCGGGCCGGGCCGGCCGGCCGGCCCGGCGCAGGGTGCGACGCTGCGGGAGGCGGGAGGCGGGAGGCGGGAGGCGGGAGGCGGGAGGCGGGAGGCGGGAGGCGCAGACTGGCACTAACTCGCC
>JAJYMM010000218.1 GCA_021787035.1 Actinomycetes bacterium
CGACGACGGACCGTCCGGGCTGCTCTTCTCTTTCGACGGGACGGTCGCACCGTGGTGAGGTGCCTCGGACACCGTTGCCAGGCACGCTGGGGTCGATCTCGCACCTGACGAGCAGCACGCCCCCTGCCAGCTGTAGGGCCAAGAGGACGCCAGGAAGGGCCGGCTACTTGCGTCAGCTAAGGCGGAAAGGCGAGCGGAACGCGTGGACCGGCGCAGCGCTGGCCAGACCGGCGGTACTGGCCGGTCACGCGCCCCAACGTGGCTCAAGGTACTACTGGGCGGCGGGGTATCGCCGGCTCGGCACATCCGCGGGGCCACGTAGAGCCGCGGGTCACATATTTCAATTATCCGCTCATGCGTGGGCGCTGAGGAGGTGATCCAACATCATTTCTTCGCCAAGTCCCTCCGATCGCTACGGAAGCCTCAGGTGACCAGGCAAACCGTACGCAGGTCCCATAGGGGCCTATTTCAGCCTGGGAATGGAGCACGTCGCTCGGTTTCCTGACCGGCGGCGCCCTGAGCAGGAGAGCTCGGCTTCTAGCTTTTCCCATCAGGGTTCTGCGGTGGGCTCGGTCAAGAACGACGGGCCGAGCTGGTGGGGCCGGTAGTGGCGGAGCCGAAAGTTGCCTAGTCGAGCGCAAGGACTGCTCGGAGCGCAGCGTCCACTTCTTGCATCTCGGCATGCGCTAAACGCCCTACGAGCTCGCCAAGCCGGGCCTCCGGGTCGATAGCCACCATTTGCTCAACCATGACGCGGGTTTTTACTCCGTTCACTTCGATCTCAGGGCGGAACGAGGCGGCGCGCCGCCCTGTGGACGTGGGAGCTACCACCCATGTGGTAAGGGGGAGGTCGTCGGACTGGACTACCACTGCGAAGCCCTGGCCTGGCTGCTCATGACCCCGGGTTCCCCTGGGTGCCTTTAGCCGGTAGAGGTCACCACGCATGCAGGGCCTCCATTTCGGCTGCCATGGTGCGGGACGCGGCCACGTCCTCAGGGTCGCTGCGCAGCCCCTCGGCCTCTGCTCGAAGACGGGCCCGACGCTGGGCGCGCTCAGCTTCCAAGATCGCGGCCCGGGCGACCTCCGAACGCGACTTCCCGCCCTGCGTCAGCTCTACCAAGGCTCGTTCTACTTCGACGTCAGTGCGTATCGTAAGCGTTCCCACAGGACCTATTGTAGTACATTCTGTCTTGCGGCACTTTGCTCGTCGGATGCCAGTGCAGTGACCGACACCGCTTCGCCAACGCCGTCTGGCTTCAGCGGGTCGGTCGCGGCGGGTGGATGCGGCTTTGGCCCGTTCGACGACGGCGAGCCCCGCCGGGCGCATCCGGCCCTCGACGACGAGCCGCTCGGCCAGCGTCGTGTTCCGCTTCGACCAGGCACTCCCCGCCCGACGAGGCGTGAACCGCCGCCGGAAGGTGCCCGCGTCGGCCCGGGCGAGCTGCCCGTCGACCCAGCCGTGGCAGAGAGCCTCTTCGAGGGCCTGGTCGTAGGTGAGCGAGGTCGGCCGGGCGGTCCCCTTCTTGGCGAGGACCAACCAGACACCGCTCGAGCTCGAGGCGTGCTCCTCCATCCATCCCCATTGGTCCGGCCTTCGAGCGTGCGGGCGTCGCCGACGCGCTCGTCCCCGTCACCCCCGGAGCGACGGTGACACCTTGAATGCCGCTGGGATGGGAGACTTGGTCGTGGAAGAATCGCGATTGGAGTCGGTCCGAAGACTGCCCGATCATCGACTTTTTGGTTTGGTGGGCTGGTACTCCGGCTACGCCCAGGCGGGTATCCCCCCGGCGCGCCACCGGGGCCTACCCTCGCCGTGGCTGACGTTCATCCTCACCCTCGACGACCCCTTGGAAATCGCCGTCCACCCTGATCGGCGCCAGCCGGCGGGCAGCTACGAAACGCTCGTCGGCGGGCTCCACACTCGGCCGGCGCTGATCGTCCACCACGGACGCCAGTCCGGCGTGCAGGTGGCGCTGCACCCGCTCGGCACCCGGGTGCTGCTGGGCTGTCCGGCCGGCGCTCTGGGCGGCGGCGACTTCTCTGCCGACGAGGTGCTTGGCAGGGCGGCTCGGGAGCTTCGGGAACGGCTGGGCGAGGCCGCCACCTGGGAAGGGCGACTGGCTGCCTTGGACGAAGGTCTGCTCGACCTCGTCCGGCGTCGCTCGGCCACAACCAGGGTGGTCGAGCCACCGGACCCTGTTGCCGGCGCCTGGCAGGCGATCGTCGCCAAGGGCGGGCGCATCACGGTCGAGAAGGTGGCATCGGAGGTGGGTTGGAGCGACCGCCAGCTGCGCAAGCGGTTCAAAGCCGAGACCGGCCTCACCCCGAAGGAGGCGTGCCGAGTCGTGCGCTTCGACCGAGCCCGGCGCACGTTGGCCGGCCGGCTGATGTCGGGCGGGTCCTTCGGCTTGGCCAGCGTGGCCGCCGAGTGCGGTTACGCCGACCAGGGGCACCTGAGCCGGGAGTTCGCCGCCCTGGCCGGCTGCCCTCCGGGACGTTGGGCTGTGGAAGAGTTCCGAAACATCCAAGCCGGCGCCCACCTGCCGCTGGAATAGTGGGCCCATGCAAGACACCGGCAACCCCACCACGGACGCCGCGCCGGCGCCCACCGTGTGGCCCGCCCTGCGAGCCACAGATGCCCACCGCCTGATCCGCTTTCTCGTGGACGCCTTCGGCTTCGAGGCGACCGTGGTCTACGAAGAGGGCGGTCAGGTCACCCACGCAGAGCTGGCATGGCCTCCCGGCGGCGGGATCATGGTCGGCTCGGCCCGGGACGGCGACGAGCTGGCGCACAGGCCAGGTACGACCGCCTGCTACGTCGTGACCGACGACCCAGACGGTCTCCACGACCGGGCGGTCGCCGCCGGGGCGCAGATCGTGCGCCCCCTGCACGGCACCGACTACGGATCACGGGACTTCACCGCCAGAGACCCCGAGGGCAACACCTGGTCCTTCGGCACCTACCTGGGCCATCCTCGACGGTGAACCACGCCGACGGCGCGGCGGTCGTCCTGGTCGACACCGAGGGCACGATCCGTTACCTGAGCCAGGCGATGGCCGACCTCATCGGCCACTCCCCCGAGGAGGTTCTCGGTCACAGCCTCGATCTCCTCGTCCCGCCCGACTACCGCCAGCGCCACTGGGCTGGGTTCCGCTCCGTCATGGCATCGGGGACCGCCGCGTTGGAGGGGATGGCAGCCAGCATCCCGGTGCTGTGCGCCGACGGCGAGGTGCGCCGCTGGCCAGGCCGTTTCACCGTGGTCCGCGACCCCAGGGGCAAGCCGGTGGGTGCTGCCGCAACCCTGGCACCACCCGAGGAAAACGACCCGCCGTGGTTCGAGCTATAGCCGCAAGGATAGAGGGGAAGCCGTGAGCTCGTGGTCCCAGGGTGACCCGAAGTGGTCAAGGAGCCTCCTTATATGTAGATAATTGATATATGAATCCAAGCATTTCTGCCGACGGGCTCGCGGGAGTGCGGGTTCTGGTGACCGGAGGAACGAGTGGCATTGGGCGTGCGATGGCGCAAGCGCTGGCTCAGGCGGGCGCTCATGTGGCGGTGTCGAGCCGAGACGGGCGGCGGGCACATGCCGCCGCTGTCGAACTTGGCCCTGCAGCGATCGGTGTGGCGCTCGACGTGCGGGATGCCGGGTCCGTGTCGGCAGCAATCGATGCCGTGTACGAGATCTTCGGCGGCCTCGATGTCTTGGTGAACAACGCAGGCATCGGGATGCGGACCGTCAATCCGAGGTTCATGACCGACCCCCAGCCCTTCTGGGAGGTCTCCGATGCTGGCTTTCGGGATGTGCTGGCGACGAAGGTGACCGGGACCTTCTTGGTCAGCCGGGCAGTCGTGCCGCGCATGCTCGACGCTGGCTTTGGGAGGGTGGTCACGATCTCGATGAGCAAGACCACGATGACTCGTCGAGGCTTTGTCCCCTATGGGCCTTCAGGGGCGGCCGTAGAGGCGTTCGCGAGAGCGATGGCCGCTGATCTCGAGGGCACGCCGGTGGCAGCCAACATCCTGCTACCGGGGGGTGCGACCGCTACCGGGATGGTGCCCGACGACATCGACGAGGGCATACGGGCCCGATTGTTGGACCCGTCGGTAATGGGGCCTCCGATCGTCTGGCTGGCCTCCCCGGATGCGACCGGGGTGCACAACGAGCGCATCGTCGCGCGCGACTTCGCCGACTGGCTGGGAGCTCGCGGTCGGAGTGCCTGATGGCAGATGAGCAACGTCCGCTCGCGCGTCGCGCATGGCGGGCGATGCCGGATCTTGCGCTCGACCGGCACCAATTCTCGACGAGCCGCCCCCAGAGCTGCACGACGTACCAAGAT
>JAJYMM010000181.1 GCA_021787035.1 Actinomycetes bacterium
GCTGGGCAGCGCCGGCTGGGCAGCGCCGGCTGGGCAGCGCCGGCTGGGCAGCGCCGGCTGGGCAGCGCCGGCTGGGCAGCGCCGGCTGGGCAGCGCCGGCTGGGCAGCGCCGGCTGGGCAGCGCCGGCTGGGCAGCGCCGGCTGGGCAGCGCCGGCTGGGCAGCGCCGGCTGGGCAGCGCCGGCTGGGCAGCGCCGGAACCGCTCGACCGCGCGCAGAAAACGGAACCTTGTGGTTCGCAAAACACCACATTGCTGACAAAACGGGTGCATTTCGTACCGAAAACGCCACCAAGCCGCGTTCGTTGGATCCACATGAGCAACAATTCTGATCGGCTAGGCCCCAAGCTGAGCCGATCAGGCCACGGCGCCACTCGTCAGCGTCCAGTTTCCCCACCATGTGCGTCCGATTTGCTGAGGCGAACCACTCTCCGTGTTAGGGGCCGCCGCAGGAGCCCGCTCGGGGCGAGGCCCGAATCTCCAACTAGCTAGGGCTGGGCCAGCTCGCTCCAGGCTGGCGGCTGGTCCCACGCCGCCCACTAGTAGCTCCCACCGATTAGCCGGTCTCCAGTGAACTTGCCGGCTCGCCGGCGTACCCTCCCCTCAACGTCCGCGTGGCGCTTCCGTTACCAGCACGACCGCCGGTTTGGCCCAGTCACCCTGCGTCGCGCTCCCATATAGCTCGTACACCGCAAGGAGCTCGCCTGCCTCGTCAACCACCGCCCATGGGCCGGCGCCAGCGGCGGAGACAGGGCCGGCGCCAGCGGCGGAGACAGGGCCGGCGCCACCGGCGGAGACAGGGCCGGCGCCAGCGGCGGAGACAGGGCCGGCGCCAGCGGCCGGAACGACGCTGGCGGCCGACAGAGAGCCAGAGGAGGACGTGGAGCCAGAGGAGGAGGCCTCCAGCACCTCTCGCGACAAGACCTTTCCATGAACCACAGCTGCAGCGAGATCACCACCGACCACCGCGCGCGCCATGCCTGGTAAGGCTTCGACCGGCGATCGGACGTACTGCGAGAGGGCCCCGGGCCGACGGGCCGGCGGCTCGCCAGGAGCCTCGGGCGTCTTCGGAGCCTCCAGGACCTCCAGCCTGACGGCGCTATCTACCAAGAAGGGGCCCACGGCGAGACGGCGCAGGTTACGCAGATGTGCCCCGCCACCAAGCAAGGCACCTAGGTCGGCGGCCAAGCTGCGCACGTAAGTGCCCGAGGAACATTCGACGTCGACTGCGAGCACCGGTCCGTTGTCGCCGGCGCCGGCAAACTCGACATCGAAGCGCGCCACCGTCACTGTGCGGGGGGAGCGCTCGACCTCCACGCCCTGCCGGGCGAGCTCGTGGAGGCGCCGGCCCCCCACCTTCAAGGCGGACACCATGGGCGGGACCTGGCTTATCTCCCCCGTCAAGCGAGCTGCGGCCGCGCGGGCTTCCTCCAGGCTCACGCCGCTCATGTCCCAGGTCCCGGTGACTTCTCCCCCGGCGTCAAGGGTAGTTGTGGCGACGCCCAGCACAACTTCCCCCGTGTAATGCTTACCGAGGCCTGAAAGCCACCTGAGCAGCCGGGTCACCTTTCCAAGGCCGACGAGCAACACCCCGGTCGCGTCCGGGTCGAGCGTGCCGGCGTGGCCCACTTTGCGCTGGCCGAACGCCCGCCGGCAACGGTCTACCACGTCATGGCTCGTACACCCCGCCGGTTTGTCCACCAAGAGGAGGCCGTCAGTCGTCAGGGCCACCACCTTCGATGCTGCCCGAAGGAACGTTCGCCTGATCTCGCCTCACCGGGGACACCTCCTCCTCCAGCGGATCGGAGGCGATGGGCCGAAGGTCTCCTGCCGGTTCCTCAACTTTCAGTTCCCGCAGGAGCTTCTCGACTCGCTCGCCGTAAGCGACGGCGGGGTCCGCCTCGAAGGAGAGCTGGGGCGTCCTCTTTATCCTGACTTCGCGGGCGATGGCACCCTGAAGCCGCGGCCGCGCCTCCGCTAGCGCCTCGCCGGCCAGCTCGGGGAGCGAGTCCAGCAGCACGGTGGCGTGACGGAGGTCGGGGTCGCACTCGACGCCGGTCACCGTGACGAGCTCCAGGCGCTCGTCGCTGCCCGCCTCTGTCTCGATCGCGTCAGCGAGCACTTCACGAAGAAGCTCGTTGACCCTGGCCATGCGAGGGTACCTGTGAGAGACCACCTGCTTGGGCGCTCGCCTTCGCGTGTGTCTCGTCCGTTTGCTCATTGGCCCCACCAATACCGCTCGCAGGATAGGACTTCCACATCGGCAAAGGACCACACGAAGCGCTCGACCGAGTCGAGCACTTCTTCCACGTGGTACGCCGTTGAGGCGACAACGGCAAAGGCCAGCTCGCAGGCTTGCCACCGGTCCTGCTTCCCAACCTCGGCCGCCGCCACACCAAAGCGGTGCCGGCTCCCCTCAACGATGGGCTTTATAACGCCCCGCTTCTGTTTGAGAGAGCGAACCTCTGGCAGGTGTAGCTCAACCGATAGCGCGGCGGCATGCACTGTCCCTCGCCCCTCAGGTGCGGGGGATCTCCCGCTCGTCAAAGGTCTCGATCACGTCGCCTTCCCGAAGGTCCTGGTTGTTGGACAGGCCTATGCCACACTCGAAGCCCTCGTGGACCTCGCGCACGTCCTCCTTGAACCTCCGCAGCGATGTGATCGTGCCCTTCCAAATGATGACCCCATCGCGAAGGAACCTGACCTTGGAACCCCGTGTGATCGCGCCACTCCTCACGTAACATCCTGCCACCGCCCCGATCCTCGGGATCCGGAAGATCTCCCGGACCTCGGCTTCGCCCGTCACGATCTCCTCGTACTCCGGTGCGAGCATTCCGACCATTGCGGCCTGGATGTCGTCGATCAGCTTGTAGATGATCTCGTAGGTCCTCACCTCGACGCCCTGGGCGGCCGCCATGGCACGCGCCTCGCGGCCCGGCCTGACGTTGAAGCCGATGATCGTGGCGTTGGAAGCGGCTGCCAGGGCCACGTCGTTTTCGGTGATACCACCGACGGCCCGGTGGATGAAGGCCAGCTTGACCTCGTCACGCTCGAGCTTACGGAGGCTCTCGGTAACGGCCTCCAGGGAACCCTGGACGTCGGCCTTCACGACGAGGTTGAGCGTTGCCGTCTCACCCCGCTGGATCTGCTCGAAGATGTCTTCGAGCTTGGCCCCTCCGCTCGTAGCGGCGGAGCTCCGGCGCAGGTCGGCGCTGCGGAAGCGTTGCTCGCGCTGCTCTGCCACGTCTCGGGCAGTCCGGGCGTTAGGAACGGACCGAAGCTCGTCCCCCGCCGCCGGCACCGTGTCAAAGCCGAGCACCTGAGCCGGGAAAGAGGGCGGAGCCTCTTTTATGTTGTCGCCCTTGTCGTCGATCAGGGCCTTCACACGGCCCCAGGCAGCCCCCGCGACGACATTGTCGCCAACCCGGAGCGTCCCGTTTTGGATGATGACGGTCGCCACAGGCCCCTTGCCAGGGTCGAGGTTTGCCTCGAGGACGACGCCACGGGCCCGAAGCTCGGGGTTGGCTCGAAGTTCCTCGACCTCAGCTACGACCAGCAACTGTTCGAGCAGGTCGTCGATACCGAGGTTCTGGATGGCGGAAACCTCCACCATGATCGTGTCGCCGCCCCAGCGCTCGGGCACCAGGCCAAGCTCCGAGAGCTGCTGCATGACGTGGTTGGGGTCGGCGTCGGCACGGTCGATCTTGTTTATCGCAACCACGATCGGCACATCAGCGGCCTTTGCGTGGTTGACAGCTTCAACCGTCTGCGGCATCACCCCGTCATCTGCGGCGACGACCAAGACGACGATGTCTGTTACTTCGGCGCCACGGGCGCGCATGGCAGTAAACGCCTCGTGGCCCGGCGTGTCGATAAAGGTAACCACCGCGCCACTAGGCGTCGTGACCTGGTAGGCACCGATGTGCTGGGTGATCCCTCCGGTCTCCCCGGAGGCGACATCGGCCTCGCGGATCTTGTCGAGGAGGGTCGTCTTGCCGTGGTCGACGTGGCCCATCACGGTCACGACCGGTGGACGCGACCGCAGCTGGTCTGCACTATCCTGCTCGTCGCCTTCTCCGAAGTAGCGCGCCTGCAGTTCGGCCTCGATCTGCTGGCCCGGGTCCACCAAGCGCACCTTCGCGCCGATCTCCGCAGCGAACAGTTCGATCATGTCGTCGGAAAGCGACTGTGTCGCCGTGACCATTTCCCCCTGAGAGAGGAGAAAGCGAACGACGTCAGCGGCACTCCGGTTGAGCCGCGGGCCGAGGTCCTGTGCCGTCGAGCCGCGCTCCACGATCACATCGCCCTCTGGCACCGGGGCATTGGACGGGACGTAGCTGGTGGGGACCTGAGCTTCGAGCTCTTCCCGCATCGCCCGCCGGCGCGACCGCCTCCCGCTCGGACGCGGGCCTCGCCCACCCTGACCGCCGCCACCACCGGGCCGGCCGCGCGGCGGTACGCCACCCGGGCCACCCCGGTACGGGCCGGCACCGCTGGGGGCCTGGCGATATGTGGCGTCCGGCGTCCGGCCGCCCAAGCCTGGGCGCGCACCGTACAGGCGCGGGCCTCCGGGGCGCGGCGTGCCGCCCCCGGGACCAGGACGTGCGCCTGGTGCGCCGGGACGCCCTCCCGTACCCGGTGCGCCCCGGCCTCCTGGCCCACCTGGCGCTCCGCTCCGCCCCGCGGGCGGACGCGCGCCTGGCGCCTGGGACCTACCCGAACGGTCCCCGAACTGGCCGCCGCCCGACCCGAAACCGGGCCGACCGTCGGCACTCCCCGGACGATGCCCGTCAGGACGTGCCGCCCCAGGCGGCAACGGACGACGAAAACCAGGAGGCGGTGGGATCGGCTTGCCCGTGATCGGCGAGACGGCGCCCCTCGGGAGGCGTGGCTGGCCATCACCTGGTCGCCCACCACCCTGTGCCGGTTGTGCCGGACCGGCGTGACCAGCTCCGGCGTGACCAGAGCCGGCGTGACCGGAGCCGGCATGCCCAGGCCCGTTTTGACCGGCGGCACCATGGCCGGTGCCCGCATGCCCGGGGCTATCACGTCCGGGCCCGGCGTGCCCGGAGCTCGGCTGTCCTAGAGCGTGGCGGGTTGCAGCGCCTTGTCCCTCGGCGCCCTGCGCATCAGCACCTTTTCCTTGGGTGCGCCGCGCCGCGACGTGTGAATCGGCACCAGCTGAAGAACGGGCAGGCTGCCCTCCCGCCTGTGCCGGCGCCTGGGTGACGCTCGGTCGGACGGAATCTCGGGCATGCACTGCGGGCGCTGGCGAACCGCCTGCAGTGGCCGCCACGCCAGCGGGCGCCGAGGTGCTTGCTGACCCTCCAGTCGTAGCTCGGGTAGACGGTGTGGTGGCAGGAGCGGGCGGCAAAGGTGGCGCGACGGCCGGCGCCCGAGACGGAGCGGCGGCCGTTGGTGCTGCGGTCGCGGCGACTTGCGTTGATGCTGGCGTTGCCGGCGCTGCCGGTGCTGGTGCCGCCTGCGTTGGTGCCGGCCGCGTTGGTGCCGGCTGCGTTGGTGCCGTCTGCGTTGGAGCCGTCTGCGTTGGAGCCGTCTGCGTTGGAACGACGCGGGCGGCCGGAGCCATAGGAGCCGTTGGTGCCGACGCCGCATCTGCGACCGGGGTCGCGTGCGCGCCATGTCCGGTCGGGCTCCCGGACTGGGCGGGAGTGGGCAGCACGCCGGCGGGCGGAAGGCCGGTAGTGGCAGGCTGCGCTGCACGGGCGGCGAGACCGTCGCGGCCCGTGGTCGACGTTTGGACCTGCTGCCCAGCCCGGGCCGCGGCTGCCGGGGCCCTCGCTGGCGCGTGCGCTGGAGGCGCCTCTCCCGTGGCACCGGAACTGGGGCCCGGCTCTCTCTGGGAGCGTACGGCTAAACCCGGCTCGGCCGACCCAGCGCTGGCGGGGGCTTCATCGGGGGCGGGAGCGGCAACGCGCTTCAGCCCGTCGCGCTCGGCCCGGCGACGGACGCGGTCTGCTTGGGCCTCCTCGATGCTCGAAGAGTGGCTCTTTACCCCTATGCCCATCGACAGGCAGAGGTCGAGGCCCTCCTTGTTGGACAGGCCGAGCTCACGTGCCAGCTCGTAGACCCGGATTTTCCTTGCCAAAGTTGTCCCTTTAGTCCCTTTCCTCGCGAGTATTCGGTGCCGCGCCAAGCAGCGCATCGATGTCGGCCGGGGTCACCTGCGCCCGAAGCGCCCGGCCAAACGCGCCTCGCTTCCTTGCCATAGTCACGCACTCGGGTCGCGCCAAGGCTGTGCCACCGAGCCGACACAGCCAGGCGCCACGGCCCGCACCCTTGCGGTCGAGCACCATCCGGCCGTCTGCGCCTACCACGACCCGTACCAGTCTAGCTGTGCCAGCCCTGGCCCGGCACCCGATACAGGTACGAACTGGGGCAGGCGTCTAGTTTGCCCCTTCGTCCCGGCTCGCCGCGCTCAGTTCGGGCCCGACAACCACGGCCTCGCCGTCCCTCGAGGAGGCCTCGGCATCGACCGCACCGGTAGCATCAACGGCCTCCTCCCCGGCACCTGCACTGGGCCCCTCTGCACCGGGCCCCTCTGCACCGGGCCCCTCTGTATGGGGCGCTTCGCCAACACCCTCTTCGGTCGAGGAGGCTCCAGCAGGCGAGGCTCCGCTAGAAGAGCCTCCGGCCGAGAACGACTCGGGCGTCGGGGCCTCACCGCCCGAACCCGCTTCCCATTCCTCCGCAGACAATGGCTCGCCCCCGCCCGCCGGCTGCCAGACCATCTCGCCCGCGTCGTTTTGCACCCATTCGCCCTCGGCCCACTCCTCGTTCGCGTAGGCCTGCTCCTCCGCGAGCTGCGACTCGCTCTTTATGTCGATGCGCCAGCCGGTGAGCCGCGCGGCCAAGCGGGCGTTTTGACCTTCCTTGCCGATGGCTAGGCTCAACTGGTAGTCGTTCACGACCACGGTAGCCGTGCCAGACTCCTCGTCCAGCTGGACGTCTTTCACCTTGGCGGGCTGGAGGGCACGCATCACGAACTCTCTCGGGTCCTCGGAGTAGGGCACGATGTCGATCTTCTCGCCGCGCAGTTCCGTGGTGACCATACGGACACGGGCACCGCGTGCCCCTACACAGGCACCAACGGGGTCGACGTTCGGGTCGTTAGACCAGACCGCGATCTTGGTACGGTGCCCTGGCTCGCGTGCGACCGCCTTGATCTCGACAATGCCGTTGGCGATCTCGGGGACCTCAAGCTCGAACAAACGTTTGATGAGACCAGGGTGAGTCCGCGAGACGACGATCTGTGGGCCTTTGCTCGTCTTTCGGACCTCGACTATGTAAGCCTTCAGCCGGGCGTTGTGCTCGTAGTGCTCGAAGGGCACCTGCTCGGCCTGAGGCAGCAGCGCCTCGACCTTTCCGAGATCGAGCAGCGTATAGCGGTTGTCGCTCTGCTGGATGATCCCCGTGACGATGTCACCTTCGCGGCCCGCGTACTCCTCGTACTTCTGATCGCGTTCTGCCTCGCGTATGCGCTGGAAAATGACCTGTTTGGCGGTCTGAGCGGCGATCCGCCCGAAGTCTTTCGGGGTGTCGTCCCACTCACGGACGACGGTGCCGTCCTCGTCGAGCTCCTGAGCGTAGACCCGGATGTCCCCTGTCTCGGGCTCGACCGTGACCACGGCCTCCTCGGCGGCACCCGGCATCCGCTTGTAGGCGGCCACGAGCGCGTTAGCTAGGGCGTCCAGCAAGACGTCCACACTGATCCCCTTGTCAGCAGCCACCTGCTGGAGGGCGTCCAAGAACGCGAGGTTGTCCTTCATTGCCATTAGCTGTCACCCTTCGCCGGCGAACGGTGTGCCCGCGGCGGCCTCCCGCCTTGCCGAGCCCGCTCTGCGGGGCCCCAGTTGAAAATGGTGTGAGCGCGAGCCACAGCGTCGAGAGGGAGCCGCATCAGCTGCTCCTCTTCCCCGGCGACCACGCGGAGCGCGATCTCGTGGTCGTCGGCCCCGACCAATGTGCCCTCGAACCTCCGTGACCCTGATACTGGCGAGGCGGTCTTTACCGCGACTTCCTGACCGATGCACCTGGCGAAATGGGCGGGCTGGCGCAAGCGCCGCTCTAGTCCCGGGCTCGACACTTCGAGCACGTAGCGGCCCGCCGGCACGAGGTCGTCGCGCTGGTCGAGCACGGCAGAGACCGAGGGCGAGAGCTCGGAGATCGCGTCCAAGTCGACACCCCCCGGCCCCTCCACCAGGACGCGGACCGAAGTGCCAGAACGCTCTACGTCCCAGATCTCCAACCCCGCAGCTTCCACGGTTGGCAAGAGAGCCTCTGCGATCTGCTCCTCGGCGCCCATTCCACCTCCTCCGGTAATCAAGGTCCCTCAAACAAAAACGTGGGCACCCTGCCACGCAGGAAAGCCCACGCCCAGGTCACCTTGCGGCGACCGGCACAAGTATAGCCTGCGCCTCGCCATCGACGGCCGGTGGGAGCACCGTGCCTCGCCGATAAAGAGCCGTGCCTCGCCGATAAGGAGGAGAGGCCGTGCGCTCCGGCACCGCCCACTCTGGCACCGCCTTCCCGGCACCGCCCACTACGCCACCGCCGTCGGCGCCGCGTTCCCTCCGGCAGCGCCGTCCCGGGCAGCGCCGTCCCCGGCTGCGTCCTACGAGGTACCCGTCGCAGCGGTACCGTCTGGACCGGTACCGTCTGGGCCGGTACCGTGTGGACCGGCAAGCGCTCCTCCG
This sequence comes from Actinomycetes bacterium, assembly GCA_021787035.1. GTDB lineage: Bacteria > Actinomycetota > Acidimicrobiia > Acidimicrobiales > Palsa-688 > JAJZYO01. The sequence continues at coordinate 8,716 of JAJYMM010000181.1, forward strand.
TCCAGCCTCCGCCGGATGAGCTCCACCCTGGCCTCGCTCGCATTGGCGTCCTCGCCCTTGTCCCCGAACAGCTCCATCCGGTCGCGCTCCGCTTCCGCCGAGGCACCCTTGTCGGCCGCGGCGAGGCGCGCTTCGAAGCCCTCCTTCACGAGCCTTTCCGCTTCCTCCACCAGAGCCTCGACCATTTCACCCTCGGGCACGACCCGGACGATCTCGCCCCGGATGAAAAGGTGCCCCCGGTGTTTCCCGGCCGCGATCCCGAGGTCGGCCGAGCGCGCCTCGCCTGGGCCGTTGACCACGCACCCCATGACCGCGACCTGGAGGGGGATCTCGCGCGCTTCGAGGGCCGCTTGGGCCTCTTGGGCCACGCGGTACACGTCAATCTCGGCTCGGCCACAGGATGGGCAGGCGATCAGGTCAACGTTCTTTCGCTCGCGCAGGCCGAGGGACTCGAGCAGCGTCCTTCCCGCCTTCGCCTCTTCCACAGGGTCGGTCGTAAGGGAGTAGCGCACCGTGTCACCGATACCCTCCATGAGGAGCGTCCCAATAGCGGCGGTGCCCTTGATCACACCAGCAGGCGGGGGCCCTGCCTCGGTGAGGCCGAGGTGAAGAGGGTGGTCCACCAGTTCGGAGAGCTGGCGGTAGGCCTCGACCATGAGCGGCACCCGTGACGCCTTGACGGAGATCTTCACGTCGTCAAAGCCGACCTCGCCGAACAGGCCGAGCTCTACCATGGCGGACTCGACGAGCGCCTCGGGCGTGACGCCGCCGTGCTTTTCGTAGAGGCGCTTGTCCAAAGAGCCGGCGTTGACCCCGATGCGCACGGGTATACCGCGGTCCTTGCACTCCTGGGCAACGAGCTTGATCTCCTCCGGCTTCCTCAGGTTGCCAGGGTTGAGGCGGAGGCAGTGGACGCCTGCCTCTATCGCAGCGAGCGCCATCTCCACGTGGAAGTGGATGTCGGCGACGATCGGCACAGGGCTGCGCGGGACGATGCGTGCCAGGCCCTCGGCCGCCTCTTTCTCATTACAGGTGCACCTGACGATGTCGGCCCCAGCGGCCTTCAGCGCGTAGATCTGCGCGAGCGTGCCGTCTACGTCAGCGGTCTTGGTGGTCGTCATCGACTGGACGGTGACGGGGGCGCCGCCGCCCACCGGCACCCATCCGACCATGATCTGACGGGTCTTCTTGCGCGGGTAGCGGTCCACGCGGCCAGGCTACCGCCCCAGCGCGGGTCCTCCCCCGCTAACGCCCGCCCGTCTCGGAACGATCAGGAAAGGACTTGGCGCAGGTCCATGAAGAGCGATGTAGCGCCGTAGAAGAGGATCAGCGCCAATGCCGCGTAGATCACCGGCGCGAGCTTGTTGACGTCCGCGTGGTAAGGGGTCTTAGACCTCAGGCTTCGCACCTTCTCATAGAGCGCGATCGCCACGTGGCCGCCGTCTAGGGGCAGGAGCGGGATCATGTTGAACACGCCTACGAAGATGTTGATGAGTATGAGCAGCCAAAGTACGTAGGAGATCCCCACCTGCGTCGTCTCATGGGCAAGCACGACCACCCCGACGGGCGACACGAACCTAACTGCGTGTGGGCCATCCGCCGCCTTCGGGCTCTCGACCATCTTGGCGTACCCCGAGACGTTCCCCACTACCCTGCCGACCGAGGTGACCGAACTGGCAACGGTGTTGCCGACGGCGGCACCGGCGTGCAGGATGCTCCCGAAGAACCCGTAGCGGACCGGTCCCTCCTCCACGCCGAGAAGGCCGGTCGGCGTGCTGTAGAGAGGGCCGGACATGCCTGTCAGGTGGACCTTTGCCCCGTTCGCAAGCACCACCGAAGACGTGGAGACACGCCCGTGGCTCTCAAAGGTGATCGCCACCTTCTGGTCGGGCCTCGCCTTGATGTACGCGGTCATCTCGTTCCAAGTGGAGAAATGACGGCCATTCAGCGCCAAGATCCGGTCTCCGGCGGCGAGCCCTGCCAGCTCGGCCGGGCTTTTCGCCTGGCCAAAGCCGTCCACGCTCGCTATCGGGTTACTCGCCGGCACGGCCTCGAAGTTGCCCATGTCCCCCGGACCGATGAACAGCGCGAACAGCATCAAGAACGCGAGCATGAAGTGCACTGCAGAACCTGCGCAAGCAACGGCAACGCGCTTGTAGGTGGCCTGGTTGCGGTAGGCGCGCGGCTCGTCGTCGGGCGCGACCTCCTCGGCGCTTGTCATCCCGGTGATCCTGCAGTAGCCCCCGAAGGGGAGTGCCTTTATGCCATAGGTAGTCTCGCCCCTCTTTATCGTCCAAAGGCGCGTCCCGAAACCGAAGAAGAACTCGGTTACTTGCATGCCGGAAAGCTTGGCGACGATGAAGTGCCCGAACTCGTGCAAGAGGACCATCACAACTAGCGCGAGCACGACCAGCACAGTGGCGAGCGCGCCGAACAGCCTCGCCACCACCAACCCGGCCGCCACCACGAGCCCCAAGCGGATCAGGGCTGACCACTGCACGCGCTCGGGTTCAGGCCGGCTGCCACGGCTATGCACCCCATTTGGCGCCCCATTTGGCACCCTATTGGAGGCCCCAGGGGCGCGAGTCGAACCTTTTGAAGCAGATGGCCAGGGTGGGAGATCCGAGCCTTCTTCGCGGGGACGTGCCCCGTCTGGGGCCTCGGCGTTACGCATGATCGCGCTCCAAGTGGCCAGCCGTCACCCCGCTTTTCCCCACACCCGCCTCTCGTCCTCCGCTCGGTCGTACACTTCCTGGGCCTTTGGAGTCCCCTCCCACCTCTGCCAGCTCGTCCACGCGCTCGAGCGCGCGCGCACGGCCTTCTGCGTCTGCCGCGAGCACGTCGGCCAGGTCTCGGGGTTCGCTCGCCACGTGGCGGTCCATAGCATGCTCCACGACAGCCGGTATATCGACCCAACGTAAACGGCGCCTTAGAAAACCCTCCACGGCGACCTCATTGGCCCCGTTGAGGCACGCCGGTGCGGTCCCACCCCGCCGCCCGGCTTCATAGGCGAGCCCAAGGCAGGGGAAGGCATCATGGTCTGGGACCTCGAAGTCGAGGTGCCCGAGGGCGGACCAGTCGATCGAACCGAAGGGAACCGCCATGCGTTCAGGATATGAAAGCGCGTAGCCAATCGGGAGGCGCATGTCGGGCATCGAGAGCTGGGCGATCGTCGCTCCATCTGACATCTCGGCCATCGAGTGGACGACGGACTGTGGGTGGACGACCACGTCGATCCGGTCGTAGGGCACGCCGAACAGGAGGTGCGCCTCGATCACCTCAAGGCCCTTGTTCATGAGCGTAGAGCTGTCCACCGTGATCTTCGGGCCCATCTTCCAAGTGGGGTGAGCCAAGGCGTCTTCGACGGTGACGCCCGCCAGTTCACCACGGGAGCGACCCCTGAATGGCCCGCCCGAAGCCGTGACGAGCAGCCGCCGCAAGCTCCTTGCCCCGCCTCCGAGACCAGTGCCGCCGTTCGCAGCAGCTCTCGTCGCACCGTCAAGGTACTCTTCGGGCGGACGGGTGCCGGCCAGGCCCGCCCCTGCGAGGCACTGGTGGATGGCGCAGTGCTCGGAATCGACTGGGACTAGCTCGGCACGCTCGGCACGGCGCGCTCGCTGGACGATCGGGCCGCCGGCGATCAGAGACTCCTTGTTGGCAAGGGCCAAACGCCGACCGCCCTCGAGCGCCGCCAGCGTCACTGGGAGCCCCGCGAAGCCGACCACCGCGTTCAGCACTATGTCTGCGTCCCGGACCAGTTCGGCGAGGGCTCCATCGCCGGCCAGAACCTCGGTGCCTGGCGGGACGAGCGCCTTGAGATCGGCTGCACGCGAGCCGTCGCCGATCGCAACGCGCCTCGGGTGCCACTCGCGCGCCTGGGCGGCGAGAGCCTCTACGGACGTGCCAGCCCCCAGCGCGGCCACCTCGAAGCTCCCCTCAGATGCCCGGACCACGTCCAGGGCTTGCGTCCCGACTGAACCGGTGCTGCCCGCGATGTAAAGCGCCCGCGACCCCTTTACCCGCTCAGTCATCTCGAGGGCTCAGCCGGCGAGGTGGAGCCCAGTGGCCAAGAAGTACACGGCTGGGAGCACGAAGAGCATCGAATCGAACCGGTCGAGGAGCCCGCCGTGGCCGGGTAACAAGGCTCCCGAGTCCTTCAAGCGAAGGTCGCGTTTCACCATCGACTGCACGAGGTCGCCAACGGGCGCAACGATGGCGATCACAACGCCCAGCTCCACCCCATGGCGCAGGCCTCCCCAGGGCGAGAGGGAGTGGCCGATGACGGCCCCCGCCACAACAGCCACGACAGCGCCGGCAATGACCCCTTCCCAGGTCTTCCCCGGGCTGGTTTGAGGGGCCAGCGGATGGCTGCCGATACGGCTCCCGACAAACCAGGCCGCCACGTCGCAGAGCACGGTGGGGACGACGGCCCCGAGGAAAAGATGCCCCCCTTTGTGGGCAGCGAGCAGCAGACCCGCGAAAGAACCCATGACCCCCACCCAGGCAAATACGAGGAAGGTAACGGCCACGTTCACCACTGGCCTCGCCTCCACCACGCGCGCTAGGTACCAAAGGAACGATGCAGCCAACACGACGGCCACCACCACGGGTAACGCAGCCGTGCCCTTCCAGTAGACGGCCAGAACTGCCCCGCCAGACCCGAGCGCGCCGACGAGCGTCGCTGGGCGGAAGCCAACCTCCTGCAGCATCGAGAAGGCCTCGAGGGCGCAACCGAGGATCGCGACCGTAGACAGGGCAACCAGCGCCCCTGGGCCAACCAGGTAACAGACAACGAACACCACGACCAGGCCGGCGCCCGTCGCTACCGCCGCACCAACGTTACGGCCTGGCCTACCGAGGGCTGCTTCTGCGTTGACGTCGTAAGGGGTGGAGGCACGCCTGCCGGTCAGGTGCCCTGGTGGGCCCCCGTTCCTCTCGGTTCCCCCGTAGTTGGCGGCCCCAGGGGCCGGAGACACTGGCCTAGCCATTTGGCTCCCCTCCGCGCTCGGCGCCGGCTCGCCCGCTCGTACAGAGCGCCCCGTGCGCTCGTTGCCGTTCCGCCCCGTCCCATTGCGGCCGGTCCCATTGCGGCCGCTCCCACTGCGGCCGGTCCCATTGCGGCCGGCTCCACTGCGCGTGCCGGCGCGCGCCGCGTCCGCACCCGCCGTCTCGCGGAGCCTCCTGGCCGCGAGGCTCGCCGGGAACACGTCGAGGACTGCCCTGCTCTCCTCGACCGCCTCGTCGCCAGCGCCGTAGCCGCCCTCATCGCCGGGGTCGTACTCATCGCCCGTGACACCGCCCGCGGCGCGCCCCTGAGCGCCATGCCCAAGGCCGCTTACCCGCGCACCCGCTGGCCCCGAGCGGCCGACCACGCCGTCTTCGCCAACTTCGCCATCTTCGACCTCGGCGTCGGCGTCGGGATGGATAGCCGCCATCGGCCCGGTCAGCTGCGACCGTTCGCGCTCCAAGCGCTCGAAGTCCTCATCGAAGGAAAATGGGTCACCAGCCCCTTCGTCGTGGCCCAGCGGCATGTCGTCCTCATCCACCAGGTCTTCCACTCCAGGCCCGTTGGACCAGCCGTTCAGGTCGTCGCGCCAGTGCAGGCCGCGCGCACCAAGGAGGTGCCAGGCCTGCATCTCGTCCCCGTCCGGGCCGGCAAGGGCGCTCGGCACTTCACCGGTGGGCGGGTCGGCCCAATGCGGCAGTTCCGTACCCTCTCCTCCGCTCATAGTCCTGGTCGCAGCCACCGGCACTGCTACCGGCGACCTAACCTCGCGAGGGTACTCCATAATGTCGCCGATGTCCTCGATTGCCGTGGCCGCCGCTACCCCTTCGGGCCCGGTCGGGGCGCCTGGGTCGTAGTCGGTAGGAGCTCCTGCCCCACCCCAGCCGCCCGGCACGTACCCCTGCGCGGCCGGTTCGGCCGGATCATCCGTGCGTGCCCTCATTGAACTTCGCAAGAAACCCAGCAGCGTCTCCTGTTCGAACCGCGGAAACCGTCCTCGCACCCATGGAGGGTCGCGAAGAGGCTAGTCGTTTAGGAGCTCCTGCTCCTTGTGGGCAAGCACGCGGTCGATCTCGCCGACATGTTCGTGGGTGAGCTTTTCCAGCTCCTTTTCGGCACGGTCGAGCTCGTCGGAAGATATCTCGCCGTCGCGCTCCAAGCCCTCGAGATCCTTCCTCGCCCCCCTCCGAGCGCCACGAACAGCCACCCGGCCCTCTTCGGCCTTGTGGTGGGCTACTTTCACGAGATCTTTGCGGCGCTCCTCGGTGAGGACCGGGAAGACGAGCCGGATGAGCGAGCCGTCGTTGTTAGGCGTCACCCCGAGGTCCGAAGAAAGAATGGCCTTTTCGACCGCCTTCAGGACCGCGGGCCCCTTGTCGTAGGGCGTTATCACGAGGACCCTCGCCTCGGGGACGTGGAGCCCTGCCAACTGCTGTAGGGGGACCTCGGCCCCGTAGTACTCGACCTTCAACTTCTCGACGAGCGCCGGGGCGGCACGACCAGTCCGGATGGCAGCGAACTCAGCCTTCGTGTGCTCGACTGCCCGTGTCATGCGTTCCCGGCAGTCCTCGATCGCAATATCTAGGAGAGTGCCGGCCATCAGTGGATCAGCGTACCTATCTCGTCGCCCGCCAAGGCACTGCGCAGGTTGCCCTCCATGGAGATGCTGAAGTAGAGGATCGGCAGGGAGTTTTCCTTGCACAGGGTGATGCCCGTCAAGTCCATGGCCCTCAGATCTTTCTCAAGGACCTCCCCGTACCCGATCTCGGAGAGATGGACGGCCGTTGGGTCGATCCTAGGGTCGGCGGAGTAAACGCCGTCCACACCACCATGGGTACCTTTCAACAAGATATCTGCACCGATCTCAATCGCGCGGAGCGCTCCAGCGGTGTCGGTCGTGAAGAACGGGTTCCCCGTGCCTGCGGCAAAGAGCACGACCCGCCCCTTTTCCAGATGTCGGATCGCACGCAGACGGATGTAGGGCTCGGCCAGCTCTGACATGCCTATCGCGGTCTGTACTCGGGTGGGTTGGCCCGCACGCTCGAGAGCGTCGCGGAGGGCCAGTGCGTTGATCACGGTCGCGAGCATGCCCATGTAGTCGGCCGTGGCACGGTCCATGCCGCCTGCCGAACCGGTTGCGCCCCTCCAGATGTTTCCCCCGCCGACGACGATGGCGATCTGAGTGCCGAACTCGGCCCGCACGCTTACGACCTCGCGCGCCAGCCGCGCAACAACCCGCCCGTCGATCACCTCATCCGCAGCGGCGCTGCTGGCCAGCGCCTCGCCGGAGATCTTGAGCACGACGCGCGCCCAGGGGGCGCCCTGTCGGCCCACCGGTCAGCCGCCGACCACTACCTGCGCAAAGCGCACTACGGTCGCCTTGCCCAGGACCTGTGCGACCGTCTGCTTGTCGTCCTTGGCGAAGGGCTGCTCCAAGAGCACCCCTCCCGGTACACGCCTGAACCAAGCCGCCAACCTACCCTCGACGATCTTGGCGAGGGCGGCCTCCGGCTTACCCTCCCGGCGGCTCTCCGCCTCGAGAGTTTCCTGCTCGGAACGGACTTCGTCAGCTGGCACGTCCTCACGGCGGAGGTGCTTAGGCCTGCCGAAGGCGATGTGGACCGCCACGTCGTGGGCAAGCTCCTCATCCCCACCAGCGAGCTCGACGATGACGCCGTTGACACCCCTGTCGTTTTGGACGTGGAGGTACGACCCGAGCACGTTTCCTGGGGCCGCCTGGAAACGTACTACCTCGCCCAGCTGGACGTTTTCGCGGGTCGCGATGTTGATGTCTTCGATCGCGGCCTTACGCTGGTCCACAGCGTCCTCACCCTCGGCGGCCACGAGCGCGGCGAGCTCATTTACGAGGTTGACGAAATCCGGGCTCTTGGCAGAGAAGTCGGTCTCGGCGCGCAACTGCACCAAGGCAATCGCGCCGGCAGACCTATCGTACGAGACTGCAATGGCACCCTCGGCACTTTCGCGGCCCGCTCGTTCGGCGGCCTTGCCAAGCCCTCGCTCGCGCAGCCATTTTGCGGCTGCCTGGGGGTCCCCACCGCTCTCGGTGAGGGCGCGCTTGGCGTCCATCATGCCCGCGCCCGTCTGGTTTCGTAGCGCCTGGACATCTTTGGCTGTGAACTCTGGCATGTGGGCTCCTAACTTATCCTGGACGGAATCGGCTCCGGACGACTCAGCTCGGGTCGCTCGTTGGGCCGCTCGGGTCGCCGTCCCCGGAGGTGACCTGGACGACGCTGGCAGGCCCAGTGGCGGGGGTAGCAGGAGCTGGCGTCACGGACGCAGGGGCAGCAGCCGAGGTGGCTGGCACTGACGTCGCAGCTGGCGCCGCCGGCGCAGGTGAACCAGTAGCCCCCTGCACAACCGGCGCGTCCGCTCCGGTAGGTGCACTCCCTAAAAAGGCTCCATCGGAACCGGGTCCTCCGGGAGCAGCTACGCCAACGACTCCCTGTGCGGCCTCGCTCGCGGCTGGTGCTGCCTCGCTCGCGGCTGGTGCGGCCTCGCTCGCGGCTGGTGCTGCCTCGCTCGCGGCTGGTGCTGCCTCGCTCGCGGCTGGTGCTGCCTCGCTCGGAACCCTGGCGGGCCCGTTGGATGCCTCGGGGTGTACCTGCGGCTCGCTTGCGAAGTGGCCGCGCCTGGAGGCGATGAAACGTCCCTCCTGGACGGCGTCAGCCATCACCCTGCACAAAAGGGTCCCGCTCCGGATGGCGTCGTCGTTGCCCGGAATGGGAAACTGCACGACGTCGGGGTCGCAGTTGGTGTCCACCACGGCCACGATGGGAATGCCCATCTTGTTGGCCTCCGACACCGCGATGTGCTCTTTTTTGATGTCAATGATGAAAACTGCATCTGGCAGCCGGCCCATGGAGCGGATGCCGCCCAAGTTGCGCTCGAGCTTCTCGAGTTCCCGCGAGTGGAGCAGGGCCTCCTTCTTGGGCATCGCCTCGAAGTCGCCGGACCGCCGCATGCGCTCGAACTCCTGCATCTTGCCAACTCGTCCCGAGATGGTCGTGAAGTTGGTCAGCATCCCGCCAAGCCAGCGCTCGTTGACATAGGGCATAGCGCAGAGCTCGGCGAAGCGGGCGATCGGATCTTGGGCTTGCTTCTTGGTACCCACGAACAGCACGTTCCCACCACCAGCGACGAGATCCCGCACGAAGCTGTACGCAACCTCAAGCCGCTGGAGGGTCTGGTTGAGGTCGATTATGTAGATGCCGTTGCGCTCTCCGAATATAAAGCGCTTCATCTTCGGGTTCCAGCGCCTGGTCTGGTGACCGAAGTGAACCCCCGCCTCTAATAGCTGCCGCATTGTAACGACCGCCATGTCAACTCCTCTCCATCGGTTGCCGTGACCCGGGCGCTAACACCGCCTTCGGTTGAGACAGCGACCGTGGAGGCGCCCAGGCATCAGATCTGTATCTTGTGCCTACTTGGCACCGAACAGGGTAACAGACGAGGACTGTGGACCTGGCGTCCAGCCTGCTCAGGCGATCTCTTTGTCCACCAGGGCCATCCTCGCCCTGAGCTGGAGCACTGCTTTGGTGTGGATCTGGCACACCCTGCTCTCTGTCACGCCAAGGACCTGGCCGATCTCGGCCAGGGTGAGGCCCTCGTAGTAGTAGAGGGAAAGCACGATCTTCTCCCTTTCGCCGAGGCGGTTAATGGCCCCCGCCAGGATCTGCTTCATCTCCTCAACCTCGTAGGCAGCCATCGGCCCTTCGTGGCGGTCCGGGATCGTGTCGCCGAGCGTCGTGGACTCACCGCGTTCGCCGCCCGCCAACACCTCGTCCAGTGCCACGATACCGACGAAGGAAATCTGGGAGAACTGCGCCTGCAGCTCTGGCTCCGAGATACCGAGCTCGGTTGCCACCTCAGTATCGCTCGGCGTCCTGAGGAGCTGTGCCTCCAACTTGGCGTAGGCCTTCTCGATTGCCCGTGCCTTTGCCCGGACCGAGCGCGGCACCCAGTCGATGCTCCGCAGCTCGTCGATGATCGCACCCTTGATCCGGGTGATCGCGTACGTTTCGAACTTGACGGCCCGCTGGTTGTCAAACTTCTCGATGGCGTCGATCAGCCCGAAGATCCCGTAGCTCACCAGGTCACCAAGTTCGATCGTGCTAGGCAGGCCGACCGAGACGCGGCCGGCGACGTACTTGACGAGAGGCGAGTACCGGACGATCAACTTGTCGCGCAGCTCCTGGGAGCCGGTTTGCTTGTACTCGGCCCACAGCGCGTCTGGAGAAACCGCCAGCTCGTCGGTCTGCATCAGGCCCTCGGGTGTGACCTGTCGTAGACGGAGATCAAGCGCTCCTTGCTCACGTGCGTGTACACCTGTGTCGTCCTCAGGTTCGCGTGGCCAAGGAGCTCCTGCACAACCCTTAGGTCGGCACCTCCGTCCAACATGTGAGTGGCAAAGCTATGGCGCAGTGCGTGCGGGTGCGTGTGGGTAGGCGAACGCGCGTCCAGTACCCGCCGCACGTCCCGCGGAGTGAGGCGCTTACCCCGTCTGTTCAGGAAAAGAGCCTCGGACTTGCCCGACGGGCCACCGCCCGCATCCGCGCCAGAGCGTGAGCCAGCACCAACATGGGTACGCACGTGGGCATCGGTACGGGCACCCACGTGGGCGCCGGCGCCAGCATCGCCACGCACGTGGGCTCCGGCATCGCCACTTACGTGGGCATCGGCATCGGTGCTAGCACCCACTTGCGCGTCAGCGCCAGCATGCGCATCGGCGCCAGCGCAGGCGAGCAGTGCAAGGCGGCCCTGGCTGAGCCACTGTCGGACTGCCTTCACCGACGGCGCCGACATGGGGACACGCCGCTGCTTGCCCCCTTTGCCCCACACGGTCACCCACCCCCCGACCAGGTCGAGATCCCCCTCTGATAGGCCGCTGAGTTCGCTGACTCGGAGCCCGCTCCCATAGAGCAGTTCGAGCACGGCATCGTCACGCAACTTTATGGCCTCGCTCCAAGCCCCGGCCGACGGCGACCGCGGGTGCGAAGGGCTTTCGGGTGGATCGAGAAGAGCTGCAACCTCCGCTAGGGGAAGGACACGCGGGAGACGGCTCGGTCCGGCTCGCACGGACAGGCCAGCCGTTGGGTCGCCTGCGACAGCCCCGACCTTGCGGAGCCAAGCGTAGTACCGCCTCAGGGCGGCAGCCGACTGCGCGATGCTCTGGCGCGCATAGCGGCGTGTTGACATGTAAGCGAGGTACCGGCGGATCACGACCCGGTCTACATCTTCGGGACCACGCAGCCCAGCACGGGTCGCCCACCTAACGAACGTTGACAGTGCGGTGGCATAAGCCGCCCGCGTGGCATCAGCCAGCTCGGTAAGTGACATCTGCCACTGGTCGGTCTTCCAACATGTAGGACTTGGCATATCCGGGCCACTTAGAGCGTCTCCAGCAAAGCCCACAGTGGTAGAGGGTACCGCTTTGCGTCCACTTCCGCTAGCTAGCAAGCCAGCGCGCAAGCCGCTGCGCTGGAGGCTATCTGGCACAAGCAGGACAAAGCCCTCTTTTGGGAACGAATAAGCCGCCGGCCAACCCACCGCTGGCTCTGGACTATCTCGACCATCTCGACCATCTCGACCATCTCGACCATCATCGACAACCGCACTCGAGATGTTCCAAAAAGCGGTCGCCAACCGGCCCTGGTGGCTGTGCGCGCACGGACCTGCTCAGTTGGGGCTGGACAGGGCCGCTAGCCTACAACCGGTGCCAACCTCCTCGCGGCCGGCGGCCCGCGTGGTGATGCTCGCACCAGATCTGAGCGTGCTTCTGCTCTCAGGCCGCGACCCGTCGGGGGCTGGTGTCGGGCCATTCTGGCTCGTACCAGGAGGAGGCGTGAACCCCGGAGAGACGCCAGAGGAAGCCGCGCGACGCGAGGCTTACGAAGAGGTTGGAGTCGTCCTTGGCGACCTCGGGCTTCCGGTTTGGCGGCGTCACGCGGCGTTTGACTTCGATGGCCGACACTATGACCAAAGCGAGGTCTTCTTCGTGGTGCGAACCCCGCTCTTCGCATCCGTCCCGACAGCGCTCACAGAACTAGAGAGGCGCTTCACCACCGGGGCGCGCTGGTGGCCGTTGGACGAGCTGGCAGCGTCAAGCGAGACCGTGTTCCCGACCGGGCTCGCTCGGCTCATAGCGGCCTGGATTTCCAACGGCCCTCCTACTGCCCCAGAATGGATCGATTGACCTCGTTACTCGAACGCCCTCGGAACCTCGCCGGTCTGCGACCATGCACCAGGTGGCACCGCTACTAGGTAGCTAGGTCAGGCGGCACCACCAACCGTCCTCGCTGCTCGCGACCTCCCCGGCCGCTTCGAGCTGTTCGAGGACCACGAGAGCGGCACCGACCGGCAGGCCGGACCGCTCAACCAGCTCCTCTAGGCAGAGCGGCCGCCAACCGAGCGCCGCAAGTACCTTTTCTGCGAGCGGCGGAGGCGCCTCAGCGGCGCTTCCTCGGCCGTCATCCCTTGCGCGACCTGCCTTCGGTGCGGTAACTGCAACCCCCTGAAGGCCGAGGGCATCAAGCACGTCCTGGGCCCCGCATACTGGGGTAGCGCCGTCACGCAGTAGGGCGTTGGTGCCGGCCGACGCCGGTGAGTGGATCGAGCCAGGCACGGCGGCGACCTCAACCCCCCGCCTGAGAGCTGCGTCCACGGTGTGCCATGAGCCTCCCGTAACGTGCGACTCGACCACCACGACCATACGGGCCAGCCCAGCGATCACCCGGTTGCGGGCGGGAAAGCGCCAGGACTGCGCCGGCGTCCCAGGGGGCGTCTCAGAAATAACCGCTCCAGTGGCGGCCACCTGCCTCCAAAGCGCGGCGTGCTGGCGGGGGTACACGACGTCGACGCCACTTGCAGCGACCCCGATGGTCGGCGCGGCCATGCACCCCCCGGCCGCGCCCCGGAAACCCTCGAGAGCACCCGCGTGTGCGGCGCCGTCGATGCCTAACGCCAGGCCCGACACCACGCAGACGCCCGCCATGGCGAGCTCGCGCGCCAAATGGTACGCGGTGCTCGCGCCTTCGGGTGTGCAACGTCTGGTACCTACGACCGCGACCACCGGACGGCGCTCGACCCATGCGAGCTCACCGGCAGAAAAGAGAACACCGGGCGGCGCCGGCCCAGCGGCCAGCGCACCCGGGTAACCAAGGCCGCCGAGCCAGTTCACGCAAATACCCTGATCCAGGCATCGTCGCCAAAGCGCTCCTACGTCCACGAGCTGGGCAGCTTTAACCCATCGCGCATAGGCCGCGGCGTCCCCGTCGCTCCTTGTCCTCGAGGCCTTGGGCGGGCGGGCTTGGCCCGAGATCACTAGCTCCCAAGCATCCCTGGGCGACTGCCGCGAGAGCAGCCCAGCCAGCCACCCTGGCCCCACTCCAGGAAGGCTGGCAAGGGCGGCGGCATAAGCGTCCTCGACCAAGCCACATGCTGCGTGCATCACGACACCACCCGCAAGTTTCGACGGGTCGCCTGCCCTCGTGCGCTTTCTCCGAAAGGACCAGGGGTCTCGCCGTAGCCCAGGATCCCGGGCGCTCGCAGAGCGAGGGAGACCAGGACGTGCTCTTCGCTTAGCGGCACGTCGTCCCCAGCGAGGTCAGCGACCGTGAGCGCCACCCGCCGGGCCCGATCGAGACCGCGGGCCGAAAGACGGCCCTCTCGGAGCCGGCGCTCGAAAAGGCGCCTCGCGCCAGCGCTCAAAGGCGCCACCACGCCAAGCCTCGATGCCGGCAACTCGGAGTTGCACCGCAGGCCCCGCTCGCGCGCGCGTCGCCTCGCCATCTCGACTCGCGCGGCTACCACGGAGGTCGGCTCGCTCCCGGCTGGTACTTCTCTAGAGGAAAGCTCCGAGGCGACCAGCAGCTCTTCGACCTGGGGCCGACCAACCCTCACCCTGAGGTCGAAGCGGTCAAGCAAAGGTCCCGAGATACGGCCCACATACCTCGCGCGCTGTGCCGGCGGGCACCGGCAGGAACCGGGCGAACCATCAGACCCGCAGCGGCATGCGTTCATGGCCGCGACCAACAGGAACCGAGCTGGGAACGCCACCGTCGCGCTCGCCCGGCACACCACGATCCGCCCCTCTTCGAGGGGCTGACGGAGGTTGTCGAGCACCGAGCCGGGGAACTCCGCGAGCTCGTCCAAAAAAAGGACGCCGTTGTGCGCGCAGCTGATCTCCCCTGGCCGGAGCCGAGCGCCCCCACCTCCGACCAGGGACACCGCCGACGCGCTGTGGTGCGGCGAGCGGAACGGAGGCCGTCGGCACAAGACACTCGACGAAAGCTCGAGGCCCGCCGCGGAGTGGATCTTGGCCACCTCAAGCGCGTCCTCCGTCGACAGTTCCGGCAAGAGGCCCGGCAGCCGTGAAGCGAGCATGGTCTTACCGGCACCGGCAGGTCCAACGAGTAGCAAGTGGTGGCCGCCCGCCGCTGCAACCTCAAGCGCTTGGCGACCGAGCGCCTGCCCCTTCACGTCGGCAAGGTCGGGTGGCGGCGCCTCATCTGCGCCATAAACGCACTCCGGCAGCGGCGGCCAAGCGGCCTTCGCCTCCAAGACGGCGACGAGCTCACGCAGGGTCGATGCCACGAGCACTCTTGCCCGGCCAAAAAGTGCGGCCTCTCCGGCGCAATCTGGCGGCACTACGACAGCGACTGCGCTTTCTCTCCTCGTGCCCCACCCCGCCACCCCCTCGACCTCTGCCCCACCCCCGGCCGCAGGAGCGGGCCCGATCCCTGCAGCGGACGCGACGCTGCCACCGATCGCACCCTGCGAAAGCGCACCACCCGAGAGTGCAACCTCCGAGAGCGCAACCTCCGAGAGCGCAACCTCCGAGAGCGCAGCTACCAGCGGGAGCACACCAGGCACCCTCCTGAGCGACCCATCGAGGCCGAGCTCCCCTA
>JAJYMM010000259.1 GCA_021787035.1 Actinomycetes bacterium
TGGCCGCCGAAGCGGCCCGGGACGCCGACATCCTCGTGGTCGAAGGGGTGATGGGCCTGTTCGACGGGACCGCAGCGCTCCCCGGGGCCCCCGCCGCAGGCTCCACGGCAGAGGTGGCCAAGCTCCTCGGGGCACCGGTCGTCCTCGTCGTCGACGTAGCGGCCATGAGCGGTTCGGTGGCGGCCCTGGTGCACGGGTTCGCCACCTTCGACCCCGAGGCCCGCCTGGCCGGGGTGGTGCTCAACCGTGTAGGCAGCCCCGGCCACGCCGCACTCTTGGAAGAAGCCCTGGCCCCCTTGGGCGTGCCCGTGCTCGGCCGCCTCGCAAGAGACGACCGCCTGGCCTGGCGCGAACGCCACCTCGGCCTGGTGCCGGTGGCCGAGGGCCCCGGTGCCGTGCGCCGGTCCATCGAGCGGCTGGCCGACGTCATCGCCGGCTCCTTGGACCTCGAGGCCCTCCTCGCCATGGCAGCCGCGGCGCCCAGGCCCCAGGTGGACGAGGCCCCGAGAGCGCGGCCCGCCGGGCACGCCAGGGTGGCCCTTTGCTCGGGCCCCGCTTTCGATTTCTATTACCCAGACAACTTGGACTTGCTCCGGCAGGCCGGTGCCGAACTGGTGCCCTTCGACCCGCTCAGACCTAGATCCGCGAGTTACAAGGGTGTAAGCAATATCAGCTCTCTGGAGCGTTGTGCTTAACGACATTCGTGCGACTCAGGAAGCGACAAACTCCGTTTAGGCGCGTTCGACTGAGGTCGTGAAGTCTTGTAATTCGTGATGCCGGCCGCGATGTCGCCGAGCGAGGCGAGCGGGCGTTGCTCCAAGCGGTTATGGGCTTATGGCAGCGACGAGCGTGTCGAGCACTCGCCAAGCCGACCCGAACGCACCGTCCGCGTCGTCGGGCGAGGGGTGCACCATAAGGCGACCGGCGTGGCGGGTCACGCGCGCGGCAACGCAGACAACCTCGCGGCGGAGCCGCTTGCCGTGGGCGCGGCCACTTCTTATGTCGTGTCAGGGCCTGCAGCCAGGACGATATGTTCATGGCGATCAACGCCGACCATGTCCAAAGGGCGTTCACCGCCTCGTAGCCGGAGGGCATGTGCCGCAACGCGGCACCGTACTTCGAGTCTTTGGTGGTCTCTTCGACAAGGGCACGCTCCCGGAACCACGCCTCGAGCTCGCAGATGTCCCAGGACAGGTTCGTAATGATGAAACTGTAGGCGTAGACGGGCACAACCTCGCCTGCTTCGAACAGGGCGAGCTGCTCGGGGTCGATGGTACGCCGGCGGCGGCTCCGGGCGTCGCGGGAGACCTCTTCTGGGCTGAGCTTCACCCGCCGACAGACCGTGCGGGTGCCGGGCGGCCAGCCCGCGGGCACGTAGCCGCACTCGGCTACTTCTGCCTCCATGCCGAGAGCTTTTCGCCAGCCGGTCTCCGGGACCTTCCTCACCGAGCGCGAGACCGGGTCGGTGCGCTTGACGGCGATGGCGAAGTCGGCCCCGTTGGCCAAGGCAGCCCAGGCGACCTCTTTCGAGAAAAAGCCGGAGTCGCCACGCACAATTGGGCGTGGCAGGCCCCCGGGCAATGCTGCTACGGCACGGGCGATGAGCCCTGGTGCCTGCGGGCGGGGGTCGCTCCTGCCCGAGCCGAGCTCGGCCGCCAGTGCCCAGCCAGCCTCGGCCCAGACCGCCGGGTGCGGCCTGTAGGTCCGCTGCCCGGCGTAGTTGTAGGCACAGCCTCGCCTTTTCGCCCCGTAGACCTCGACATCGGTCGGGTCGGGGTCGATCGTCGGGCGCCGGGAAGAAAGCTCGTCACGGCGGGCCTTGGGCAAAAGTGCGAACGCCTTGGCCGCGAGCGCTGCATTGGCCTGCTCCACGCCCTGGCGGGCTTCGGCCGAGAAGCGCTTGCCGAGCCCGATTACCGTGGTCGAGGCGGGCACGTCGGGCACGGCCCGCAGCTCGACGCCTGCAGCGTCTTTCCGTTGGTAGTCGAGGTCGACAAGGAAGTCCCCGCCCGAGAGCACCGTCTCGGCGAGCGAGAGGACCAGCCCGCCTGTGCCGAGCCCGCGACGCCGCTCCTTTATACGCGGCGACACGGCGTCAATTGTGCGAGATACCGAGGAGCTGGTCGAGCTTAGCCACCAGGTGGAGGCCGGCCCTCGGGGTGATACGACCATCGGGGGCGCCAAGACGTACCCTCGGCGCGCGCTTTTGCCTTCTCTTCGGTATTGCTATCCTTGTCACCAGACGGGTGCCTTTCGCTCGGGATATCGGGGTCTTTCCAAACACCATTTTCCCAAGCGGGGGGCACCTTTGTCACGTATTCGAACCTACGTTCGCGTCGCTACCTGAGGATCTAGGTCTGACCAGTCCCGGCCGCTACGTGCCCAGAGGCGAACCGCGCCCCTGCGGACTTCGGCTAGACACCGCCAGCCGTCAACCTTCGGCTCGTGCCCCCAGCCCTCGCCCGCCGGCGGCACTAGCGCCCTGGTGAGCAACATCGGCGAATAGGGCATCGGCACGGCGCCCAGTCTCGCGCTGATGACCAGCGGTGGCGGGTGCCATCAATGAAGCCTCTCGGCCCTGAGGTCTGCCACGAAGAGAGGAGGTGGTTGGCCGACCTGCTGTGCTCGGTCTTCCGGGTGCCGGCCGGCACCCGGAAGGGGCCTCGGCAATGGCCGCCTTGGCCCTCGAGGCGCCTCTGGACGGCTCCCAGGCACAGCGGTCCTCATTGTGCCGGCCGGCGCCGTCGAAGCAGGCAGGGCTACCGGCGCGGTCATTTGCGACACAGACACGATCGGCTCCCCGTTGACCCAAACGGCGTCGGATTGCCTGTCGTCTACGCTGGTCAGTTAGCAGCTGACCCATACCACTCGGGAACTGAGAGCGTTGTCATGATAGAAGCCAATTGTTGCGAAACGGACCGTTTCACGGTGCCCGGAACGCAGGCAGGACGGTACTCCTCCCAAGTGCTCCACACCATCTTCGTACCAGTCCGAGCTGTTCCCTACGGGGATGTTGTAGGTAGTGGTCCCGCTAGTAACTTCCGCCGTTGCGCCTGACGACCACGCGACACCCGAGCGTACGACCACGGAACGCCCGTGGTGCAGGCCGATATCATAACCTGCGGCTCCTGCAAGGAACAGGCCGGCGAGCACGGCACAGGTCAACAGGATTATCTTGTACACGACGTGGCTCCTGATGCTCGGACGTCAGTCTTGCTCTTTTCCAGCGCTATACATTTTCTCATAGAGCCAGCCGGCATGGCAACTTTGTGGCCAGCCCTATATGAGTGACAGACGGCACACCGAAGCTGTCGCGAGCCGGTATGCGCGAACGCACCCGGAGGGCTTGTGACCCTCCGGGTGCGTTCATCTCAATGGCACAACGTTCAGGTCAGTAGCCTGCGTACGCCGGGTTGGTGCCGTTCGATTGGGCCCAGCACATGCCGGTGTAGTCAAACGTGTCGGGTGGCGAGTTCGTGCCCAGTTGCACGATCGCCGCGCTGTTCGAGGAAACGGCGGTGCCGTTCAGCTCGCCGCTCCATTCAGCCCCAAAGGCAGCGTTTGACACGCCAGTCGGGAATATCGGCTGCATTTCCTGCGGGTACACTGTGACCTGCACCGAGGCACCCAGGCCTGCGTACGACGCGGTAAGTGTGTAAGTAGTAGGAGTACCTACTGATATCGCCCCAGTTGGTTGCCAGGAGACGCGAGTATAGCTGTAGCCATTGCCCCAAGCGTAGTAAGCATTTTGCGAAAAGAGGTCGTTGTTGGGCTCATACGAGTCATCTCCGGTGCTTGTCACAGTATTGCTAACGTAGGTCTCGCCCGGCTCCTGTTCGAGGTAGCGTTGGACAACGCAGCTGGTGCTGTAAATCGAGCTGGAGACTGGCGCGTAAGTTGTAACCCAGTCCGAGTTGTAGATTTGGTCATTGGCTATGGAAGGTGTTGCCGCGGGAGCTGAGGCAACTCCGCTAGGGAGCGAGACCCCGGCCTCCAAGGTCATCTGCGCTGCGGCAGCTGGTGTCGCACCGGCACCGATCGCGTCCCAGTAGACGGAGCGCTGAGAAGCAGCGTACTGCTGAGCCAGCGAGGCGACGCTAGTCCCTGCCGGCGGCTCAGGAGGGATGAGCTCGGTTTCGGCGTTCCCTGCTGGCCTAGGCGCTTAAAGACCTCCCAACGACAAAAGCTTGTGGATCGAGGGCAGGCTGTTGTCTATGCGGCTGTCGCGATCCCGAGGTGCTCGAAGAGATCCTCCATACCTGAGCGCAGTTTCTCGTAGTCGTGCTCTACGGGTGTCCAGTTCCTGCCGCGGGCGACGTGGCGTGGGCTGCGC
>JAJYMM010000129.1 GCA_021787035.1 Actinomycetes bacterium
GGCCCTCGAAGCGCACCTCGATGTCGGTCAAGTCGAACGGGTCCTATGTACGAGACCGCGTTATGGGGTTTGGCGGAGCTCGAGAGGGCGTCAGGGACCACTTTTGGCCCCGTGGGTGCTGCATAATTCCCGCTTCTCAGAGGCCGGAGAGAAAGGCGAGTAAGGGGTCGGCCGGCCGGTAGCGGCCCGGTTTGACGTTGAGGGGCCGAGTACGTTCGAGCGCTCGCTCCTTGATGGACAAGTCGCCGTGGAGGTAAATCCTCTGAGTTGTCGCGACGTTCTCATGTCCCAGCCACAAAGCGATCACGGCGCTGTCACAACCCGACTGCAGCAAGGACATGGCGCAGGTGTGCCTTAGAACGTGGGGTGTGGGGTGCTTGGTGCGGATCGAAGAGCCGCGCTGGGCAGCAGTGGCGGTGTGCTTGGCGACGAGGCACCCGAGCGCGCTGCGGCTGAGCTGGCTCCCCTGGCGGGTGGGGAACAAGGGGTCGCCGGCTGACCCACCGCGCTCTTTCATCCACGCCGCCAGGAGCCCGACGGTCTCTTTTGCCAAGGGCGTGGACCGCTCCTTGCGCCCTTTGCCTCTGCAGTGGACATGGGCCCCGGTGCGGAGCTCCACGTCGCCTATGCGCAGGCCGGTGAGTTCCGAGGCCCGGAGGCCGGTCTGCACGGCGACGTCGAGCAAAGCGTGGTCCCGTCGCCCTGTCCAGGTGCTCCGGACTGGGGCGGCGATGAGGGCCTCGGCCTCGGCATGGTCGAGATAGCGCACCTCCTTTCGTTGGCAGCGTTTCGTTGGTATTTCGAGCACCCGGGCGATGAGCAAGGCGTGCTCGGGGTGCCGTAGGGCGGCATATCGGAAGAAGGAGTGGACCGCCGCCAGCCGGGCGTTGCGGGTGTGGCGCTCCTGCTCAAGGTAGTTGAGGAAGTCGCCAACCAGTTGGGCGTCCAGGTCCGAGATGTCCAGCCTGCTGGGCTGCTTGCCGGTCCGCGACTGGGCGAACTGCAAGAGCAGGCGCCAGGCGTCGCGATAGGCGGCAATGGTGTTCGGGCTGGCATGGCGTTGGCCGATGAGACGATCGGTGAACCACGCCTCCAAGGTCGGGGCGAGGGCGCTCATGGCTGCCTCCTCGCCGCCTGCTCGCGTCGCTGCGCTGCGAGGGATAGGAGCTCTGGGACCGCAGAGATGTACCAGTTATTCCGACATCGGAATAACTGGTATTACTCCGATTCCCGGGTTATTCCGATACCGGCTTCCCGGCGCGCCTGATGGGCCTGTGACCTGGGATGACGCCCTCCCTTGACTGTCGCTTGTCGGGATAATCCGACGTCACTCCTTGAGCCCGCACAGGCTACCGTGTGATTGGCGGGACCGTAATTCACCCGGAGCAAGTGTGCCCTTGTGTCTACCAACGACCGGTGGGGGATCACCTCGGTACGCGATCAACGCCTTTCCCCTGTTCAGATGAGTCGTTCGCCCATCCGCGCGGCGGCCGTCTCTGGCCAGCCTCTCCTGACAGCCAGACAGCCCGCCCTATTTTGCGTCCCGTTAATCACACGGCAGCGCACAGGCGCTGGATGATGTCGTCGCGGTCGTGCCACATGGGGGCCGGAAGGGGACTCTGGCTTGTTGCGCCGTTCGCCTTCTCGAGAGCACGGCGCTTCATCTCAGTGTCGGCGTGGGCGTAGATGAGCGTGGTCTCGGGATCAGCGTGCCCGAGCCATTCGGTGAGCAGGGCCAGGGGCATGCCGGCCTGGTAGAGATGCATGGCCCGCGAGTGGCGCAGCATGTGAGGATGGGTCCGAGCCGGAACGTCGGGGCATCTGGTTTTGGCGGTAGCGGCGTGCTGGCGGATGAACCGGGCGACGTTGTCATCAGACATCCGTGCCGGATGGCGATTCCGCACGGTGTAGAACAGCGGGGCCTCCGGTTCCGCTCTGGGGTGGAAGACGGCGACGTAGCGGTCGAAGTGCCGGGCGGTCTCTGTCGTGATGGGCAGGCGTCTGGGTTTGGAGCCTTTCCCAAGCAGGTCCGCGGTGAGTCGCCTGGTGTCGATGTCGGCGAGGTTCAGGGCGAGCATCTCGGCGTCGCGGGCAGCGAGGTCATACATGAGGATCAGGAAGAACTGATCTCGCAGCCCGAGCCGGGTGCCCGGGTCCGGGGCGGCGAGCAGCGCCGTGACCGCGTCGGTGGTCATGTACTTCACCGGTGGAGCGGCCGGGCCGTTGAGCCGGGGTAGGGCGGCGAGGTCGGCGAGGTAGATCGCGAGTGCCGGCTCGGCGGCCGCCGCGTAGGTGAAGAACGACCGGATGCAGGCCAGACGTTGGTTGCGAGTCGAGGCCGTCCACGACCTGGCGTCCTGCATGTGGTCGAGGAATCCGGTGACCGTGGCCCGGTCGATCATCGCGAACGTGATCTTCTCGACTGTCACGTGGTGATGCTCGGCGACGTAGCCCAGAAGCATGTTCCAGGTGTGGCGGCACGAGGTGATCGTGTTTCGTGCTGCGCCACGCTGACGGGGCAGGAAAGCGGTGAACCACTCGCGAAGGTGCCGGTAGAAGCCGTCGGTGGCCTGCTGGCGGGTCTTCATGACGTCACCGCCGGGATGATGCCGGCCGCGGAGGTCAGCCCGGTCGCGGCGAGGCGCCCGGGCAGCAGGTGGACATACCACGCGGTCGAGGAGTACTTCTCGTGCCCCATGTAGGCAGAGAGGTAAGGCAGCCAGGCCTCGATGTCCTTGCCCTCTTCGACCCAGCGCATCAGGGTGCGGGTGGCGTAATTGTGACGCAGCGCGTAGGGGGTTGAGCCAGGCGCGATCCCGCCCGCCCGCTCGCAGCAGAGGTGGTAGCCGGCGATGAGCCAGGCCGGGGAGTACTGGCGGCCATGGTGGTCCTCGAAGAACCATTCCCGGTCTGGCCGCCGCAGGTCCGCCAGGTGATCGAAGCGGCCAAGCAGCCCGGCCAGGTCCCCGGTGACGGGAACACGGCGGTCCTTGTTCCGTTTCGACCGTTCGATCATCACCATCGCGTCGTCGGCATCGACGTCGCGCCGGCGCAGGCGGCGGGCTTCGGGCGGGCGCAGGCCCGCACCGAGGATCAGCCGGAAGATGACCGGGATCGTGTACTCGCGGAACGGGCTGCGGTACTCGAGGCCGAGGGAGTCGGCGGCCCCGAAGAAGGCGACCAGCTCGTCGTCGGTGAACAGGTGCGGCAGGCTCCGGATCGGGCTGGCGATCCACGCCGACGGCACGATGAATCCGTCCACGCCAGCCAGCCGGAGGTACTTGCCGAGCTCGCGGACCGCGCGGCTCCGGTAGGCGCCCCAGGTGCCCGTGGCCGCGCCCTGGCACCACGCGGTGGCCAGTTCCCGGGTCAGCACCGTCTCGTCGGGGTAGCGCGATGCGCAGAAGCTGTCGAAACCGGCCATCGCGTTCGTCATGTCGCGCGGGCTGTGCCCCAGCGAGGTCCGCCATTCGAGCATCGCCTCGATGTGGGACGCGAAATTGCTGGTGAACGCGCTCATCGCAGTCCCTCCTTGGTGCAGGCGAAGTCCTCCAGCGACAAGCAGCACTGGCGGAGCTGCTCGCTGGCCAGGGAGAAGTAGCGGCGGGAGGAGTTGATGCGGGCATGTCCCAGGATCTGCGCGGTCAGCGGCAGCCCGGCCCCCGACTCGATGAGCCTTGTTCCTGCACTTCGCCGCAGGGCATGGAACGACTTGCCGTCACCGGGCGCGTGATCGATGCCGGCACCGGCCAGGCGGCGGCGCATGAGGGTCGAGCCAGTCGAGTTCCCGAGCTTCACATACGGCGGCTGGAGCCGGACGAACACTTCGGGGGCGTCGCAGTCAGGGCGGCCGTGCAAGATCCACTCCGCGACGGCGTTGCCTGCAAGGACTGGCAGTGGCAGCACCAGCGGACTGGACGTCTTGGCTTGGACGAGTCGGATCTCGTCGCGGCGCCAGTCGATCTCGTCCAGCCGCAGCGCGACGATGTCGCAGCAGCGAAGCCCTGTCGAGACTGCCAGCACGACCATCGCGTAGTCCCTCTTGCCGCAGGGGGTCACCGTCTCGATCCCTTCGAGGAGACGGCCCATCTCCTCTCGGGTAAAGCACGGCAGCGCCCGGACCCGCCGGGGGGCGCCGTGTGCGAGCAGGCCTTCGACGCGGACATCGCTGAGTCCGGCGACGTTGAGGAAGGCGAAGAACCTCTTCAGCGACCACACCACGTTGCCGATGCCCGCAGGCCGCCTGGGTGCCATCTCGACCATGAACCCCCGGACGTCGTCGAGGGTGACCGCACCGAGAGAACTCCGGCCGGCCCGGTCGAGGTAGCCCACG
>JAJYMM010000114.1 GCA_021787035.1 Actinomycetes bacterium
TTGCGCCACCTGACCGCGCGTGGCAGGCGCGCTGGCAATGAAGCCCTGCAGCCCCGTGATGAGGCCCTGCGGTGCAGTGCTGTCGGAAAGGTCCGCCGAGCCTGCCGCGACGACGTAGCTACCCGGCCAATCGTTCCCGTAGTTGGCCGTCATGTAGGCCTCGTCATCGAGGGCGCGGAGGACCATGGCAACCGCCTGCGCCAGCGTGACGTCTGCGTTCGGCTCGAAGCTGCCATTCGGAAACCCGTCAATGATCCCGAGCGATGCGGCGAGGTTCACATCACCGATCGCCCACGAGGGAATCGAGCTTGCGTCGGTGAAGGACGGAGTGGTGTATGAGAGGGCACTGGCGAAGTTTGCATCCCCCAACATATCGACAACCAGCTTCGCCATCTCGGCCCGCGTCACAGGAGCGTTCGGGTCATAGAGGCCGCCACCGACGCCGTTCACAACACCCGCCGCAGCGAGGAAGTTGATGGCCTGCGCATAGGGCGTCGACGTGGTGGTTACGTCCGTGAAGGGTGCCGCCCCCTGGGTCGGGGAACTGGCACTCGCGGCGGAACCGGCAGCCACACTCGCCAAGAGCATGGCCCCCGATGTGATCCCGACTAAGTATTTCTTCCAACTGTTTGACATTCTGCTATACCCCTTCCATGGCGTCTGAGACTGGACGGCCGGTCCATCAAACGAGCCTTGGTTCGCCTCCCCCATCGCCCACCCAAGTGGTCGGCCACGAGATCTTCACCGTCATTTAGTATGGGGTCACCCCTGTGAACCGAACAAGTAGGTACGCGGAGTTGTAACCAAAACGTAACGCTGTTTCCAGGCTCGGAGGGGCCTCTGAAGACTTGGTCCCACCATGAGAAACGCGCGGAACCCGGGACGGTTCGCAGGGAGCCCCCGGCTCAGCAGTACCTATTCGGTGAGCTGCGGGGAGGAGGGGTGAGGCAAGGGCTCGGTGAGGAGGGAACGGAAGCGGCGATCGAGCGGAAGGAGATAGATGTCTTTGATGGGTTTGGCGCGGAGCTTGTGGCGGTCGAGCTTGCCGCGACCCTGGGTGCGGCCGACGTATATCCAGTTGGCCGCACGGTAAGACGTGCCGGCGAAGCGTTCGGACTCCACAAAGGTTTCCAGAAGCAGGGGACGGTAGGCGTAGCGAGCGGCCCAGTCGTCGGGAAGCTGGCGGGCAGCCAAGGCGAGGACGCTCGAGGCCAGGAAGCGGATGGAGACCCAGGGCAAAAGGAGGAACCTCGCGTTGTTCACGACGAGATGCAGACGGGCCTGCCGTTGCTCTGGGCTCCAGCCGATGAAGTCGTCACGCGGCGCGATCTTCCATGCGGCGGCTCCGAAACCAAGGACGCCAAGTAAGGCGCCGTCGCCGTGGATGAAGTAGCGTAGCTGCGCCCCGGGCAGCGGGGAGTACCCAAGGTAATGGTAGCGAGCGACGAGGTCGTTCCAGTGGCGGGAATCGGTCGGGCCCTGGATGCGGTCCAAAGTGAGGCGGGCGATGTCCCCGCGGGAGCCCTCGAGCCGAGGCTCCGG
Source organism: Actinomycetes bacterium (assembly GCA_021787035.1). Taxonomy (GTDB): domain Bacteria; phylum Actinomycetota; class Acidimicrobiia; order Acidimicrobiales; family Palsa-688; genus JAJZYO01. The sequence goes on from JAJYMM010000114.1 coordinate 1,543, forward strand.
GGGGGTGGAAAGTGCCTCACCGAACGAGGTGCGGGCAGCAGAGGTGACGACATGCTGGGGCGGCGGTAGCGGGATGAGGCCATCGCGGTGCATGCGAAGCAGAGCAACGCTGCATGACATGTCCTTGAGCCCGCCATCTGGTTTGCGCCAACCGAACTCGGTGCAGAAGGCGCGGGAGATAGCTCGACGGGAGGGCAGGAGCCGGGCCATTTCGCGGATACGGTCCAATTCGCGGTCAGTGAAGCACCGCCCGCAGTAGACAGCGGTCAAGGAAGCACCTCCCGTGTCGGGCCGGGGACCGGCCTGGATCGGCGTCACAGGGCATTGGATCATCATGGCGGCAGGGCGGGATTCCGCGTGCGCCGGAGGGATGCGCGCTGGGGTCCAGGCGTCGCGGAAGCCGCGCGAGCACCTCCTGCAGGGGGCCCGACGGCATTGGAGCGCCGATGGAACGGGGCGAGATTCCGCCTGTGCGCGGAGCGAGCGGAGGCTGGGCCGGCGAACGGCATCTGGGCGCACGTCTGCTCTGCGGGGGCAGATGGCATTGCGGGTGCGGTGCCCTCGTCGTCGGCGCACGGGGCTTCCGGGGTGGTGGCCGCGGCGGGCTCGGGTGAGCCGTTCGTGGGCCCGTTCCCCGCGAGCCCGGTGTTCTGCGGCGCATCATAGAGCGAGGCAGGTGGCATTGCGGGTGCGGCGTCCTCGTCGTCGGCGCACGGGGCTTCGGGGAGGGTGGCCGCGGCGGGCTCGGGTGAGCCGTTCGTGGGCCCGTTCCCCGCGAGCCCGGTGTTCTGCGGCGCATCACCGGGGCGCTCGGTCGCAGCAGCAGCCGGGCTGGGATGCCAGGCCCAGGGAACGAAGCGGATCCAGTCTTCCGGCACCGTGCCCCTCGCTTGGGCGCAGGCCGCGAAGTAGGCCAGGGTCCACGCCAGCGGCTGGCCTCCATTCTGCACCAGGGTTTGGCCGATGCTCCAGACCTGGCAGGCCTGGTCCACGGCCCATCGTGCGCCGGAACCGTAGGCGTTCTTGCGGATGACGACCGGAAGGCGCTCCTGACGCTCGTCCAGATTGTTGTCGATTGGGTGATGCGGATCGTCGGCGCAGCGCGTGAGTTCCTCCCAGTGCTCAGCACCGAACTCCAGCACGTGGCGCAGTTCGGGAGCCAACGTGCGCTGGCTCAGGTGCTGGGCGCGGACGTACGCCATCTCCTCCAGGCAGCCCCGGAACACCGTCTGTGCCTCCTGCTGCTCCTCGGACCCGTCCGGAGCCAGGTCGCGCCGGTGATGCAGATAGAAGAGGTCCGCGATCATCCCTAGCCACTGCTCCACCTCGGCCGCGACGCGGCCGTCGCCCCGATGGTGCGCCGGGATGTCCAAGAACAACCGCCTGTAGTGCGCCCAGCACCTCGAGAGCTCCAGCCGGCGTTCGGTGGCGTTGGCGACCCGCGCCGCCTTGTCGTAGCTGGCCAGGAAGTCGCAGATCAGGTCGACAACCTGGCCGCCCCAGTCTGTCCCGTCCAGTCCCAGGTAGCGCAGCACCACCGTGTGGTCGCGGCCGGGGTCAAACAGGTAGGCGGTCGTGTCCAACCCCACGAAACACCAGATGTAGCCGCGCTTGCCCTTGGTCAGCCAGAGCTGCCGCCAAGTCGTCTCGTCGGCGTGCAGATACGGGCTCTGGCGGTTGCGCGCACACACGGCCTCATAGATCGGCTGCAGTAGTGGCTGCACAGCCTGGAACACCCCGACGAACGTCCCGTCCGACACCGACGCCCCGTGCTGCGTGAGAATCGTGGTGATCCGGTGCAACGGCAGACCCCACATGTATCGCGCCGTCACCGCCCAGGCGATGGTGCCCGTCGACAGGCTCCCGCGCGGGATCAGCTTCACCGGTGCCCCGCCGCGCACGATCCGCTCCCTCCCCGCACACCGGCACGTGGCCGCGTACGTCAGACGGTGGTGAACCTTCCGCCGCACTCGGAGCTCGACGTCCAGCTCCTCCGACGTGTCGTCCGCGAGCAGGACCAGCGGGCTGCCGCAACGGTGGCAGACCTTGTCCTCCTCTGCCACGTCATGCTCCACGTGTTCCTCCGGCAGACCCGCGTACCGCTCCCGCCGCCGACCGTGGCCCCGCGCCCCCGGTCGCTGACCCCGCCGCCTCCCCTCCGCTGCCGCGCACCCCTCCCCGGGCTGCTGTTCGCTCCGGCGACCGAACCGCGCCCGAGCGTGCTGGCCCACCGTCACCTGCAGCTTGCGCGCCACTTCCTCCGCGCGTTGTACTTGAGCGAGCAACACCGCCCGCTCCGCCGCCCACTTCGCGCGATCCCGTTGGCGCAGCCTCCACAGCCGCGCCAACGCCGCGCACAACCTATTCTCCCGATCGATCGACGGCCGCTCCGCCCACCTCGGGTGCCTCAGCCGCGGCCGAACTCTCTCAAACACCGTACCCTTCATAGCGGCTTACACGTTACCAGCTCAGCTCAGTCCTGTCCAGTCCCTCTCAGCGTCCCGCCCGCCCCCGGCTCATGCCCCTCCTTCCATCGCCGCCGACAGGTGTTTGGCGCAGCTTACCGAATACGTACGCCGATCAGCACTCGCCCCGGCCCACATCTCGACCGCCAACCACCCCTCCCAACCGTCACCGAATCCTCCCCCTGAACGCTTACCACGGGCCGCATCTCATCATCTACACCGAGGATGCGGATGGCCCCTGGAACCGCGCGCGCCTCACCTCCCTGCCAGGCGGCCACTACCAACTCGGTATGGCCGATCGTCGGGGTAGGTGGGAACC
>JAJYMM010000059.1 GCA_021787035.1 Actinomycetes bacterium
GAGGCTTTCGCCTCCTCCGGCAGCTGTTTGAGCGTTCCTGTGGGGAGCGTCGGACGGAAAGCCCGTCCGGGCAGCGGCGCGGGGGCCTTGGGGCGGAGGGCCGGCAGCCCCCAGGCCGTTTTGAGCGCGTGCTGCTCGGCGCGCGAGGCGACCTCGGCGGCTGACATCTTGGCCAGGCGCTTCGCGTACCAGGCCAGTTTCCCCGGGCCTGTCGAAGCTGGGCCCAGCTTCGACAGCGCCAGTTTGCTCAAGCTCGACGCCAATTTCAGAGCTTCTCCGGCGAGCGCGCGGCGAGGCTCCTCTCTGCCGCCAGCGTCGCCCGTGTCGTAGCGGCGAGTGATGCCAGGCTTATCGGCATCGGCCCACCGGTGCGGACGGCTTCGATGAAAGCCTCCACCTCGGCGCGCTGCCCCTTGTCCGGCGCGCCTAGGTTGCGCGCGACATGGGGCCGGAAGCCTGACCAGACAGTGGCCTTTTTGAAGTTGTCGAGCTTGGCCACCCGCCCGCCAGAGGAGACCTCGAAGGTCTCCTTCGGGAAGCGGGCGTGGCCATTCACGAAATAGGTCACGGTGCCTAGGGAGCCGTCGGGGTAGGCGAGGCTCACCTGGAGGTTGCCCTCACCGGCCGCGAGCGTGCTCACCTCGACAGGGTCGGAGCCGAACCACCACGAGAGCGTGTCTATGAAGTGGCCGCCCTCGCCGGCGAAGCGGCTCCCCTCGAGTTGCTCGTTCCGGTACCAGCTTTCCTTGCCGAGGGTGCCGGCATTGACGAAGTAGCGGGCCACTGCCTCGCCGGTCGCACGCCCGAAACGCCGGCGCATCTCGACCAGCATCGGGGAAAAGCGGCGGTTAAAGCCGACCATGAGCCTGTCGTTGCCAGTCGCTTGGACGGTAGCGAGGACGCTGTCTAGCTCTTCGGGGCTGAGGGCGAGGGGCTTTTCGACAAAGACCGCCTTCCCCGCTTCGAGCGCACGGCAGACGAGGGATGCGTGCGAGCTGTGGCGGGTGACGACGAAGACGGCGTCGACGGAGCCGTCGTCGAACACGGCCGAGGTATCTGTGACGGCTTCGGAAAAGGCGAACTTGCGCTTGGCGTTCACGCCCGAGAGCGCGCGGCGGGTGGCGACCGTGGTCAGTTCGATGCCGGGCTTCCCGGCGAGGTGGGGGAGGAGCATCGAGGACGCGTAGTTGCCTGCCCCTACGAAGCCGACGCGGACCGGGGCGCCGGGCGCGACCGGGCCACGGCGTACCGGCGCCTTTCGAGGCGTCGCTTTCCCATTGGCCGAAACCTCTACCGGGGGGACCGCTGCGCTGGCGGGCTCGTGGCCAGCTGCCCGCCCGCCTTCACCCGCGCCTTGCGCCGCGTCGTAGCTGAACAAGAACCCGACACCCCGCAGGTCCCCTGAGGAGAGCTTCTCGTACACGACGCTCGCGTCCTCGAGGGGGAACGTCCCCGACACGAGCGGCTCAGGGTCGATGCTCCTGGCGGCAATCAGGTCGAGGAAACAAGAGAGGTTGCGCCGTTCTGTCCAGCGGACGTAGCCGGCGGGGTAGTCGATCCCCTCGACCTCGTAGACCGGGTCGTAGCGCCCTGGCCCGTAGCTGCGCGAGAAGCGGACGTCTAGTTCCTTCTCGTAGTAAGCGTTCCAGGGGAGATCGAGCTTGCACTTGCCGATGTCCACCACGACCGCCCGGTCGCGTGCCATCTTGGCGGCGAGCTCGACCGGTTGGTTGGTGCTGCCGCCGGCGGCGAGGAACACCTGGTCGGCCCCGAGGCCCCCCGAAGCACTGGAAAGGGCCGCTTCCACTGCGGCCAGGCCGTCAGTGGTAGGCGTGGAGCAAAGGAGCGCCCCTGCTTTCTCCGCTAGACAACAGCGTTCCGCGACGGTGTCTATGCCGACCACCTTTACGCCCGAGGCGACGAGCAGTTGCACGACGAGCTGGCCCACGAGGCCGAGGCCGATCACGAGGGAGGTGTCGCCGAGCTCGGGCTTGGCCTGGCGGACCCCCTGGAGCGCGATCGAGCCAACCGTCGCGAACGCCGCCAGCTGCGCTTCGACGCCGTCTGGGACAGGGACGCACAAGTTGACCGGCACCCAGTTGAGCTCGGCGTGGAGGGCGAACTCGTTGCCGGCGCACGCCACCAGCTGGCCCTCGTGGAACTCCTCGGCCCCCCGGCCCACTTCGACCACGACGCCAGCCAACGAGTAGCCGAGGGGGGTATAAGAATCGAGGCGGTTCATGGCTTTGCGGTAGGCGCTCATCGGCCCTTGCTGCTGGACGGTCTCGAGCACCTTCTTCAGCTGGTCCGGGCGGGCGCGTGCCTTGCCGAGGAGCGACATCTTGGACTCGCCCACCTTCATGAGCTCGGTCCCAGTCGATATGAGCGAGTAGAGGGAACGCACGAGCACGCCCCCCGGAGAGCACGCCGGGGTGGGCACGTCGAGGACCGTGAGCTCTCCGGACTTGTAATTCTGCGCTACTTGTTTCATAGGGTGGCTTTTTGCTCCTCGGTTGTCGGCTCTGCTGGTTCCGGGCTGGCGCCTGGAAAGCCCAAGAGTTTGTCGTAGACCCCCCTGTAGCGCACGGCTTGGTGCTGCCATGCCAGTTCTCGCTCGATGCGGGCACGGCCGGCCGCGCCCATGGCTTTGCGCCGCGGCTCGTCGTCTATCAACTGGACGAGCAGCTGTGCCATTTCGTGCACGTCGTTCGGCGTGGCGTAGACGCCGGCGTCACCCGCCGAGACCCTCGTCTCGCGAAGGTCGAAGGCCACCACGGGGAGGCCGAAGGCCATGTACTCCATGGTCTTGTTCATGGTCGAGACGTCGTTCAAGGGGTTTTTGGGGTCCGGCGAGATCCCGACGTCTGCGGTCGAGAGCACTGCGGCCACCGTCTCGTCGGGCACCCGGCCCGTCATCTCTACGTAGTCGGCGAGCCCGAGCTTGTCACGAAGGGCGAACAAGTCCTGCCAGGAGTCGCCCGAGCCCATGAGAGTAAAGGAGATGTCTTCACGCTTTAGCTTGTGCACCACGACGTCGGCCACCAGCAGGGCAATGTCCACGCCGTCTTGGGGCCCCATAACCCCGATGTAGGCAGCCAGGTGGCGCCTCCCTCGGCGGACCTCTGGTACTTCTTCGTGCGCTTTCAAGCGGTTGGGGTCAGGGCCGGTGCGCACGACGGTCGAGGCTTCGGGCGTGGCGCCGTTCCGCTCCATGTCAACGTTCCGGTAGGAGTCGTTGGTCTCGATGACGTGGTCGGCCGTGGCGATCGTACGGCGTTCCAGGAAGAGCAGCGCTTTGTGCACCGCCTCGGGCCCGTCGGGGAAGCGCGATTCGTAAAGCTCGGGGCAGAGGTCGTGGTGGTCGAAGACGAAGCGCGAGCCCCAGACGGCCCGGAAGAGGAGGCCGATAGGCCAGAAGATGTCGGGTGGGTTGCACGCCTGAACTGCGTCTATGCGCCCTTTTCGGGCCGCTTGCAACGAGAGCCAGAGCGTGGCAAGGAACGAGTAGACGTACTCGGCGACGAAAGACGCTTTGGAGCCACCGGGGGCGTAGGGGCGGTACTTGTACAGTTCCACGCCCTCCAAGACGGCCCGGGCCGGGTCGTTCGGGCCTTTCGGGCAGACGACGGCCACTTCGTAGCCTGCCTTCGCGAGCGTCTGGCACTCGAGCCACACGCGGCGGTCGAACGGCACAGGAAGGTTCTGCACGATGATCAGCACCCGGCCGCGCCGCTGACCGGCGGTCCCGCTGGTGCCGCCGGCCTTCAGCGTTGGCAGCATACGACTGGAGGAGCGGGTGCGCTCTCCGTAAGATACGTGCGGCCCCCTCGGCGAGGGCATTATGGGCGTTTTGTGATCCCGGCGCTACCCGTACGCTGCCAGTAGTACGGGTACGGTCGTATCATGCGGGTTGTGCGGGGCTCTCACCAAGGATGTCATGCCCGCTAATCGCCTCGCGGCCAGGTTCCTACATGGACCGGCTGTCGGGACCGATGACCTTTCCGCACCCGGATAGGAGCGTCAGGTGAGCGTACCTACCAACGAGGCGTTCTGAAACTGTCTCTGGTGTGACCTCTCCGGCGGATCGTTGGAGGGGTCGCCGGCTGAGCAGTCGGGTGCCTCGCCTGGTGCGGCCTCGGCCGGCGCCTCGGCCGGTGCGCCCGCGGCTGGCGCCTCGCCTGGTGCGGCCTCGGCCGGTGCGCCCGCGGCTGGCGGGCTCCCGAGCGGGCCCTCGGCCGGTGCGCCCGCGGGCAATGCCTCGGGCGGCGCCTCACCTGGTGCGGCCTCGGGTGGGGTGGGAGCTAAAGGGAT
>JAJYMM010000141.1 GCA_021787035.1 Actinomycetes bacterium
GACGCTCCCACCCACGACGCTCCCACCTACGACGCTCCCACCGACGACAGCCGCGCCCACTACGACCGTGCCCCCCATAACGCTGCCACCGACAACGGTGCCACCGACAACGGCCCCGACCACGACCGCTGCGCCAACGACGACGGTCCCAGCTACGACCCTCCCATCTGCGACTGTCCCACCTACGACGGCAGCGCCACCTCCGACGTCCCCCCCTACCAGCGCCGCGCTCCTTGTACCTCCGCCGACGACGGCCCCGACCACGACCGTGGCTCCCACCACTACGGCCCCGCCCACTACCGCCCCGCCGGCGACGACACCGACGACCACCCAGACGGGCCAGAAATCTGGAGACCGGACCGCGCTTGGGTTGCCGGTCGTACCGGCGACCTTGCCGGTCACGACCGCTCCTCCCACGACCGCTCCTCCCACTGCCGAGACGACGTTGCCGCCGACGACGACCCCGACGCTGCCGCCCACGACCGCTTCGCCGACTACCTCACATGCGTCCAAGCCGGCACGCAGCGGGCGACCGGCAAGGCGCGCCCCCGCCGCCACGGCACGTCCTCCTCGCAGCGTCGCGCCCACCACGGCCCGCTCTACCACGCTCCCGCGCACCACGGTCGTGCCCACCACGGTTGCGCCCACCACGGTTGCGCCCACCACCGTTGCGCCGGGCCAGCCGGCGACGGCTGGCAATCCCGCCGTGAGCTTCCCAGCGCCGGCTCAGGTCCCGCCCAAGACCACCGCCACCACCTCCCCGGCTGTTCCCGCCAAGACGTCCACCTCGCGCCCGGGCACTTCGCCGGCGGCCAGCTCCCACCCGGCCGGTTCTGGGCGGGGCAACAAGGCGCGCACGACGAAGGTCCCGGGCACGACGAAGGTCCCGGGCACGACGAAGGCGCCCACGACCAGCCCCACGGCACCCCCAAGCACGGTGCCGACGACTGCAGCCCCCACCAGTCACGCCAGGGTCCACACGGCCACCTCCGTGCCCGCGCCGTCCTCTCTGAAGCAGGGCCGGGCAGGGCTCGGGACGGTGGCGGCCGGTGCCGGAGGGGGCCGCCCGAGCAGCCAAGCCGCAGCGAGCGGCGCGGGAGGGTCTTCGGGTGCCGCTAGGCGTTCGGCAGGCGGGACGGGTCGGGGTACCGCTACCGGCGCGTTCCGTGGGGCAGGTGCGACGGGGGGCGCGCGCGCCGGGGGAACGGCGGACCACCCAGCAGGCAAGCCCTTCGACGGGAGGGGGCGGTCGCGGGTGGCCGCGCCGACGACGACGACGGTGCCTTTTGGTGAGCGCGTCGGCGCCACGGGCATCATCTCCCCGAACACGATCTGGTCGGGAGGCCCGCTCACCGTTGGCACGATCTTGACCGTCCCCCTCACCCTCGGCGGCCTAGCCGTCGTGTTCGTGGTCGGGCAGTGGCTGATTGACCGCCGGGACCCCAAGTTCGTAGACGCGCCCGCGCGCGAAGAGGACGACTCCGTTGGCTTTGACTGAACAGTCCTCGGCTGGCCATCCCTCGAGCGGGCCGTCGCCGGGTGCTCGCGCCACGAAAGCCGAGCACACGAGCCTCGACCAGCGCTTCGGGGCCCTGCAGCTGATGCGGCTCAGCATCGTCGTGCTCATGGTGGCGACGAGCGCGTCGGCCAGCAAGCAGGTCGGTATCCCCTTCCGTGAAGTGGTGCTCATCAGCTGCGCCTATGTCGTCGTATCGCTGGCTGGTTGGGCCCTAGACACCTTTTGTGACCACTTGGCTACCACCCGAGGCACACGGCGCCGGCCGCTGTTCCTCTTCCAGCAGGCGCTCATCCCGGTCGACTCGCTCTACCTCGCTCTCCTCACGGCCCCCTCGGGAGGGGCGCAGAGCGGGTTCATATGGTTCTTCGCCGTCGAGCTGATCGCCGTGACCCTCCTGGCGGGCCGCCGCACAGGGGTGCGGGTGGCGTTGTGGGACTCGGCCTTGCTGCTCGCGATCACTTTCCTCGGGCTCGGCCCGGCGGTCGCCCAGCTCCTCGGGGTGCCCGAGATGTACGCCCCCTCGGCCGGAACGGTTGCGGTCCGTATAACCGGCTTTTGGGCGGTGGCCCTTTGCACGGCGTCGTTCTCTGCGGTCTCCGAACGCGAGCTACGCCGTTCCAAGGACCAGCTCGACGCCCTCTCGGCCATGGCGAAGGAGATGGAGGAGGCGATGGAGGAGGGCTCGGGTGCGAGCGCGGTCATCCCGGTCCTGCTCGGGAGTGTCATTGGCACCTTCGGTTTCGAACGGGCGGCAGTGATCTGGGAGGGAAAGGGAGAGCTCGTAGCGGAGCGGGCCGATGGTTCGGGCGGCAAGGCGTTGCTGTCTGAGGCCATCCAGGTGGACGAGGGCGTCCTCGCTTGTCCGGTCGCGGAGCGCGCGCTCGCCGGCCAGGAACCTCCGAGGCTGCGGAGCCTCGCGACGCCCGGTGCCATCGCCCTGGAGGGGGTGCTCCCCGGGGCCGTCAACGTCGTGGTGGTCGGGCTCTCTGCCGGCCACGAACGTCGTGGCCTCCTCTTGGCTGAGGTCGGCCCGGCGAGGAGGCGATGGGTGGCTGGCCGCAGGTCGGGCGAGGAGGATGCGGGAGGAGAGGGCGCGCGCGGAGCCGAGGTGGGCCGGCGAGGAGGCGAGGGCAGGCGGGTGAGCCGGCGTTCGCTCCAGATGGTAAGCCGGTTCGCCGCTCACGCGGCCCTGGCCTTCGCCAACGCGGACCTGAAGGCGGAGAACGCGAAGATGGCCGACACCGACGGCCTCACCGAGCTGGCCAATCGCAGGTCGTTAACTAAAGCCCTGGCCCGCGAGGTGGCCCGCACGCAGCGCAGCAACGAGCCGCTCTCGCTCGCAGTCATCGACATCGACTACTTCAAGAAGGTCAACGACACGTTCGGCCACATGGCCGGTGACGAAGTGCTCCGCGAGGTGGCGCGCGCCATGAAGGGCCACGTCCGCGACGTCGACCTGGTCGCCCGCTACGGGGGTGAGGAGTTCGCCATCGTGCTTCCGAACTGCTCGTCCGAGGGAGCTATGACCGTGGTCGAACGTGTCCGGGCCGCTGTAGCCGCCGCGAGCACCGTCGCCACCGTGACCGTGAGCGCCGGCATCGCCACCGTCGCAGGCAGGGAGAGCGACGGCGAACGCCTGATGGCGGCCGCCGACACCGCCCTCTACACCTCGAAGAGGACGGGACGTAACCGCGTGACGGTTGCCGGCCCCGAAATAGAAGTCCTGATGCCCGAGGCCGCGGACGCCAACGACACGGTGCTCAGGCTCTGACGTCACCCGCTCTTGGCGGGACAGTGTTTGTCGTAGCTACGAGCTGGAGGTAGTCGCGCTCTGGGCCGCGAGCGCTTCTTGGAGGCGGTGGGCCAAGTCGGCGGCTGCACCATCGCTCTCGTAGCGGTGGCGCGGCCAGAGGAACCCCCTCAGCCCGTCGCCGAAATGGCGGGGGACGATATGGAGGTGCACGTGGGGCACGCTCTGGCTGACGACCTCGTTCAGGGCGAAAAACGCCCCTTCGGCACCTAGTACGGCCCGCTGCGCTGCCGCGACGCGCCGGCCGGCGTCAAAGAGGGGGGCTAGCAGGTGGGCCGGGAGGTCGGCGAGCGTGCCGTAGTGCTCTTTCGGCACCACGAGGACGTGGCCGTCGAAGACGGGGAAGTGGTCCAAGAAGGCGATGATCTCGCCTTCGTCCAAGACGAAGTGAGCAGGGAGCTGGCCGTCCACGACCCGGTCGAATACGCAGTTATCCGTGAGGGCGAGGTTACGCCATTTCAGGGCAGGCTTTGACCTAGGTTGTAGCCCTATAACCGAGATCCCATTGGGCCAGGCCCCTCCTGAGACCGTCCTCCCGCCAAGCCCCGAGGTGGACGGCGCCTTGGAGGAGGCCGAGGAGGCCGGTCCCGACGTCCGGCGCGAGAGGCTCGCGGCCGTGGCCGCACGCTGGCCCCGAAGTTCAGCCCCATGGGCCGCATTGGCTGAGCTGGAAGAGACCAATGACCCAGTCGGTGCCTATGCCTTCGCACGGACGGGCTACCACCGTGGCTTGGACGCGCTGCGCGCGGCAGGGTGGCGGGGCTCGGGGTACGTTCGCTGGCGCCACCCTTCGAACCGTGGGTTCCTGCGGAGCCTCGACGCCCTGCGCCGCTTGGCCGGGGCCATCGGGGAGGGCGAGGAAGAAGAGCGCTGTTCGATCTTCCTGCGCCAGCTGGACCCCGAATGGCCGCCGGAGGGCCGCTAGGCGTGCCGGAGCTGGTGGGCCCGTTCCCCGAGGGGGCGGATCCCGAAACCTACGACAGGCTCCGGCGCCGCGCGCTGTGGAGGATGCCGGCTGGGATCTACCTGCTCGGGAGCGCGTTCGGGGCCAGGCGCAACCTCATGACGCATAACTGGGCCATGCAGGTCGCGACCAAGCCGAAGCTCCTGGCGATATCGGTGCGAAAGGACGCCGTCACCCATGACCTCGTCTCCAAGGGCCGCGCGTTCAGCCTCTGCTTCCTGCGCCGGGAGGACCGGGCGCTCGCAAGGACCTTCACGAAGCCAGCGCTCGACGAGGAGGAAGGGGCGCTCTCGGGAGTCGCTGTCCGGGTGGGCTCGACCGGGGTACCGGTGCTTGCACGGGCCGCGGCCTGGCTCGAGTGCGAGGTGCGCCAAGAGGTAGACGCGGGCGACCACACGCTGTTTGTGGGCGAGGTCGTTGACTGTTCAGTCCCAGACGATTCCACGCCCGTGCTTCGCGTGGAGGACACGCGTCTCAACTACGGTGGGTAGAAGGGCGCGCGGCGGGCCCGCAGGGCTAAAATGGGCCTTTCGGGGTAAGCTTTTGCGGAGTGACCTCGGCCACAGTTGTATCGAGGTTGGACGAACCCGCCCACGGGCACCGGAGAGCGCGCGAAACGCTGGTCGGGGACCGTCCCGAGCACGGGAAGGAAGAGGAGCGCGGGCTCGATGCTCTCGTCAGGGCCTATCAAGGGCTGGCGTTCTCGCTCGCCGGCCGCTTCGCCAAGCGGGGCGAGGATTTGGAGGATCTCAACCAGGTGGCCCTGATGGGGCTCCTCATGGCCATCGAGCGCTTTGACCCCGAGCGCGGCACCCAGCTCACGACGTACGCAACTGCCACCATCCTCGGGGAACTGAAGCGCCACTTGCGGGACAGGTCCTGGTCGGTCAAGCCACCGCGGCGCGTGCACGACCTATATATGAGCTGCCAAAACGCTATCGACGAGCTCTCACAGGCCCAGGGCAGGTCGCCCACTGTCGGGGAACTGGCGTCCTACCTGTGCGCCAGCGAACAGGATGTCACCGAAGCGCTTTACGCGGGTTGCCTGAGGGCAAGCACGTCGATCGGGGCATTCGCCGTGGAGGAGGACGATTTTGCCGACACCCGCCTTGGCTACGGTGACGACGCGATCGTGGCCATCGAGGAGCGGGTCGTGCTGGCGCCTTTGCTCGCCCGCCTGCCCGAGCGCGAGCGGCGCGTGGTCACGCTCCGTTTCGTCGGGGGGTGGACGCAGACCCAGATAGGCATGCTCGTGGGGGCGTCGCAGATGCAGGTGTCCCGCATGCTCGACCGCAGCCTGGCGAAGCTGCGTAGCTGGTCGGCTGGCGAAGGCATTTAGTGGAGCGCGAAGCGCGGGGCCGCCTGGATGCGCCAGAACTAGTCCGGAGGGACGGGGCGTTTGCGTCGCTCATCGACGAGCTCGTGAGCGCGCCGCGCTACGCGCTCGACACCGAGTTCCACAGGGAACGCACGTACTGGCCCCGTCTCGAGCTTGTCCAAGTGGCATGGGAGGCCCCTTCTGGCGGCCCTCTCCGGATAGCGCTTATAGATGCCCAGGCCGTTGACCTCGCGCCCCTGGCCAAGGTGCTCGAAGGCCCGGGCGTCATGGTCGCACACGCGGCGAGCCAGGACTTAGAGGTGCTCTGGAGGGCGTGCCAAGCGCTGCCCTCGCGCCTTTTCGACACGCAGGTGGCCGCGGGGTTCGCTGGGCAAGGATCGGCCTCGCTCGGTTCGCTCGCCGGCACGTTCCTCGACATCCGCCTCGCCAAGGGCGACCGCCTCTCCGATTGGAGCAAGAGGCCGCTCACTTCTTCGCAACTCGCGTACGCCGCTTCTGACGTTGCCCACCTGTTCGCCTTGGCCGACGCGATCTCGGAGGGCCTGGAGCGCCGTGGCCGCCTCGACTGGGCCCTGCAGGAATGCGCTGTGCTCACAAGGACGCCACCCTTTCCCCCTCAACCCGAAGAGGCGTGGTGGAAGCTGCGGGACAACAAGGCCCTCCAGGGGGTTTCCCGGGCCGTGGCGCAGGAGGTGGCGGCCTGGAGGGAACGCAAGGCCATGGAGATCGACGTCCTGCCACGTAGCGTGCTGCCAGACCTGGCGCTGTTGTCGATAGCCCACTCGCCACCCTCGGACGTCGCTGCCCTCCGAGGTGTGCGTGGTCTGGACCAGAGGCACCTACGTGGCGGTGCCGACCAGGAGATCCTCGCCGCTGTTCAGAGGGGGCGGTCTTTGCCGCTCGAGCGGGTCCGTTCTCCTCGTGGCGACCAGATCGGCAGGCAGCTGAGGCCGGCGGTGGCGCTTGCGTCGGCGTGGGTCGCGCAGCTCTCTCGTGATGAGGGCGTCGACGCCGCGTTGCTCGCCACGAGGGCTGACCTCGTCGAATGGCTGTCGGGGCGCGACGGGGCCCGTCTCGGGCAGGGCTGGCGGGCCGAACTGGTCGGGGCGCCGCTTCGTCGCCTGCTGAGAGGGGAAGCGGCGCTCGCTTTGGACGGCGAAGGCAACCTGCTCATGGAGCCGAGGCAGGCTCGCTGAGCGGCCGAGGGAGAGGGCCTAGGGCGCCGGGGGGGCGTCCCGTTGGCTCTCCGGGCGAAGGTCGATGGTGAGCCGGAGGATGCCCCCTTCCAGTGTGGCCTCGGCGTCCCCGATCATCGCGTAGTCCATGTAGTCGATCCTTGCCTGCTCCATGAAACGCTTGCGTTCGGCGCCCTCGATGGGCGGGACGCCGCGCTGGCGCACGGCGCGGGCACGCTCCCTGAACCGGGTAAGCATCGCCTCGACGTCCAAGCTGTCGGCCATGGGGCTATGTTACGAGGGAAGGCTTTAGGTACCAGTTTGGAGCCGCCGCCGTCCCAGCCTGCCTGTCTTTTAGGAGGCCCGTACCCTAGGAGGCCCGTGGCGGCGGTAAACTACGGGCTGCTGTTCACGCGTTCCGAAGGGTCGGGAGCAACTGTGAAAAAGGGACGTCATCGGCGCTTCGAAGAAGCGCGAGATTTAAAGCGGGCCGTGAAGGTGTTCGAGGTCGAGGACGAAGAGCCTTGCCCTGAGTGCGGCGCGGAGCCGGGCAAGGAGCACGCCTCGTGGTGCCTCGCCACCGAAGACGACTCGGACGAGGACGACTCCGACGAGGACGATCCCGAGGAAGTCGCTTACGGCCATAGCGAGGTCGAGCTGGGGCGGACTGAAAACGGCTGAGCGGGTGCCGGCGGGGCCCCTAGTCTGGTCGGGTGCCGCCTACCAGGAGAGAGCCCGCGTACCCCCAGGTCCCGGACAAGCCTGACTTCCCCGCCTTGGAGCGGGAGGTACTCGCGTACTGGGCTGAGGACACCACATTTGAGGCTTCGGTCAAGGCGAGGAGCGCGGCGAGGGAGTTCGTCTTTTACGACGGGCCGCCCTTCGCGAACGGGTTGCCCCATTACGGGAGCCTGCTCACCGGCTTTGTGAAAGACGCCATACCGCGTTTCAAAACGATGCGGGGATGGCGAGTGGAGCGGCGCTTTGGCTGGGACTGCCACGGCCTGCCCGCGGAAATGGAGGCCGTCAAGGAGCTGGGCCTCCCCGGGAGAGCCGACGTGCTGCGCTACGGGGTCGGCAAGTTCAACGACTACTGCCGCACGTCCGTCATGCGCTACACCTCCGAGTGGGAGCGCTACGTAACGCGCCAGGCCCGCTGGGTCGACTTCGCGAACGACTACAAGACCATGGACGAGCCCTACATGGAAAGCGTCATGTGGGCGTTTAAGCAGCTCTACGACAAGGGCCTGCTCTACGAGGGGTACCGCGTCCTGCCCTACTGCTGGGAGTGCGAGACGCCTCTCTCCAACTCCGAGACGCGCATGGACGACTCCTACCGCCCCCGCCAGGACCCTGCCGTCACCGTAGCTTTTGACCTCGCCCGCCTGCCCAAGGGCCACCCTCTGGTCGCACGGTTGGCCGGCGCCGGCGGCCAGGCCGGCGCACCGGCTGCCCCTGGCGCGGCCGCGACACCCGAGGCCGGGGCCGGCGGCCAGGCCGGTGCCGGCGGCCAGGGGCTACCCGCCGGCCTGCCCCTGCGGGCACTCGTGTGGACGACGACGCCGTGGACGCTCCCCTCCAACTTGGCACTGGCAGTAGGGCCAAGGGTTCGCTACGTGATAGTTGAGGCTGGCGGCACCGGATGGGTCATGGCCGAGGACCGCTGGCAAGCCCTAGGGGAGGGCGTCGGCCCGCAGCTCGCTGGGGGACGGGTCATCGCGACCGTTACCGGCTCCGAGCTGGCCGGGCTTTCCTACCGGCCGCTGTTCGACTTCTTCGCCGGCGAGCCTGGCGCCTTCGTCGTGCTTGCTGACGACTTCGTGTCTACCGAGGAGGGGACCGGCATCGTGCACCTGGCCCCTGGCTTCGGCGAGGACGACCAGAGGGTCTGCGAACGGGCCGGCATCCGGGTGGTCGTACCCGTCGACTCGCGCGCCAGGTTTACCCAGGAGGTGCCGGCCTACGAGGGCCTGCAGGTCTTCGAGGCCAACCGGCCGATCATCGAGGCGCTGCGCCAGATGGGGGCACTCGTCGCGCAGGAAGACTACGTGCACTCCTACCCCCACTGCTGGCGGACCGACACGCCGCTTGTCTACAAGGCGGTCACCTCCTGGTTCGTCGCCGTGACCGCCCTGAAGGACGAGATGCTCGCCCTCAACCAGGAGATCACGTGGGTGCCGGCTCGCGTGCGCGATGGGGCATTTGGCAAGTGGCTCGAGGGCGCGCGGGACTGGTCGATCTCACGCAACCGGTTCTGGGGTAGCCCGATCCCGGTATGGAAGAGCGACGACCCCGCCTATCCCCGTGTCGACGTGTATGGGAGCCTGGACGAGCTCGAGCGCGATTTCGGGGTACGCCCGGCTGACCTCCACAGGCCGGCCATCGATGACCTCGTCAGGCCCAACCCCGACGACCCAACCGGCCGCTCCAAGATGCGCCGGGTCGAGGACGTGCTCGACTGCTGGTTCGAATCTGGGTCTATGCCCTTTGCCCAGGTGCATTACCCCTTCGAAAACGCGGAATGGCTCGAGGGCCACTTCCCCGCTGGCTTCATCGTCGAGTACGTGGGCCAGACGAGAGGCTGGTTCTATACCCTTCACGTGCTTGCGACGGCGCTGTTTGGCAAGCCTGCGTTCGAGAACTGCCTAGCGCATGGGGTTGTCCTCGGTGAGGACAAGCAGAAGCTATCCAAGCGCCTCCGCAACTACCCGGACCCCGATGAGATGTTCGACACCTTCGGTTCAGACGCGATGCGCTGGTACCTGCTGGCGTCCGCCGTGATGCGTGGCTCTGACCTGGTAATAGAGCGCAAGGGGCCTGCCGAAGCGACCCGGGCCGTGCTCAACCCCCTTTACAACGCGTGGAAGTTCTTCTCCATGTACGCCAACGCCGACGGCCACCGAGCCAGCTGGCGGGCCGATGCGACAGAGGTGCTTGACCGCTACGTGCTTTCCAAGGCGCGGCTCCTGGCCGAGGAGGTAACGGAGGCGCTCGAGGCTTATGACCTCTACCGTTCTTGCTCGGCAGTGTCGGCGTTCTTGGACGCGCTCAACAACTGGTACATCCGCCGGAGCCGGGACCGGTTCTGGAGCCGAGTCGGCTCTTCGGCCGCGTCCGACAGGTCCAAGGCAGATGCCTACGACACCCTCTACACGGCACTGCATACCCTGTGCCTGGTCTCCGCCCCGCTGCTGCCCCTCCTCTCCGAACACGTCTACCGAGGGCTGACGGGGGAGCGGAGCGTGCACCTGGCCGACTGGCCCCTAGGGCCGGCGCCGGAGGTGGGCGCGGGGGCGGCCCATGCCGGCGGCGGGACGGCCGGTGCCAGTGCCGGCGGTGCCAGTGCCGGCGGTGCCAGTGCCGGCGGTGCCAGTTCCGGCGGTGCCAGTTCCGGCGGTGCCAGTGCGGCCGGTGCCAGTGCCGGCCTGGTCGCTCTGCTCCCTCGGGACACTGAGCTGGTCGCCAGCATGGATACGGTTCGCGAGGTCTGCTCGGCTGGTCATTCGGTACGCAAAGCGGCAGGGTTACGCGCCCGCCTCCCCCTCCGGGCGGTGACGGTGGCAGGCGCCAGCGCGGCCGAGCTCGGCCCGTTCGTCGGGCTCATCGCTGAGGAGCTCAACGTGAAGGAAGTGCACCTCGTGAGCGATGTCACCGAGGTCGCCGACCTCGTGTTGCAGCTGAAGCCGGCCGTGCTCGGACCGCGCCTCGGCCCAGCCACTCAAGAGGTGATCGCGGCGGTGCGCAGGGGCTCATGGAAGCGTCTTGGCGATGGAGGCGTCGAGGTTGCGGGCCACGAGCTTGGAGGCGAGGAGTACTTCCTTTCCCTCGTACCGACGGACCAACGGTCCGGTCGTGCCCTTCCGGGCAACGAGATGGTCGTCTCCCTCGAGCTGGAGCTTTCGCCCGAGCTCGAGGCCGAGGGCCTCGCACGCGATGTCGTCCGCCAGGTGCAAGAGGCGCGAAAGCGCGCCGGCTTCGATGTGTCAGACCACATCCGTCTCACGCTCGGCTTTGCCGGTGACCTCGCCCTGCAGGCGGCAGTGGAGGCAAACCGGGAGCTAGTAGCCGGCGAGACGCTTGCCGGGGAGCTCGTTCTCGTAGAAGGCTCGCTTGGCGAGGGCGCCGAGCGCCTTAGCGTCGCTGACGGGAGGTACGTGGGGGCCACGGTCGAGCGCCTGAAGCTGTAGGCGAGCCCGACGCCCCTCGCCGGGGCCACAGCCTTCCCACTCTGCCATGGTCACGGGGTCAGCTTCATAGTGCGACAATCTCGCACTATGACATCGACCACAACCTCAGAGCCGGCCCACCCCGTGGCTGGCCGGAAGCCGGCCTTCGGCTTTACCCGGCTCGGCCATGCCGTGCACGCTCGGACTATCGACCACATGCCGGATCACAATGCATATGTGCGCTTCAACAAGCGCTTGGCGGTGCTCATAACCGGCAACGTGGGGACGATGACGTGCTTCTGGCTATTTTGCGTCATCGCGCTCCTCGGACTCCCGGCTGCCCTGGTTGAGGCTCATGTCGTGACGCCGACGATAGGGCTGATCGGTGAAGCCGGCTTCGTGATAATGGTCCAGTGGATCGCTCAGAGCTTCCTCCAGCTCATCCTGCTGCCATCGCTCATGGTTGGGCAGAACCTTCAGAATGAAGCGGCGGACGCACGTTCGGCGAAGACGTTCGAGGATGTCGAAAGGATCATCGACCTGCTTGATTGCAATACGCAGGGAGGGCTACATGAAGTGCTCGCGGCGGTCGAAGCCCTGAGGGCCGACCTCGGTAGGGGACAAGGGGCGCTCGGCGCTCCCGCCGGCGCGTGAGCCGAGAGCGGGCCGGCGCCCAGCCCCGCTGGCGCCGGCCCGATGGCGCCGGCGTCGGGCCCGGATTGGTTACGCCCAGCGTGAGCAATCATGCCCAGCGCCCGCTGGCGCCGGCGTCGGGCCCGGATTGGTTACGCCCAGCGTGAGCAATCATGCCCAGCGCCCGCTGGCGCCGGCGTCGGGCCCGGATTGGTTACGCCCAGCGTGAGCAATCATGCCCAGCGCCCGCTGGCGCCGGCGTCGGGCCTCTGGCTGCCCGCATCTAATCGCGCGGCGTCGCGTGTCTCGACACCCCCGCCCCGCCGTCACGACGGCCTTCGTGGTCGGCACTCCCGTTGCTGCTGCGTGAGGCCACCGCCGGCCCGCCCCCCGCCGGCCCGTCCACCGCCGGCCCGTCCACCGCCGGCCCGTCCACCGCCGGCCCGTCCACCGCCGGCTCCAGTGAGGTCGTCTCCGCCGTCGCGGCCCCGTCGAGCTCGACGCTGGCCAGGGTGGCCTGAACGGGTGGGCGCGAGGCGGCCAGCATGATGGTGCCGAGCGTCGCCACGACGATGCCCCCGAAAAGGGCGATCCGCCCGATGGTGCCGTCCGTGTGCTGACCGTAGAGGGCGAAGCCGGCGGCGATGAGGCCGGTTGAAGCTACCGACGCGTTGGCGGAAGCGACGCTCGCCGCGTTTGCCCGCCGGAAGGCCTGCTGGAGGATGCTTTGCGCCCATATGGTGCTGGCCACCATCAGGTAGGGGTCGGGGGTGACAAAGGCGCCGCCGAGGCCGCCGAACAGCCCGTGGAGGGCGATCCTGTCCCCGATCTCCTTGCTGTAGATGCCGGTGCCGGCGAAGAGCACGCCCACTGCCGCTCCTGCCGCTATCCCGGCTGCCTTGGAGCGCGGGCTCTCCAGGTTTGTCCCGGCCACCCCTCCGCCCGGCAGGTCGTCGGCGATCCGCCGGGACACCTCGGCGACGATGGCGGCGAAGACGGCACAACCGGCGGCGACTTCGAGGAGGGTTAGGTCACCGAGTGGCTGGCGTCTCGTCGCAGCACCCGAGGCGCCGAACGCTGTGATCGCTCCTCCGAGGATCGTTAGCACGATCCCGGTCATCTCTGCCCTGCCGAAGCGCTCGGCCAGCCAGCCTCGCCCGAAGGGTACGAGGACGCCCCGGCCGGCGTTGCGCAGGGTGGCGACGACGGGAACTGGGGCGAGCACCAGCGATGCCGTTTCTACGACCCAGCCTAAGGCGCTCGCCAGGATGCCTACCACCCACAGTGGTCGGCGGCTCAGCGCAGCGAGCAGGGCGAAACCCTTGCTTGTCAGGGCGGTCCGCATGCCCTCGTACTTCTCGAGCGCGGCGGCCAACGCCATCAGCATGCCCGAGGCGAGGGCGAGTAGGCTACCTAGTACCAGCATTGCTCTTGGCGGGTCGAACGCTCATTTCTAGTAGACAGGTACCCCAATGATGGGCCGAGAGGACGAAAGACCTCGCAAGGTGCTGATCATCTCCGCGGAGATGGGGGAGGGCCACAATGCGGCGGCTGCCGCATTGACCGAGGTTATCAGGGATAGATGGCCGGACTGCGAGCTCTTGCAGCTCGACACGATGGAGGTCAGAGGCCACCGCTTCGCCAGGTTGGCGCGGTGGTCTTACAGCTTCCAGCTCAATGTGTGGCCGTGGAGTTACGAGGTTTCCTACTCTGCTCTTTCGCGCTCCCAGCGTGTGGCAGATGTCTCGAGGAGCTTGGCCGAGGCGTTCTTCGGGCCTCGTCTCGAAAGAGCGATGCGCGGCAAGTCGCCCGACATCGTGATATCGACCTACCCATTTGGGTCGGCCGCGCTTTCCTGGCTCCGAAAGAAACGGCATCTCGACGCGCTCACAGTCACCTATATACCCGCTTTCCACGTTCACCCTTTGTGGGTGTACGACAGCATCGATATGCACTTCGCGATGTACGACACGGCGGCCGAGCACGCCCTGCTTAGGGGGCTCGATCATTCCCTTCGCGTCGGCGCCCCGCCCGTGCGCCGGGGCTTTGGCGACTTCAGCCGGGAGGAGGCGCGGCGCGTGTTCGGGCTCGCCCAAGACGACTTCGTCGTTTTGGTCACGGGCGGCGCATGGGGCTTGGGTGCCGTGGCCTCCGGGGTCGAGGCTCTCGTCGACATGGACGGCCCGCCGGTGCACGTTATGGCCGTATGCGGCAAAAACTCCCAGCTCGAGGCGCAAGTCCGTGCCATCGAGGAGAAGCGGCCCGGTCGTTTGAGCGTTTTTGGCTACATCACCCAGATGCCCGAGGCCATGGCTGCGGCTGACGTCGTTGTGACAAATGGCGCTGGCGTAACCGTGCTTGAGGCGCTGCGGACGCCCCGGCCTGTCGTCGCCTTCGCCCCTCTCGCCGGGCACGGGATCGCGTCGACGATGGAGATGGTCCGTAGGCACCTTGCCGTGGAGGCTGACGACGTGGCCCAGCTGGTTGCCCAGGTCAAGCGCCTGCGCACTGATAGCCAGTGGCTGCGGACGATGGA
This sequence comes from Actinomycetes bacterium, assembly GCA_021787035.1. Classification (GTDB taxonomy): domain Bacteria; phylum Actinomycetota; class Acidimicrobiia; order Acidimicrobiales; family Palsa-688; genus JAJZYO01. The sequence continues at coordinate 14,143 of JAJYMM010000141.1, forward strand.
AAAAGCTGGCGAGGAGTGGGTCCGGGGGCGTGACCTCCGCCTCTCTCTTGGTGAGATCGAGGACGAGTGGGCCGCCTCCCGCACTGGCGGCCGGGGACGGGTAGGCTGACGGGTTCCGGGTTGAACCGGTTCAAATTGCAAGCTCGCAGGCCGCAAGGTCTCTGACGCCAGGAGGAAGCGCAGTGGCAGATAAGGCAACCTTCCCCGGCGGCTTCCTCTGGGGGGCCGCGACCGCCGCCTACCAGATCGAAGGCGCCGTGAGGGACGGCGGGCGCGGCGTTTCCATCTGGGACACTTTTTCCCACGCGCCCGGCCACGTCGTGAACGGGGACACCGGCGACGTGACCTGCCGCCACTACGAGAGGGTCGAGGAGGATCTCGACTTGATGGGCGACCTCTCTCTCGGTGCCTACCGTTTCTCCGTGGCTTGGCCGCGTGTCCAGCCAGACGGCAAGGGCCCCGCCAACCAGCAGGGGCTGGACTTCTACAAGGGCGTGGTGAGCGGGCTCCGCGAGCGCGGCATCGTGCCGGTCGCAACGCTTTACCACTGGGACCTACCTCAGCCTCTCGAGGACGAGGGCGGCTGGACGGTGCGCGAGACCGCTGAACGTTATGCCGAGTACGTCGGCATCGTCGCGGCAGCCCTCGGCGACGAGGTGGGCCTGTGGATCACCCTCAACGAGCCTTGGTGCTCGGCTTGGCTCGGTTACGGCGTCGGGATGCACGCGCCTGGCCTCACCAACCCGCAACTTTCGATGAGGGCGACGCACCACCTGCTCCTTGGCCATGCCCTGGCCACCGACGTCATCCGCCGGGACAGCAAGGCACCCGTCGGCATAACCCTCAACCTGGCCCCTCAAATCCCCGCCAGCGACCACCCACTGGACATCGCTGCAGCCCAGAGGTCCGACGGCGGGCTCAACAGGATGTACCTGGACCCGCTGTTCAAGGCGAGCTACCCCGACGACGTCGTGAGTGCCACCGAATCCGTCGGCCTGCGGATGGACGTGGTGCGCGACGGTGACATGGCGCTCATTGGACGGCCCGTCGACTTTCTCGGGGTCAATTACTACATGAGCCACGTCGTCGCCAGCACGGCCCGCCTCGCCGAGGCCCGCCAAGCAGGCTACGTGGCCCCTGACAGCCTCTTGAGCGAGCCAACCGCGCTCCTTGGCATGGCCCAGGTCGGCCGCCCGTGGCTCCAACGTACGGCCACGGATTGGGAGATCGACCCGGCTGGCCTCACCAGCCTGCTCGTCCGCTTGCGCGACGAGTACACCAATGCCCCGATCTACGTGACCGAAAGCGGCGTCGCCTTTTACGACTACCAGGACCCGAGTGGCTCGGTCCACGACCCTGCACGCATCGCGTACCTGCACGCTCACATAAAAGCGCTAAAGGAAGCGATCGACGCCGGAGTTGACGTCCGTGGCTATTTCGTCTGGAGCCTGATGGACAACTTCGAATGGGCCGAGGGTTACTCCAAGCGTTTCGGCCTTACTTGGGTCGACTACCCAACCGGCAAGCGGGTGCGCAAGGACAGCTTCGAGTGGTATAAGCGCCTCATCGCCGCCAACGCACTTCCTTCTTAGTGGGGAAAGGGCGTCCGCGCGCGGTGGCGGGCGCGGTGTCGCCTTGCATTAAACGCTGCCGGCCTGGCCCCTCCATCTGAGAGGCTGTCGTCATGATGCACAGTGGCATGGGGGGAGCCAGCTGGGGCTTCATGCGCTCGCTCCGCCAGGACAGGAAGGTTACCCAGCACAAGCTCCCGAAGGGCACGGTGAAGCGGGTCCTCGGCTTTGCCCGGCCTTTCACCGGCATGTTGTCGGTGTTCCTCGTACTGATCGTGGTCGACGCACTTGCCGGCAACGTCAACCCTCTCATAGCCCGCGCGATGATCAACCGCCTGACGAGGGGGCTTGCCGGGCACGGAGCAAGGGGCGCGGAGGCGGCGGTTATCTGGCTCGCCGCGGCAATGGCGGGGTTGGCCGTCTTTGACGCCGGCCTCGGCCTCTGGGAGCGCTGGATCTCCTCGCGTGTCGGCGAAGGCCTGATATTCGACATGCGCAACAAGGTGTTCAACCACGTCCAGCGGATGCCGATCGCGTTTTTCACCCGCACCCAGACGGGGGCGTTGATATCGCGTCTAAATAACGACGTGCTGGGAGCGCAAGAGGCATTTACCAACACGTTCAACTCGGTGATCGGCAATGCCATAAGCGTCGCCGTGACGCTCGTAATGATGGTGGTGCTCAGCTGGCAGCTCACCGTGCTGGCGTTGTTGATGCTCCCGGTCTTCATTTTCCCCGCCCGTTGGGTGGGCCGGCGCCTCTCTTCTATTACGCGGGAGGCCTACAACCTAAACGCAGAGATGAACGCGATGATGAGCGAGCGCTTCAACGTCGCTGGCGCCCTCCTCGTGAAGATATTCGGGAAGCCTTCGTATGAGGCGGACGCATTTATGTCCCGGACGGGCCGTGTGAGGGACATCGGTGTCACGACGGCGATGTACGCGCGTATTTTCTTTACCGGCCTGATGCTAACGGCTTCGCTCGCGACTGCACTTTTGTACGGGTTCGGCGGCGTGATGGTCATCCATCGTTCGCTTTCGCTCGGGACGCTCGTCGCGATGACCCTTTACTTGACGCGCCTTTACGGCCCCCTCACGTCGCTTTCCAACGTCCAGGTCGATGTCATGACCGCGCTCGTCTCTTTCGACCGGGTATTCGAGGTGCTCGACTTGCGGCCGATGATCGATGACAAGCCCGGCGCTGTCGACATCAGCCGTGGCCCGGCCGAAATCCGCTTCGACCACGTCGATTTTCGCTACCCGCTCCCCGAGGAGGTGTCTCTCGCGTCGCTCGAGTCGGTCGCGGTACAGGAACGGCCGAGCGGACAGCAGGTGCTCTTCGACTTGAGCTTCACCGCCGAGCCCGGACAGCTCGTAGCGCTCGTAGGCCCATCGGGGGCAGGCAAGACGACGATCAGCCACCTCGCAGCGCGACTTTACGACGTAACTGGGGGATCGGTGAGCGTAAATGGCATCGACGTCCGCGATGTCACAGTCGCTTCCCTCCACTCGGTGATCGGGGTGGTCACCCAGGACGCGCACCTTTTCCACGACACGATAAGGGCGAACCTCCTCTATGCGCGCCAAGACGCGACCGACGAGGAGCTGTGGGGCGTCCTTCGCGAGGCGCAGATATACGACTTGGTGCGCTCGCTCCCAGACGGCTTGGACACACTGGTCGGCGACCGCGGCTACCGGCTTTCGGGAGGCGAGAAGCAGCGCGTCGCGATTGCCCGGCTGTTATTGAAGGCGCCCGACGTGGTCGTGCTCGATGAGGCGACCGCCCATCTCGACTCGGAGTCAGAACTGGCCGTGCAGCGAGCTTTCAAGAAGGTCCTTTCGGGTAGGACGTCGCTCGTCATTGCCCACCGCCTCTCGACCGTTCGCGATGCCGACCAGATCCTGGTGGTGGAGGGCGGCCGTATAGTAGAGCGGGGCCGCCACGGCGAACTCATGGCCAGGGGAGGGCTCTACGCGGACCTCTACCACACGCAGTTCGCGGACCAGCAACCAGATGGCAGGGGATTGGGTGACGACGTCGTCCCATCTGGGCTAGGCGATCGCTGGGAAGAGGTCGCCGGCGAGCTAGACGGCGCAGAGTGAGGCGGCGGCGAGCTAGACGGCGCAGGGCGAACGGCACAGGGTGAGACGGCGCAGGGTGAACGGCGCTCAGGGAGTGACGAGCGGGGAGCGGCCGCTGGTTATGTCGATGCCGGCAGACTCCCTGTCGAGCTCGGGGCGCGCGGCCAGGTAGGCGGCCCCGATTATCCCGGCCTCGTTTTGGAAGCTGGCCGGGACGATGTGGGCTTCAAGCTTGAGGAGCGGCAAGAACTTATCGGCCCGGCGGCTCACGCCCCCCCCGACCACGAACAGCTCCGGGCTGAGGTAGAACTCGAGGGCGGAGAAGTAGCGTTGGAGGCGCTTGGCCCACTTCTCCCAGGAGAGCCCGTCGCGCTCGCGCGCAGCGGCTGAGGCCTTGGTCTCGTAGTCGACGCCTTCGAGCTCCAAGTGGCCGAGCTCTGAGTTGGGAACAAGTACGCCGTCGTATATGAGCGCCGTCCCGATGCCGGTGCCGAGGGTGACCACGACGACCAAACCCCTTTGGCCTTTGGCGGCGCCCCATGTCGCCTCGGCCACGCCGGCTGCGTCGGCATCATTGACGGCTATTACCGCCGAGCCCGTCGCGGCCCCTACGACCTTCTCTATGTTTGTGCCTATCCAGCTCCGGTCGACATTGGCGGCCGACCGGGCTTCGCCGGCACGGACGACGGCAGGGAAGGTACAACCGATGGCCCCCTGCCACGCGAAGTTCCGGGCGACTTCTGCCACGGCGCTGGCGACTGCGGGAGGCGTCGAGGGCTGGGGCGTGAGGACCTTGAACCGCTCTGTCGCAAGGGCACCGGTGTCGAGGTCGACCACGGCCCCCTTGATCCCGGAACCGCCTATGTCGACGCCGAACCCAAGCCTTCCCACGTCCCGAGCCTAACGCCGCCCGGCCTGCAGGGTACGGCCGGTAGGGTGGCCGCATGGGTGACCAGGACGGTGGTGGGGGTTCGGGCAAACCAACATTGACGGAGGAGCAGTGGCGTGCGCGGCTGACCCCCGAGCGCTTCGAAGTCCTCCGGCGCGCCGGGACCGAGGCGCCGTGGACGGGCGAGTACGTCCACAACCATTCTGACGGCACCTACACGTGCGCCGGCTGCGGGGCCGTCCTTTTCGACAGCAAGACGAAGTTCGACTCGGGCTCGGGCTGGCCGAGCTTCTATGAGCCCGCGGTCGCCGCCGCGGTGGAGGTCCGCCAGGACACGAGCCATGGCATGGTGCGGACCGAGGTTGTCTGCCGGGCTTGTGGTGGCCACCTTGGCCATGTCTTCGATGACGGGCCAGCCCCTACTGGCCAGCGCTACTGCATCAATTCGCTCGCGCTCGACTTCGAGCCGGCGAAGGGCGACTAGCCCTCGCCCAACACTCGCCGACCGTGGCTGCTCTCGGGCAGTCCCTGGGCCTGCCCTCGAGCGGTCTTGTCCAGGCAAGGCGCCGGTTGCTGCCGGGCGCCGGTTGGGGCAGCGCTGGCGTCGCGGGAAGCTACCCGTTCACCCTCTGGCGCTCCGGCGCTATGCGCAGGATGACGCGCTCAGAAGTGATGGCGGAGGGGTCATAGGGCTGCCCCGTGTACTTGCCGGCGAGTTTGTCGATGTGGTCACGGGCCTCTTTTCCCCCTACGGTCCCCACTACCCGCCCACGCACCTCCGCGTAGCGGTAAGGGTTGGTCGCATCGATGACCGTGACCGTGACCCTTGGGTCGCGCGAGACGTTCTTGAACTTCTGACGGTGTACCTCGGTGTTTATAAGCAAGGCCTCTTCGTCGGCATCGACCCACATGACATGGGTCATCGGCTGGCCATCGGGGAGGAGGGTCGTTAGAGCGGCAAAGTTCTTGGCCTGAGCCAATGCCTTCACGTCGTTGTCGAGCATGCGAGAGAGGTTACCGTCCCGCGCTGGGTTTGGTTTCGGTCCCGCAAGCCAGGGGCCCGGCGGTTAGTCCGTCTCTTGGATCGCCCGCTCGACTGCGTTACGCTCCGCCCAGAGGCGCCGCCGGCGCTTCCAGAAGGCCGTCTTCCAGACCTTGTAGCCACCCCGTCGCCCCGGGGCCGGTGCCTCTGGCGGCCGCGGTGAGGCCTTGCGCCCGACGTCGTGGGGCACGACAGGCAACACCGTGTCGTCGAGGGTCTCGGTGTCGAGCGCGCAGACATGGAGGTGGTTGCGCACAGCGTGCCGGGTAGACCGGCTGCTCTGCCGCCTGTGTCCCTGCGCGTCAACTAGCAACGGAGCATCCATCACTCGGGTCATGTCAACCTCCGTAGGCGTCCAGTCACTGCATGGTGGGTGGATCCACCTCCATAGTGCCACCACTTGGCGGGATTGGTAAAGGTCTTTCTCGAAATACATGGGCCCGCCAGAACTTGAGCTCCTCGATGCTCTCCTTCACGTCGTCTAGGGCGCGGTGGGCGCCGGCCTTCTTCGGGGCCCCGGCGTAGGCTTCGGGGTACCAGCGGCGGGCGAGCTCCTTCACAGTCGAGACATCTACGGAGCGGTAGTGCAGGTAATTGTCTAGTTCGGGCATGTGGGCAGCGAGGAAGCGCCTGTCGGTCCCGATCGAGTTGCCGCAGAGGGGCACCTTTCCTGGTCCTGGAACGTGCTGGCGCATGAACGCGAGCGTCCGCCCAGCGGCTTCCGCGACCGAGAGCGAGGAGGCAGCGATGGCGTCGAGGAGCCCGCTTCGTGAGTGCATCTGCTTCACCACGTCGTCCATCGCCGCAAGCGCTTCTGGGGGAGTGGATATCACGAGGTCGGGGCCTTCAGCGACGACCTCGAGCTCGTCGTCGGTCACGATGGTCGCGATCTCGACGATCCGGTCGCGGGCGGGTTCGAGCCCGGTCATCTCCAGGTCCATCCAAACCAGCACGGTGCGGACTCTACCGGCCGCGGAGCGCCGGGGCGACCTGGAAGCGCTGGGGCTAGGTCTCGATGGCGGCGTCGACGGCCTAGCGTGTTGGCTGTGGGCGACCTCGAAGTGACCTCGAAATGACAAAGCGCGACGCCGGGGCCCTTGCCGAGGAGGTGCTCGCGGCGAAGGGGTTCGCGGCGACGGTGAAGGTGGAGCTGGTGCAGCTCGACCCGGAGTTGCCCCTGCCTGCCTATGCCCGCTTGGGCGACGCCGGCGCCGACCTTTTCGCCCGTACAGGGGTCACTATCGGTCCCGGCGGTGGCAGGGCGGTCGTGCCTACCGGGGTCGCGGTGGCGATTCCTCCGGGCTACGCCGGTTTCGTCCAGCCGAGGAGCGGTCTCGCCCTCCGCCATGGGGTCACGGTGCTAAACGCGCCGGGCCTCATCGACTCTGGCTACCGGGACGAGCTCAGGGTCCTACTTGTCAACACGGACCCGGCCGACCCCTATGAGGTCCGCCGGGGTGACCGGGTCGCCCAGCTCGTGGTCAAGGCTGTAGCGCAGGTTGAGTTCGTCCCGGTCGAAGGGCTCGCGGGGTCCGAGCGAGGCCTCGGGGGCTTTGGCCACAGCGGGAGGTAGTGGGGGAGTGACCCGTGCCTGAATTGCCGGAGGTCGAGGCGCTGGCGCTTTTTGTCTCCGGGCACGCTCGGGGGACCGTCGTTGAACGCGCCGAGCTTGGGTCGCTGTCGGCCCTGAAGAGCTACGACCCGCCGCTTTCGGCGCTCGTCGGGCGCATGGTCGAAGGAGCCGTTCGGCGCGGCAAGTACCTCTGCATCGACCTGGGCGGTCTTTGGCTCGTGGCTCATCTCGCACGTGCTGGCTGGTTGCACTGGCGCGACCCGGTGCCGCCGGCAAGGGCCCGCCCAGGCAAGGGGCCCCTCGGGTTGAGGGTGGGACTATCGAGCGGGGCGGGGTTCGATATTACCGAACAAGGGACGGAAAAGAGGCTGGCGCTTTGGGTCGTGACGGATCCCGCTTCCATCGAAGGCGTGGCGCGGCTCGGGCCGGATCCACTTGGGGCCGCGTTCGACGTCACCGCCCTGAAGGCGGCGCTCGCCGGCACTGGTGGCCAGGTGAAGACCGTGCTGGCGGACCAGTCGGTGATCGCCGGCGTCGGCAACGCGTATTCCGACGAGGTGCTCTGGGCAGCGAAGCTTTCGCCCTTCAAAGCTGTAGGCAAGCTCGACCCGAGCGAAGTCGAGCGTCTCTACCGGGCGTTGAAGGGGGTGCTAGGAGCCGCCGTCGAGCGCAGCCTGGGCCAAGCCGCCAAGGAGCTGAAGGACGCGAAGCGTGCTGGCCTCGCAGTGCACGGGCGAGCTGGTCAACCTTGCCCCGAGTGCGGCACCCTGGTGAGGGAGGTCTACTTGTCCAACCGCAGCTTCCAGTACTGCCCGACCTGCCAGACTGGCGGGAAGGTGTTGGCCGACAGGAGGCTGTCGAGGCTGCTCAAGTGAGCCTGCCCCGAGCGAGCGTGGCCCGGGCAGTTCTCTGGAGCCCTCTCGCGTGAGTGCCAACAAAAAGAGCGTGAGCAAAGAAAGCGCCCAACCCCCGGCCGGCGCCCAACCCCCGGCCGGCGCCGAAGAGGTTGTGCACCGCGGCATCCGTTGGCGTCGGGCAGGTCTCGACCGCCTGTACTGGTATAACGAGGGCCTAGCGCGTTGGGTCCTATGGTCGACGGGCCAAGATGCGCCGCCGTTGCCACCTGGTTGGGCACCGGTGGGCCAAGCGGCGGGCGGCAATCCCCGAGAGACCCGGGAGGAAGGAGGGCGCATTGTTGCTGCAGGCTTTTCGTCGGTTCCGAGCGGTACTCCTGGCACTGCCCAAGGCGAGAGCGCGGCCGGCGCGCCGGCTAGTGGTGTGCCCAAGCCCTCTCGAAAGGCCCAGGCCCACGGGGCCGCTTCAGGGGAGGCCCATCGGAGAGATGCCCCAGGCCGCGCTGCAAGCAGCGCCCCGGGCCGCGCTGCAAGCAGCGCCCCGGGCCGCGCTGCACGCAGCGCCCCGGGCCGCGCTGCACGCAGCGCCCCGGCCAGCGGGGATAGGACTGGCGCCCGCGACGTAGCTCCTGACCAGGGCGCGCGGGGCCCGGCGCAGCCCAAGGAACACGGCGGCCTTCTCCGCTACATGCCAGATAACGCCATGGCCCGGCGCCAGTCGATGGCGTCGCCCTATCGCTGGGTACCGCTCCTGGTCGTTGCGGCGATCGTGGTGCTGGCGCTCTACCAGGCGACCCGTCGGCCGGCACACGCCACTCCCAAGGAGATCGCAGCTGCCCAGGCCCTCGAGGGCAAATGCCTTGCCCACGAGCCGGGCCATCCCGAGACTTATTCGACCGTGCCTGTGAGGTGCAACGTGAGCAGCGCCGCCGTTAAGGTCGTGGCCGTTGTCTTGTCGGGTAAGGCCACGTCTTGTCCCCGCGGCTCGCTGTATGCCCAAGTCGCCAAGCCAGGCGTAATAGGAGAGCCCTTCGAATGCCTCCAGCCACTCGGCCACGGCGGTTGACCAGGAAAGGCGTACTGGTGCAGCAGGCGCTATTGTGGTGTTGGCACGCGGACGTGGCTCAGTTGGTAGAGCATCACCTTGCCAAGGTGAGGGTCGCGGGTTCGAATCCCGTCGTCCGCTCCAGAAAAGTGCAGGTCAGGGGCGGTAATGCGAGGAGCGGAGCCGGCCCGGAACTCTCGGCGTGGAAGCCACGTGGAAGAGCGGGTCCAGTCGTGGAACCTCCGTGGAAGGAAATGGCCGGGTCAGGTCTGAGGTAAGGCTCAGCGTTGGCGAGGCTCAGCGTTGGCGAA
>JAJYMM010000047.1 GCA_021787035.1 Actinomycetes bacterium
GCCTCGGGCTGGCCGCCCTGGTCGCCGGCGTCGGCCTGCTGTGCTGGGCGGGGGTGGCCGGGTCGGCCTGGCTCCTCCTCGCCGCCAGCGTCGTCGCCGGGACCGGCCAAGGAAGCGCCTTCCTCGGCGCCATGACCGAGGTCAATACCACTGCCCCACCGGGTCGTCACGCCGAGGTGCTCTCGGGCTTCTACGTCGTCACCTACCTCGGCACCGGCATCCCCGTCGTGGGGGTCGGGTTCCTCGCCACCACCATCGGGCTCCTACCCGCCGTCGAATGGTTCTCCGCCGGCGCAGCCGCCGTTGCCGTCGCGCTGCTCGGCGCACTCCGGCGTCGACCAAGTTCTCCTGCCGCCCACGACTGTCCCGAGGATTCCCCCGGACAACAGATTCCGCCGCGGGACCACGGAAGCAGCGGAGCCACCAGCTCGCCGGGTGCCAGATGAACGCGGACCGTCTCGTCGCCGCCTACGACGACCTCCTCGCCGCCGCAGCGCTCCTCGACCTGGCCAACCTCACGCCACCACGACGAGACGAAGCCGAGTGGCTCATCGCGCACCTGATCCTGAGCGACCCGGTCCTTGTCGCCGCTGCCGACCACCTGCTCGCAGGGGCCGGCACCCTCACCGTCGACAACCGCCACGCCATGGACCCCGACGCCATCGCGGCTGTGCTCGCCTCCCTCTCCCACCCAGAGCGCATCCAAGCCATCCGCCGCAACGCCAACGAGCTCATCGACAGGCACCGCCGGATCCCCGAGACCGCCGGCACCACCACCGTGCAGCTCCTCCTCCACGACCGGCACGGCCAGCTCACCCACCAAGGTGCCACCACCTGGGCCGGGCTCCTCACGGCAAGAGCAGACCAGCACCTCCCCGGCCACGCCCACACCCTGCGACGCATCGCCGACCGTCGTCCGTGACGCCGCGTACGACCAACCGGCGTCTCGGTTGGGCAGCGCTGCCCCAGGGCAGCCCGCACGCTCGACAGCCTAGGTCATGCCAATACCCCCGCCGTCGTGACGGCGAGCGGGCCAGTTGCCAACCCCCGTATGGATACGCGACGATCATCCTCGTGCATTGCTACGCCGCCTCGCGCACCCGCTGAGAGAGCGCTCGCCATCGGCGAGCCAACGCCTGGGCGTCTCACGCCCGGGCTGTACCCGTTCTCTCGGAAGAAAGGCATTTGCAATGCACATCCGGCCACTCGAGGTCGACGACCACCCCGCGACCACCGACCTGCTCATCGAGACCTTCAGAGCCTTCTTCGAAGGCTACGCCCGTCCCCACCTCGGCGAACAGGTCTTCCAGCACCAACACGGGCACTGGGAACAGGACTACCGCGACGAGCTTCCAACACTCCATGCGCCCGAGGCGGGCCGCCACGCAGCCGTAGCCACCCTCGCTGAGGGCACGATCGTCGGCCTCATCTCCTGGAGAGTCGACACCAAAGGGCGACACGGCGAGATCTATCTCCTTGCCGTGTCGCCACTCCACCGACGCCACCACATCGGCCAGCGCCTCTGCCAGCACGCCATCACCCACATGCGCGCCGACGGGGTCGAAGTCCTCCAGATCAGCACCGGCGGTGATCCCTTCCACGCCCCGGCCAGAGCGCTCTACGAACGTCTCGGCTTCACTCCCGTACCGGTCGCCGTATACCTGGGCGCGATCTGACCGGCGGTCAATCCGTCGCCACACCTCGTGTGCGCCAAGAACGTCATCCTGGCCGCTGAGCTGGGACGGCGTGCAGCGGTCCCGGCCGCAGTCCCACGACGGTACGGCTGCTGCAGAACCGGTGATAACAACAGTGGGATCCTCGTTTCGCCAGCAGATCGTCCTCGAAGGTTCCAGCAGCCCCAAGACGTTATCCAGGTCACGAGGACGGATGAGGTTCTCGGCACGCAGGAACGCGCCCAGGCTCGGACCTCCGGGCGGCGTCTGGATCGGCCCGCCGAGAGAGCCTCCCGCCCGAAGACGTGGGCCTTCGGCGGCCGCCGACCAGGCGGAACACGCCCGGCCTGCGCCGAGAAAAGGTCGCCCACCTCGCCGGCGCCGGCCTCACCTGGTACACCTGGCTCGAACAGGGGCGCGCGATCACGACGACCGCTACCGTCATCGACGCGATCGCACGAGGGCTGCGCCTCAGCCAGGAGGACCACGCCCACCTGCGCTTCCTCGCCGGGTTGTCAGTGCCCGAAGTGGACCAGCCCTTTGACGCCGAGGGCGGGTTCGACGCCCTGCTGCACACGGTCTTGCCGGCACCGTCGTGCATCCTCGCACCCCGGCTCGACTTCCTCGCCTGGAACGAGACCTTCGAACGCATCTGGCACCCCGAGGTCCTGCCAGCCGGGCGATGCAACGTCGTGTGGATGGCGTTCTGCGACCCAGAACGTCGACAGATCTGCGTCAACTGGCGCGATCGGAGCCGAGCCCTCCTCGCAGAGTTCCGGGCCGCTTCCGGCCAGCACGCGGGCGACCCGCAGTTCGCCGAGCTGATCGAGGACCTTCTGGCGACGAGCGGCGAGCTTCTGGGTCGTTAACTGAGTTGATGCCGCTGTGTTCCGCAGTTGGCATGCTCGACCCGGAGGCGCGACACCATCACCGAGATAGCGGTGACGACATCCGCTCGATCGTGGGCAGTCCTGAACCATGAGGATGACTCAGCTCCGACGCCGACAACGATCGGCCCGGTGACATGGTGCCGCCAGTCCCGCATCAGCCGCTGAGCCTCCTGGCGGCTCATCTTGACGAAAGGTAAGTTTCGAAAGTATCCTTTCATCATGGCCAACGCGAAGCGTAGAGTGGAGCTGAGCGATCCCCGGGCGTTGCGGGCCCTGGCGCACCCTGTGCGGATGCGGCTCGTCGGCCTGTTGCGCACGGAAGGCCCACTCACCGCGACCCAGGCCGCCGAGCAGGTCGGGGAGAGCCCCTCCAACTGCTCGTTCCACTTCCGCCAATTGGCGAAGTGGGGGCTGGTGGAACGAGCCGAGGGCGGCAAGGGCCGGGAGCGACCCTGGCGGGCCACCGCCCTGTTCACCAGTTGGCAGATGTCGCCGGTGAGCGGTGAAGGGGCCGACGCACGCGTCGCGCTCGATCGCGTCCTGGTCCAGACATACGTCGATCTCATCGGTCGATGGTTCGACCGACGGCCGTCAGAACCCCCGCAGTGGCTCGCGGTGAGCGGCGTGGGTGACTGGATCCTCGACGTGACCGCAGAGGAACTGCAGGCCTTGGAGGATGCGATCGACGCGTTGGTGGAACCCTATGTGCACGGGGTGCGGGCGACCCTCCCAGAAGGCGCCCGCCAGGTCAGCTTCATTCACGCGTTGCTGCCAAGAGACGAGACCGGCGCGCGGTGACCGCCGCCTCGACGGCTACTGGCGGCATGCGCCGGCTGCTCGGTCATCGCGATGCCCGGATCTACCTCGGCGGACAGGTCATCTCGCTCTTTGGAGACTCGTGCCTGTGGTTGGCCATGGGCATCTGGGTGAAGACGCTCACCGGAAGCAACGCGGCCGCAGGTCTCACCTTCTTCTTTTTCACCGCCCCGTCGTTGCTCTCGCCTGCCGCCGGCCTGCTCGTCGATCGGGTCCGTCGACGCCCCCTGCTCATCGTCACCAACGCGCTGACCGGCAGCGCGGTGCTGCTCCTCTTCTTCGTCCATGGCCGAGGCCAGATCTGGCTCATCTACCTCGTCATGACCGTCTACGGGCTGTCCTACGCCGTGCTCGGCTCAGCGCAGTCAGCGCTGCTCACCGTCATGGTGCCCGCAGACCTGCTCCCCGACGCCAACGGGGCTTTACGCACGTTCCAAGAGTCCCTGCGACTGGTCGGCCCCCTCAGCGGGGCCGCGCTCTTCGTCGCCGTCGGTGCCCACGTCGTCGCCATCATCGACGCCAGCACGTTTGCCCTTCCCGTCCTCTCGCTCTTGGCGCTGCGGGTACAAGAGCCTGCACCTCAACTGATGGCAGGCCACTGGCGCCACGAGGTGGTAGCTGGCGTCGTGCACGTGTACCGCAGCCTCCAGCTGCGCCACGTAGTCGTGGCGTGCGCCATCGCCACGACCGTGTTCGGGTTCGCCGAGACGATCACCTACGCCGTTGCCGGCGACGGGTTGCACCAGCATCCGGCCTTCGTGGGCGTCTTGGTGGCGATCCAAGGAATCGGGGCGATCATCGGCGGCGTGTCCGCGGCGCCGCTCGTCCGACGGATCGGGGAGTCCAGGCTCATCGGTATCGCTCTCGTCGTCGCCGGGGTCGCAGCGGCCCTCGAGATGCCTCCGTTGCTGGCACCGGTCGTGGCTGCGTTCATCCTCTTTGGCATGGCGATCCCCTGGCTGGTGGTCGCGCTCATCAGCCTGACGCAGCGGCTTACGCCCGCCGATCTCCAAGGCCGAGCCTTCTCCGCTGTGGACACGCTCATCACCGTCCCCCAGACCGTCTCGATCGCGCTCGGCGCGGCCCTCATCGCCGTCACCGGCTACCGGCCGCTCCTCGCCGTCATGGCGGCGGTCATGGTGCTCGCCGCCGCCTACCTCCTCACGCGCCCCGAACTGCGCGGCGTGCAGCCAGCTGATGCGCAGGTGACGGCATCGACTGAGACGCAGGAGTCCGGTACTTCACCGAGGGCATGCAGAGAAGTTCGGCACGCTCCATAACGGGATCTCCACGTGTGGCGGGGCACCGCACCGACCGCCGGGTACGGGTGCATGTCCGACGGGGAGAAGAGCGGGTTGGGGGTCTACCTCCGGGGAGGGTCCCCGCAGTTTACCTTCGTACCGACGGTGGTGGTCGAGCGAGGGACCGGTTGTTCGAGTTGCAGGCCTCGGTGAGGTCGGGCCCCGTTGTAGTGCTCGATGTACTCGTCGAGGATCGCCTCCAGGTGGCGCCGCGACAAGACGAGCAGATGGTCGAGGCAGTCCTCTCGCACGGTCCTCACCCAGCGCTCGGCGAACGCGTTGGCACGCGGGGAGCGCACCGGCGTCTTGACAGCTTCGATCCCGATGGAGGCGAGCACGGCGTCGAAGCTGGCGGTGAATTTGGTGTCGCGGTCTCGTATGAGGAACCGGAAGCGCTGGCCGGCATCTTCGTGCTCCGCACAGAAGTTGCGGGCGACCTGGGCTACCCATCCCTGGTTGGGGTTGGCGGTGACGCCGAGCACGTGCACGACGCGTCGGTCGATCTCGATGACGAAGAGCACGTAGTAGCGCCGCAAGAGCACGGTGTCGACGGTAAGGAAGTCGGTCACCACGATGCCCTTCGCCTGGGCGCGGAGGAACTCGGTCCACGTGGGCCCAGCTCTTCGCGGTGCGGGTCGGAGGCCATGACGTCGCAGCACGTTGGCGACGCTTCCCTTCGACACCGCAATCCCGAGCTTGTTCAGTTCGCCGACGATGCGCAGGTGGCCCTCCCGGAGTTCTCCTCGGCGAGGCGCACGATCAGCTCGACGGTCTCTTTGGGCAGGGTGGGCCGGCCGGGTCCGCGGTGGGGATAGGTCCAGCGGCGGCGGACGAGGGCCCGATGCCAGCGCAGGATCGTCTCGGGGGTGACGAGGAACGCTGCCCACTGCTCGCGTGGCACCAGCTTCGCCAGGGTGGCGATGAGTGCCCGGTCGGACCAGAAGAATTGGGGGCGGGTGATCTGGCGTTGGAGCACGGCGAGTTGGTGACGGAGCACGAGGATCTCGGCGTCCTTGGCCGCGGTGTCCATCCGATGGACCCGAAGCAGTTCGGCTACACGGCGGACAAGACGGTAGACGAAGCTGAGCGCCACGGGCGAGGAGCCTCGCCGCCTCAATCGTGGCGAGTCAAACCGGCGATGGGGTAGTTGGACCCTTCACGGTCTCATCCACGAGTACCGGATTACCCGAGCTTCGGTGGACGGGGTTGCCGGCACCCACAGGGCGTCGCACCCGCTCTGGATCTCGACGAAACAGCCGAGGTTCCGTTGATCAGTGCACTGCGTACGCATGCCCTGTGCAGCCCTATGCACCAGCAGCTCCAACGAGAAGCCCCCCCCGAACCCGCTGCTCAGCGGCCGCACGCGACGCCCCCCTGCCATGGCATGCCCTACGCAGCGTTGATAAGGCCCCGAGAAAAACACCCGAGAAACTCGCATCTCCACCGAACCCCGGAACGAGAAACCGCTGGTCAGTCGCGTGCACCCCTGCACGAGGCGCGCGCCTGACCAGCGGTCGTGGTGGCGGGGGTGAAGGACCATCGTGCGACCATCGGGTGACCGACCCGACGAAACTGCTGTTCGTAGAGGCTGCCCTGAGCAGCCGTCTGGTCGCCTGCCCTGGTCAATCGCTACCGGCGGTCGATCTGTCCGAGAGGCGACGAATCTCCTGCCGCTGGGAGAAGATGACGAGCCGCGGTCACGCCGCGTTCCCACCTCGAGGCTCGAGCCGTTCGGCGATCCAGACCTTGATGACCGACTGACGGGTCACCCCGAGGCGCTTGGCCTCTCGGTCGAGCTTCTCGATCATCCATGAGGGGAAGTCGACATTCACCCGCCGTTGCTCCAGGCCGGGGCGCCGCGCAGCGGGGAGGTCAAGGGCTACCATCACGTCCTCGCCGGCATCGAAGCGCTTGTCGAACTCCTCAGTGCTCATCTTGCCCATAGATCTTCACCTCTTCGCTCCGTGAGCGCCGTACCGAGATCATCCGGACCCGCAGGTCACGGTAGGTGACCACCGCCGACCAATGGACCTCGCCGATGCGTGCGACAACCAGCCAGCGCGCCTCGCCAAGGGTGCGCGCCGGCACCTCGACGCGTTCCGGGTCCTCCCACAGTTCCTGGGCCTGCAGGAAATCGATGCCATGCTTGGCCCGATTCGTGGCGCTCTTCCCAGGGTCGAACTCGAACTCCACGTCATCATGGTATAGAAACTATACCTCCAAGGTGACAGTGAGTTCCTGATCTGCCCCAACGCTCGGTTGGGTGTCCTACTCCCGGCGGCTGGCAGTTGAAGGTCGCATGGCATCGCGGGGCGGGTGAGAGCTGGGTTGGCCCAACGCCAGGTCTCCGCTCGACCCCTGTCGGTGCCGAGAACGCCACCCACGGGATTAGGCCTGGACTTGGTGACGCATGGACTCAGCTGCGGCGAACATCCGGCAGTAATCCGCTCGTTCCTCTACCGAGCATCTGCCGTATCCTTCAGTTGATCCGGCTCAACCGCCGCCGAGGACTTCACGTTCCTCCCCCGGCAGCCCTCGACGAAGCCCTCCGTGCAGCCGGCCGGGTCGGTACGGGCGATCACGTTTCGGGTGACCTCCTCGGGGTCGTCGCCGACACGATGGCCACCGGCCACGTCGGTGGGCAGTTGGGCCAGGGTGGCCCCCAGGACCTCCAAGTGATCGGCCACCGTGTTGGCCCTGCGTTCCCGGTCGCAGCAGCGCCGAGAGGCACTCGCTGGTGGCATCGGCGAGGCAGAACATGGGGCGGAAGCCGAACCCGCCCTTGTAGGTGGGGCCGGTTGTCGACTTTGTGTCCGAGTAGATCTCGACGAGCGACGCGTCGAGGTCGAGGGCGACCGGTCCCTTCTTGGTGGCGCCGGCGCGGGCGCGGCCAGACCTTCTCGCGCACGGTCGAGTGACGAGCGCCGTCATGTCAGCGCAGCGAGGGTCTCCTCGAGTCGGCGGACCAGGTGACCCCGCCAGCCGCCGCCGAGGACGCGCCAGGTCGCCTGCTGGCCGGGGTCGTCCTCGTCGAAGCCGTCGTGGGCGAGGAACAGGCGCGTGCCGGCGCCTTCGGGGACGAGCCGCCAGGTGACGGTGGTGTCGATCCCGCCGGCGACCCAGCTGATGCGGAGCAGTCGGGGGGCTTCGAGGGCCAAGACCTCGCAATGCACGATCCCGTCGAAGCCCTGGGCGGGGACCGGATCGGTACGGAAGGTGAAGCGATGTCCGACTTCGGCTCGGAAGTCGTTCGGCATCAGCCAGGAGGCCAGCAGGTCGGGGACGGTGAGCGCCCGCCACACCTTTGCCGGGGGATGCGCGAGGAAGGCGTCGGTCTCAATGGCGTTGGTCACGGCTCACCGTCCAGCACGTCGCGCAGCGCAGCGAGCCGGTCCTGCCAGAACGGCCCGTAGTGGGCCGTCCATGCACGGACCTTCCGGAGCGGGGCGGGGTTCAGTCGGTAGCGGTGCTCGCGGCCAACCCGTTCCTCGGTGACCAGCTCGGCGGTCTTCAGGACTAGGAGGTGCTGGGAGATCGCAGGCCGGCTTATGGAGAAGTTGGCGGGGAGGTCGCGCACGGGCGCCGCCCCGTCCACCAACGCGTCGAGCAGGGCGCGCCGCACCGGGCTGGCGATGGCGACGAACACGTCGGTGCTCGCGGTGCCGGTCGCCTCACGCACCGGCGGTCTCTTGGAGCACGATGCCGTTGCCGTCGGGATCATCGAAGGTCACGAACCGCCCCCACGGCTGCTCCTGGATCCCGCTTTGGATGACGACTCCCTTAGCAGCGAGATCGGCCACGTCGCCGTCGAGGTCGTCGGTCTCGAGGACGGTGCCCTTCACCGATCCCGCCGGCATGGTGGGGAACCAGGTGACGAGGGTGATCGACGTCCGGGCGCCCTTCGGGGCGACCTGCACCCACCGGGCGTCGGGCCCCATCGGATTGTCCCGCACGAGGTCGAGGCCGAACATGTCGACGTAGAAGTCCCGGGCGCGGTCCTGGCGCTCTGATCCGAGCAGCTCCATCCTGGGCGAGCGTCGGTACGGACGTACTGACTTCGGCCGGCTACCACCTGTACGTCGAGTCCGACGTCGAGCGGCTCTACAGGCTCTTGGTGCTAGACCAGCTCCGCTTGCCGCTTGCCGCTTGCCGCTTGCCGCTTGCCGCTTGCCGCTTGCCGCTTGCCGCTTGCCGCTTGCCGCTTGCCGCTTGCCGCTCGACGCCATCGGCCACATTCGAGCTTTCGGCGCCCACACCTCATGTCACGAACGGCTGGGCCTGTTTCGTCTTAGGTAGGGGCGAATGCCCTTGGGCCAGGGAAGGATCATCATGAGAGTGTTCGTGGCAGGAGGTTCAGGGGTCGTTGGCTGCCAGCTGGTGGCTCAGCTGGTCGCTCGTGGCCACCAGGTGACGGCGACGGCGACGAGCCCCGCCAAGCTGGCTCTGCTCAAAGAGCTGGGCGCAGAGGGGGTGGTGATGGATGGGCTGGACACAGCCTCTGTGGGCGAGGCGGTGGCTATGGCCCAGCCCGAGGTGATCGTGAACGAGATGACCGCGCTCTCGGAGAAGCATGCCGGCAACCCCAACCTGAGGAGGCCCGAACGGTACTTCGCCATCACCGGCCGGCTGCGCAGCGAGGGGACCGACCACCTGCTGGCCGCGGCCGAGGCGACGGGCGTCTCTCATGTCGTTGCCCAGAGCGGGGCGCTGTTCAACCTGACCCGCCAGGGCGGCCCGGTGAAGACCGAACAGGACCCTCTGGAGGTGCCGGTCGGGGCCAAGGAGATCAGCCATCTCGAGGACGTGGTGGTGAAAGCTGGCGGTGTCATCCTCCGATACGGCACGCTGTATGGACCAGGGACCAGCGACGACCAGGTCCGGCTCGTGCGCAAGCGGATGTTCCCGCTCGTCGGCGACGGTGCCGGGCAGTTCTCGTTCGTGCACGTCGAGGACGCGGCGACCGCCACCATTTTGGCGATCGAGAAGAAAGCTCGGGGGGTGTTCAACATCGTCGACGACGATCCGGCAGCAGCCAGCGATTGGCTGCCCTACATGGCCGAGTGCATGGGAGCAAAACCACCGCGGCGGATCCCCGCCTGGCTGGCCCGACTGGTGGCCGGCGACATGGCCGTGGCCATGATGACCAAGGGGTATGGCTTCTCCAATGCCAAGGCCAAGGCCGAGCTCGGCTGGGAGCTGCGCTACCCGTCGTGGCGCCAAGGCTTCAGGCACGAGTACGCATGACCCTGACCCAGGAGTTCGAAGAGCTTCGGCCGCTGTTGTTCTCGATCGCCTACCGCATCCTGGGCAGCGTCAGCGAGGCCGAGGACGCCCTGCAGGAGACCTGGCTGCGCTACGAAGCCTCCCCTGCTCAACCCGTCTCGGCCAAGGCGTTCCTCTCGGCCACGGTGACCCGGATCGCCATCGACGTGTTGCGCTCGGCCCGGGTTCGGCGGGACAGCTACGTGGGATCGTGGTTTCCCGAGCCCCTGCTTGACGATCCCTATGAGGATCCCCAACGTTCCGCCGAGCTGGCCGACTCACTGTCAATGGCCGCCCTGGTGCTGCTGGAGCGGCTGTCCCCGCTGGAGCGGGCGGTCTTCGTGCTGCGGGAGGTGTTCGGGTTCGGTTTCGCCGAGGTCGCCTCGGCGGTGGGGCGGTCGGAAGTGGCGTGCCGTCAGCTCGCGGTGCGGGCACGGCGCCACGTAGACGCCGGACGCCCTCGGTTCGAAGCGGACCGCCAGGCACGCGATCAGCTGGCAGCGCGATTCTTCGACGCGCTGAAAAGCGGCGATGTCGACGGACTGCGAACGCTTCTCGCGGCCGACGTCGAACTGGCCGCGGACGGCGGTGGCAAGGCCCCAGCGCTGGCCCGCAGCCTCTTCGGGGCCAACAAGGTGGCCCACGCGCTTGCCTCCGTTTCCTTGCTCGGCCCAATAGGAATTCGTATCGAACCACGCCAGGTGAACGGCCAGCCGGGCGCGATCTTTTTCGATCGGGACCACGAAGTGCTCTTCACCTTGACTCTCGACATCTTCGAGGGGCAAGTTCAGACCATCCGGTCGGTGAACAACCCTGACAAGCTCACCCATCTCGGCTCGGTGGCAAACGCCTGGGAACCCCTACAGGCGGTGCACCAAGTACGGCGATCTGCGCCCTAGAGGGACGCCGCACGGTGCCCTCGACTCTGCTTCCACGAAGCGCGTGCTCCTCGACCGGTCTTTGAACAGACAGGTTCATCGCATGCCCCCCAAAACATTGCTGACGCGTATTGCCGGCGGCGACCCCAACCGCTGGCGGCTCGTGGGCGCCGCACGCGCTCGGGAACTGGTCTCGCGGAAACGGCCGAGATTGGGTTGATCAGGGCAGCTGCATGGCGCTGCATAGGGCA
Organism: Actinomycetes bacterium; assembly: GCA_021787035.1. Classification (GTDB taxonomy): domain Bacteria; phylum Actinomycetota; class Acidimicrobiia; order Acidimicrobiales; family Palsa-688; genus JAJZYO01. Next base: position 11,072 of record JAJYMM010000047.1, read on the forward strand.
TGCCCTGTGCAGCGCTCGAACGCCGCCTGCCTCAACGGGCAACAGCACAGCGTGCCGGCCCGCGCGTACCCTCGCGCGCCGCTTTTTTGCCCTAGGCACGAGTTGAGTAGGACCCCACAAACTCGCCCCACAAACGCAGAAGCCGCCGACCAAACATGCTGGTCAGCGGCCTGTGCATACGCAAGAAGGCGCGAAAGTCTCCGTACTTGGTGGCGGGGGTCATCGACCAACGGGCGACCATCGGGTTCACGACCCGATGAAGGCGCTGGTAGGCCGGTCGTGCATATGCAGCTGCATTCGCACGCGCCTGCTCAGCTCGGGCCGACGGGGGTGATCGGTCCCGAGAAACTCGACCCTGCCTGCGAGCACGACATGCCGAGACTCGGTGACCGATCGCCCTGGAGCAGGTAACGCGCTACTCGCACGTCGTCCACCATGCCCACAACGTTGGCGCTCTGCTGGAGGAGGTTCCGCGGAGGTCAGAGGGGCAGTGACGACGACGACTACCATGGCACTGGCTGATTATGGGGTGGATGCGCGACGAACGTTGCGCTGCTAAGCTGGACGAACTTGCCCGCCCAAGCCTTGAATTTGATATTCCGCAGCGTCGACTGGGCACGGACTGCTCGCTGAGCAGATCTGTGTAGTTCTACAGAAGTCCGCTGCGTCAGTACTGACTTCGCAGGATCTCCCCACGGTCGGCGACTGGGTTGAGAATGCGCCTCCCATGCGAGGTCGTTCTGCGTCTTGGCCGCGTCGAACAACAGCCGGCAACCAAGGTGCCTGCCGCGCTCTACGGGGTGTATGTGCCAACCCAGCCCACCGGTCAGGTGGGTCTCCGCTTCGGAAACTAAACGCAAGGCATACAAAAGCGGCGGGATCGTGCTTGTTCGGTACCCAAGGTTGAACCGTACGGATCGAGTGGACCACAACTCGAGTGATAGCTCGTCGTAGACGTCCACTCGGTTCCGCAGCTCCACAACTCGGACAAGCTGAACCCACGGTCCGGGCTGCAGCACGTACTCAGCGAAGGCGCTGAGATCTTTCGGCGCCAGCCGATCGGCTTCAAAGCTCAAAGCCCGCACCAATTCGTCTACGGCAATTCTCTCTATGTCGAGGGCCAATCCGCCGCCTACGGGCCAATCGGATTCCGCGGCAATCACATCCAGTTCGCCAAGACCTCTCAAAGCATTAAGGGTTTGAAGCTGCTCACCGAGGCTCCGCACGGCGGCGGCAAGTCCACTGGAACCCGGCGTCGCTGTGTCCGACGGCACTGTCACTTCGCTGCTGCCTCCGCATGCCCTTGGACGGCACGATCGCCTGCAGCAGCACTTGGCAGGTACTTGCTAAGTACGTCTTCCAGCTCAGACTCGTCCTGAGCCTCGTACTCGAGGTGATCGCGGTAGAAGTGGAGCCGCTGCCGGTTCTCTTCGAGGATCTCCGCCCATCGCCGGACCCAGACGCGGTAGTTCAGGCCCTCGGTGTAGAGCCCGGGCGGTCGATTGGGAGTGTGAACAAGGTTCTTGACGACATGATCCATGTCATCGCCGAGGAGCCAGAAGTCCCACCGCACATGAGGTGCCGCAAAGCGCTCATCCTCACTAACGGCGATGGCGTAGTTCGTTATCTGGTTCAACTCAGCCTGGGTCAGGCAGACGCTTGGCCGCTTCAGCTCGACAACGAGGTGCTCGCGCCCGTCCGCACGGAGAGCTGCTTTGGAGAGCATCAGGTCGACGATCCGACTGCGACCCGCGGTGTCCGTGACGGGAGCGCTCACGGGCCCGTCTTGCCCAAGAGAGGAGAGGTGGGCTTCGAGCACCTTCGTCAGGCCCTGGTCATCGACGACAAGTCCATACTCCTCGCCGAAGATCCACGTCCTACCGTTGGCAATGATGCGATGGAGTTGTGAGCGCTCCAGTACCCGCTTCTTCTTGTCGGCATCAAAGAGCGTGGCTTCCATGTCGACCAGGAAGTCGAGGCGGTCGGTGACGAGCTTGCTGGTGTAGATGATCGAAGCGAGGCTCGTCCGTTCGAGAAGGTGGTCGAAGTCGGCGAGCTGCTCGGGAGTCAAGTCCAGGACCTCTTTGAGGACCCGGTGGAGAGCGCCCGGCGGCTGGGCGAGAGCCTCGCGGATCAGGCGCAACGACAGCCGAGCAGCCTTCGGTTCGCGCGAGACGGCGGGTGCGGCCGTCGTAGCGACAACGTCGAAGACCCGGCGCTCCTGCACCTCGGCGAGCGTCTTCGGCTGGCCAGCGTAGGGATAGACCCGCTCTTCCTTCCATCGCTCCAACTGCTCGGTACGCCGTTCACTGAGCCGAGCGTCGATGTGCTCACGGATCGCATTACGTGCGGCGTCAGGGATCGGCGCGACAGTCTCGCTGTCGAACTCCGCAAGTGGAAGCTCGTTCACGCGATCGGCGAACCCCGGCCACATCAAGTAGGCGGTGTACGGAATCCCTGAGCGCGTGTCGACGTCGTCGGTGATCTCGTGGAGGGCGACGCCCTCGGTGTCACAAAGGATTACCGAGGGTTTGATCGCCTTGGCTTCAGCTTTCCACTCCATGATCCTCAGAGTCGGAGCGCCATACTCGCCGCCCAGCGAGGCGTCTAGCTCGACCGCAGCCTCCCGATCGAGGATGGCCTTGGGGTCGAGGGCCTTGCCATCGTAGGAGATCTTGATCTGTGGGTACTTGACCAGGTACACCGCCAGCTGGATGACGATCTGAGTCGCGGCCGTGTCCGCAAGTAGGCGGTGAACGTGTTCGCGAGGTCGGCCGATTCGAACGGTCGTGCCGACCGATCCGGAGCCGAGTTGGTCGGGGTCGTCCACCGTGAACTCGGAGGTATCCCGGGAGCCGGTGATCTTCGTGCGGGCAAGCGAGCCGTCGATTTCGGTAGCTACCGTGATCCACTCGACGAACCCGCCGACGGCGAATGCCCGAAAACGCCCTGCGCCCCCCTTGCCGTGAAGGGGCCGCTGGCCATTCTTGGACGTCGAGCGGCTCTTCTTCCAGGAGCCGCCGAGTCGCCGAAAGTCGCGAAGCGCCTCGGAATGAGTCATGCCGTGGCCGTCGTCCTCGACCTGGACGACATCAACGCCGCCAAGGTCGGTGCGAGCGATGGCGACGGTGACGACGTTGGCCTCGGCGTCGAGAGCGTTCCAAATCAGCTCGGTGATACCGGCGACCGGCTGCGTGGGACGAGCGAGTCGGTCGAACTGATCGGCATCTACCTGGACTGGGAAGCGTTCCGCCACAGGAACGTTCTACCAGCACCCTGTGACGCGCTCCCGACCCGGTCCGGCCCGCCGTGCGGCAGGACCCGCTGCGGGCTCGGCTCGGAATTGCTTACCCACCTCAGCGTGGGACAGACTCCTCAGCTGGCGTCTCGCCGTCAACCCCGCCCGACTGGGCCTGAGCCCGGCACAGGACGGGGCAGCGACGCACCACGCTCAGGGGAGCAGCTCACGGGTACGTACTCCACAGGCCGACAGCGCCGACGGCGCCGACGGCGCAGGTGGCGATCCAGAGCAGTCGCTGAAGCCCGATCGTGAGCGCTCCGGCAACAAGGCCGAGGAACCCGAGGGCGGCTGCTGACCAGGTTGCAGCCTTACCGAAGCCGCTCTTGTCTTGGTTTGCCATCTTCATCACCTCCTTTCTGGTTCGGTGCGCTTGCCACCAACGGGGCGGACGGCGCATGCCCAGCGTACGAGCCGGTTCTGCTCTCCCAGCACCATCTCAACCGGGGGATGTAACCTTGGGATGTGCCGCGCCCTGCTACCCCCTCCCGTGCCACGAAGGCCCTGGTAGCGGAGCTGCGCGCCCAGGGGGTGCCCTGCTCGCCTCGCCGCTTGGAGGACTGGCGGCGGGTGGGGCTCGTGCCCCGGGGCCATCGGCGCTCCCTCGGGCGGGGCCGAGGCACCGAGGTCGTCTACCCCGACGACATGGCCGAGCGCTGCCGTCAGGTGGCGACGCGCATGCGGCGGGGCCAGCCGTGGCAGATGGTCGCCTTCTCGCTGTTCGCTTGCGGCGTCGACCTGCCCGAGGAGACGATCCGCGCCGCCTACCGCTGGGCGCTCACCGTCGAGGTGCCCGCGGACAGCGACGAGCTGGATGTGGCCGAGCACGGCGTTGACCAGCTGCTCTCGACGGTGGGCGGCCGCCGGCTCGAAGGGTTGGTTACCGCCCAGGTGAAGCGCTCCGGGATCGCCCAGGGAGAGCCGCCAAACGCAGTGGCTCGCAGCGTCCTCACGAACCTCTTCCTCGTCCAGCTCGGCGGCGAGGTCGCCGACGACCAGGCGATGATCGAACTGCTGGCCGGCATGGGATTGCCCATCGACGAGTTGTCGCCCGATGAGCGGGTTGCCGCGGCTCGCTTCATGGACGCCGTCTTCAGCGCCTTCTCTTTCGACGAGCTGGCCGGTGTCGCCGAGCACACGCCGGTCGACGAGCTGCGAGCCGCGATCCCGGTCGTCGCGAACCTGCTGGAGCTGCTGCCTCCGGCGCTTCGCGCGCTCGTCCCCGGGACGGTCGCCGAGCTGCTCCCGCCCCTGCTCGCACCGCTGGTCGTCCAACTCGGTCGCATCGCGGCGAGCCTCGACTCCGGCTGGCACGGCGTCGGTCAGTCGGAAGCCCCATTGCCATCACCGCGACCTGCGACGATGGACCCGATGCCACTGCCGTCCGCGTCTCACCACGAGCGCGAAGCGAGGAGTGCGTGAGCGCCCAGCTGGAGGACCTCGTTCCCGGCTCGGTGATCGGCGGGGTCGTCCCCGCCAAGGACGTCACGTCCGTGGCGCTCTCCTGGCACGGTGGAGCGGCGGTCACCCTCACCTACCGCGACCCAGACGGCCGGGTCGGCGAACGCCTCCTCTACCGCTCCGACGAGGAGGCGCTCCAGATCCGAGAGTCCGGGGTTCGGTGGAGCTTCGACGCGGACGGCGAGCTGTTCAGCCTCGTCTCCGAGGCCCAGCGGATCCGCCTGGCGCACCTGTTCGACCCGCTCCTCGCCGTGCACCTCTCCTTGGTCGAGCCCCTGCCGCATCAGATCCGTGCCGTCTACGGCGAGCTGCTCCCCCGCCAGCCGCTGCGCTTCGTCCTCGCGGATGACCCGGGGGCCGGCAAGACGATCATGGCGGGGCTCTACATCAAAGAGCTGCTGCTCCGAGCCGACGTCGCCCGCTGCCTCATCGTCGCGCCGGGGGGTCTCGTCGCCCAGTGGCAGGACGAGCTCTCGGAGAAGTTCTCCCTCGACTTCGAGATCCTCACCCGAGACGCCATCGAGGCGAGCCACACCGGCAATCCGCTGGCGGAGCGCGATCTCGTCATCGCCCGCCTGGACCACCTGTCGCGAAACGACGACATCCAGGCTCGCTTGGAGGCGACCGAGTGGGACCTCGTCGTCGTCGACGAGGCGCACCGCATGTCGGCCCACTACGAGGGCGACGAGGTGCGCGAGACCCGCCGCTACCGCCTCGGGCGCCTCTTGTCGGTCACCACCCGCCATCTTCTGCTGCTCACGGCCACGCCGCACGCCGGCAAGAACGAGGACTTCCAGCTGTTCTTGGCGCTGTTGGACGCCGACCGCTTCGAAGGCCGCCGCCGCTCCGCATCGGGAGAGATCGACACCACCGACTTGATGCGCAGGATGGTGAAGGAGCACCTGTTGCGCTTCGACGGCCGGCTGCTGTTCCCCGAGCGGCGCGCCTACACCGTCCCCTTCGAGCTCTCCGCGGCCGAGACCGATCTCTACGAGGCAGTCACCACCTATGTGACCGAGGAGATGAACCGGGCCGAGCGGCTCACCTCGGGGCGGCGCAACGTGGTCGGCTTCGCCCTCACCGTCCTGCAGCGTCGCCTCGCTTCCTCACCTGAGGCGATCAGCCAATCCCTCGCCCGGCGGCGAAAGCGCCTCGAAGACCACCTCGCCGAGCTCCGCGCGACGACCGACCACCCCGGGTCGGGTTCGGCAGACGACGAGACCGCCCGATTCGGACTCGGCGAGGACCTCGCCGACGATTTCGATACCGACGTGCACCGCATCGGCCAAGAAGAGGTCTGCCACATGTGGAACCTCGTCGCCGCAGGCACCCGCGAGGGCCAGGTGTACCAACTTCTGCTCCACAAGCTCGACGAGCAACGCCAGGCGCTCGGCGGCCAGGTCTTCGACGTCCTCGGCCAGGCCATGTCCGGCCGGGCACTGCGCGACCTGCTCATCGAGGTCATCCGCTACGGCGAACGGCCAGATGTCCGTGCTCGCCTCGAAGAGGTGATCGATGCCCACGTCGGCGACGGCATCGGCGCGCTCATCGCAGCCGAAGCGCTCGCCTCCGAGGTGCTATCCGAAGCCGACGTCACCCGCCTGCGTCTGCTGATGGAAGAGGCCGCGGCGCGCCGGCTGCAGCCCCACTACGTCCACGCCTTCTTCGACAAGGCGCTGGCAACCCTGGGCGGCCGACTGGCGATGCGCGAGCCCGATCGCTACGAGGTGACCCACGTGCCCGCCGAGGTCCGAGCCCGCACCGCCCGCTCGGGTCGGCCGGTGCTGCGCCGCTACGAGCGGATCTGCTTCGACAAGACGCTCATCCACCAGCCCGGCCGGCCCGCCGCCCCCGGACATCCCCTCCTCGACGCAGTGGTGGCCCTTGTCATCGAACGCCACGGGTCGCTCCTTTCGACCGGGGCGGTCCTGATCGACGAGACCGACCCCACAGAGGTGCCCCGGGTGCTGTGCTACCTGGAGCACACCATCACCGACGCCCGGCCTGGCCAAGGCGGGCGAGACCACGTCGTCTCCCGGCGCTTCGAGTTCGTGAGCGTCGACCGCGACGGCATCGGCTCGCCGGGCGGGTACGCGCCGTACCTCGACTACCGCCCGGCTACCCCCGACGAGCTGGTGACCTGCAAGCAGATCCTCGGTGACGAATGGCTGTCCGGCCCCGGCCTCGAACGCCGGGCGCTCGACTACGCCATCGAGCACATTGTCCCGGCTCATCTCGCCGAAGTCGCTGCCCGCACTGACGACCGCGCCGAGCGGACCATCACGGCGGTGCGGACCCGCCTCACCCGGGAGATCAACTACTGGGACCAGCGAGCAGCCGTGCTTAAAGAGCAGGCCGCGGCTGGACGCCAGCCGAAGATGAACCCCGAACGCGCCCAGACCCGAGCCGACGAGCTCGCCGCGAGGATGCGCCGACGTCTCGGCGAGCTCGAAGAAGAACGCGAGCTCCAAGCCCTCCCACCGGTCCTCGTCGGCGGGGCGCTCGTCGTGCCGGCGGGGCTGCTCGCCTCCCTCGGTGACCCCGAGGCAGCCACCGTCAGCCGCTTCGCCCGCGAGACCCGTGAGGTCGAAGAGCGGGCGGTGCGGGCAGTGCTCGACGAAGAAGCCCGCATCGGTCGGCGAGCCGAGGAGATGCCGCACTCGAACCCCGGCTTCGACATCCGCTCCGTCGACACCGACGGTCACCTGCTGCTCATCGAGGTGAAGGGGCGCATCGAAGGCTCGACCACGGTCACCGTCACCCGCAACGAGATCCTCACCGGCCTGAACGCCGCGGACCGCTACCTCCTCGCGCTCGTCGAGGTACGCACCGACGGAACCTGCCAGGTCCGCTACCTGCGCGACCCGTTCGCGGGCAAGTCCCGCCAGCTGCACTTCGCCGAGCGGAGCACCACCTTCGACTGGGACAAGCTCTGGGAGACAGCGGAGACGCCACGATGACCGATGGAGGGGGAAGCACATGATTGCCGAGGCCCAGCAGCAGGCGCTACAGCACTTCATCGGTGTCAAGCAAGTCGAATGGAACCAGTACGTGCCCGGTCGCCAGTGGGACAAGGAAGCCCTCGCCACCGAGATCGCCTCCGATGCCCGCTTCGCCGAGGTGCAGCTCTGCGGCACGTGGTACGGACCCAACGAGACCGAGATCCGCGACATCCTCTCGCCGATCCTGGCCTACGCCGGCTACGGACCGGACCTGACCATCGTGAGCGCTGCTATCGCCCTGGCCTGCCACAAGCGGCGTGTCAAGACGAACCTCGTGCTCGCAGTGGTCGATGGGATCGCCGGACTCCTCTCCCAAGGCAAGGGCTGACATGGGCCAAGTCGACACCCACAAACGCAAGCTCATCGAGGTGGCACTCCCCCTCGAAGCGATCAACCGGGAAGCAGCCCGGGAGAAGTCCATCCGCCACGGACACCCCTCGACTCTGCACCTGTGGTGGGCACGCCGCCCGCTCGCCGCATGCCGTGCTCTTCGCGCAGCTCGTCGACGACCCCTCGGCGCACCCCGATCGCTTCCCCACCGAGGAAGCCCAGGAACAAGAACGCCAACGGCTCTTCCGGATCATCGAGCGTCTGGTCCCCTGGGAAGCCACCCAAGACGAGGCGGTGCTCGCCGAGGCGCGCGAAGAGATCCGCCGCTCCTGCGGAGGCACCCTGCCGGAGGTACTCGACCCCTTCTGCGGGGGCGGATCGATCCCCCTGGAGGCCCAGCGCCTCGGACTCGTCGCTCATGGGAGCGACCTGAACCCGGTCGCCGTGCTCATCACCAAGGCTCTCATCGAGCTACCAGCCAAGTTCGCCGGCCAGCCACCTGTTCACCCGCGCGACGGTGACGGTCGACTCGCGATCGAGAGCTGGAAAGGCGCCCAGGGACTCGCGGAGGATGTCCGTTACTACGGGGCATGGATGCGCGACGAGGCAGAGAGCCGCATCGGGCATCTCTACCCGCCAGCCACCCTCCCCGATGGCCGCATGGCAACGGTCATCGCGTGGATCTGGGCGCGTACCGCCACGTGCCCGAACCCAGCCTGCCAAGCCACGATGCCGCTGGTCCGGTCCTTCTGGCTCGGCAAGAAGAAAGGCAAGGAAGCCTGGGTTCGCCCCGTGGTGGAGGGCAGCAGGGTGCGCTTTGAGATCGGCCACGGGTCATCTGGCCCTCCCGTTGAGGGCACCGTCGGACGCACGGGCGCTATCTGCATCGTGTGCAACTCGCCCGTACCCCTCACCCATGTGCGATCAGAGGGCAAGGCCGGGCGTATGGGAGTCCAGTTGATGGCGATCGTTGCTGAGGGAGAACAGGCGCGCGTCTATCTCTCCTCCCATCCCGAGCATTCCCAAGCGGCCGAGGTACCCCGGCCTGACGATGTTCCTGATACCGATATTCCCTACGACCCCCGCAATCTCTGGGTCACGAACTACGGCATGACCCGCCACGCCGACCTTTTCACTAATCGTCAACTCACCGCGCTCTGCGCCTTCTCCGACCTAGTCATCGAGGTTGAGAAGCGAGTCGTTGAGGACGGTGGAGAGTCCGAGTACGCAGACGCTGTGGTCACTTATCTTGGTCTTTCTGTGAGCAAGCTCGCCGACTACAACTCATCGCTGGCCGTCTGGAGCCCCATACGTAACCAGGCCAAGGGGACCTTCGCTCGGCAGGCCCTACCAATGGTCTGGGACTTCGCGGAGGTCAACCCGTTTGCGAACGCAGCCGGTGACCCACGGATTTCGATCGGTGGAATCGCGAACAGCCTGAAGGATCTGCCCGCGATGCGACCGGGGAGGGTTGAGCAGCTGGATGCTGCAAGCGAGGTCGACCGAAGGCCGGAACCGATTGTGTCTACTGACCCGCCCTACTACGACAACGTGAGCTATGCGAATCTCAGCGACTTCTTCTACATTTGGTTGCGCCGCTCGCTACGTGAGATTCACGCCAATCTGTTTTCGACCGTCTTGAGCCCAAAAGCGGCCGAACTGATTGCGGATCCATCTCGGCTCGGAGACAAGAAGAGTGCCGAGGAACACTTTCGCGTTGGTTTCGAGCGCGCCTTCGCCGGCTTGCGGAAGGCGGCGAACTCGGACTATCCGCTGACCCTCTTCTACGCATTCAAACAGTCCGAGCACGACCAGAGCGGCGTGGCCTCGACTGGATGGGAGACGATGCTCGCCGGTCTCCTTCGCTCAGGCCTCGCCGTGACCGCAACCTGGCCTGTGCGAACGGAACGAGTTGGGCGTACCCGCGACCTAGCCAGCAACGCCCTCGCGTCCTCGATCGTCCTGGCGTGCCGTCCCCGAAGTGAGACCGCTGGCATCACCGACCGGCGGGGGTTTCTCGCCGCGCTACACGCCGAGCTGCCTAAAGCGCTGCGTGAGCTCCAGCAGGGCAACATCGCCCCGGTGGACCTCGCCCAGGCCGCGATCGGCCCGGGGATGGCGGTGTTCTCCCGCTACGCGAAGGTCGTCGAGCCGACCGGCGAGACCATGCCGGTCCGCAGCGCGTTGACGCTCATCAACCAGGTGCTGGATGAAGTACTCGCGGAGCAGGAGGGCGAGTTCGACGGGGACACCCGCTTCGCCATCAAGTGGTTCGAGCAGTTCGGCTTCGACGAGGCCGGCTACGACCCCGCCGAGGGCCTAGCCCGAGCGACGAACGTGTCGGTGAAGGGCTTGGAGGAGGCGGGCATCCTCGTCGCTCGGGCCGGGCGGGTCCGGCTGCTGCGGCGTGCCGAACTTGCCGCGGACTGGGATCCGACCACCGACCAGCGTATGCCGGTGTGGGAGGTGACCCAGCAGCTGGTGAAGGCCCTATGGGACGACGGCAGCGAGTCTGGCGCGGCAGACCTGGTGCGCCGTCTGGGTGGTCTCGGCGAGTCGGCACGCGATCTCGCCTATCGCCTCTATGCGATCTGCGAACGTCGGGGCTGGGCCGAAGATGCCCTCGGGTTCAACGCGCTGGTCACCTCGTGGCCCGAGATCCTCCGTCGGGCCGGCTCACCGGGATCGGTCCAGCCGGAGCTTGGGTCATGAGCCCGGTCACGTACGAGGTTCGTGACGGCAAGGCCCGCTACGACGGTCGGACCCTGGCCGAGTGGGTGCCCGAAGTCGTGGGCGCCGTCGTGAGGGCTTGTGACCCCGAACAGGTGCTCCTCTTCGGGTCCGTCGCCCGGGGCGACGACGGCCCGGACTCCGATCTCGACCTGATGGTGGTGCTCTCCGCCATCGACTACTCCAAGCGCCACGAGCTGGAGGCGGCACTCTACGGCGCCCTCGGTGGGGCGGTGCCGGTCCAGGTCTTTGTCACCGACCGCCGCGAGTGCGAGCGCCGTCACGACGTGATCGGCTCGATGCACTATTGGCCGCTTCGGGAAGGACGGGTCGTCTATGCCCGAGCTGCCTGACAACAGCTTCGACGAGGCCCGCCGGTGGCTGGCGAACGTCGAGGACGACCTCCATGCGATGCGCGCCGTCGCCCGGGATCCCGAATCCCCTGGTCGCATGGTGTGCTTTCTTTCCCATCTCGTCGTCGAGAAGGCCCTGAAAGCCACGCTCATCGACGTAGGCGTGCCGTTCCAGAAGACCCACAACCTGCTTGTCCTGCACGACTCGTGCGTTGGGCTGGGACGCCTGGTCGGCCTCGACCGACAGCTGTTGGCGTGGTGCAACCCGTGGGCGGTCGACGGGCGCTACGCGGATGACCTCGCCGAGGCGAACGCTGAGCTTGCAGACAGCCTGGCGGGCTTTGCCGAGCAGGTGGTGGCCGAGGTGCAACGAGAGCTAGGAGCAGAACGTGGCCGTCAGTAACCGAGAGCGGGTCGGCAGGGCCTTCGAGGTGCTGGCCACGGGGCTCGCACCGTTCGTCGACCGTCAGATGGCCTCGGTGCACGGCGAGGGTTGGCTGGAGAGCTTTGTCGATTCCGGCCCACGGAACGCGGCACCGGTGTCGCTTCGGGATCCGGCGTTCTTGTTGAAGGTGATGACCGAAGCGTGGGACTCCGCGTTTCGCAGCCGGCTCACTCGGACCGACCGCAACCTCGTGTTCGAGCTGCGCGACGTCCGCAACCGCTGGGCGCACAACGACGCGTTCAACGCGGACGACACCTACCGGGCCCTCGACTCGATCGAGCGGGTGCTCGTCGCTGTCGACGCCAGCGAGGCCGCAGAGGTTGGCCGCTCCAAGACCGAACTGATGAGGCTTCGCTACGAGGCCGACACCCGCAAGGCCGGAGCAGCAGCCCAAGCAACCACGGGAGCGGTGGCGGGGCTTCGGCCGTGGCGTGAGGTGATCGTCCCACACGACGACGTCGCCCAGGGCCGCTACGGCCTCGCCGAGTTCGCCGCCGACCTCCACCAGGTCGCTGCCGGCTCGGGCGGCCCCGAGTACGCCGATCCGGTCGAGTTCTTCCGCCGCACCTATCTGACCGAGGGTCTGCGCCAGCTCCTCTTAGAGGCGACCCGGCGCCTCGCCGGCACCGACGGCGTGCCGGTGGTCGACCTGCAGACCACCTTCG
>JAJYMM010000071.1 GCA_021787035.1 Actinomycetes bacterium
ATGAGCCTGGCGACGATGACGAACTGGGGTGCGAACTTCATCGTCACGATCTCCTTCCTGACGCTCTTGGACACGATCCACGGCTTTGGCACGTTCTTCCTCTTCGCCCTCCTATCGCTCTTCGCCGTCCTGTACTGCGCGTTGAGGGTCCCCGAGACCAAGGGGGAGAGCCTCCAGCAGATCGAACGTGAGTTGACGTGACGCCGAAGTGTTCACCGGCGCCCCTGTCGTGACAGTGGCTGAGGCTGAGGCGTTCCTGCTCGGCCTTACCGCCGGCCACTCCGCAACGCTTGGGAGGGGCAAAGGCCTGAGCCGACGGTGCGTAGGGAACCGCTCGGGGCAACGAGTTACCTGACCCTGACCGGTCGGAGGTCAGGCGGCTCTTAGAAGCCTTGGCCGCGGCATGGGACTTCTATTCGTCCAATAGCCAGCACCACCTCGGCCGGCGGTACCTCGCCGGCAGGGGGATCGACATCGACGTGCTTGAGGCAGTAACGAGCAGGGCTGAAGTCGGCCACACCGTCAAAGGCCGGGACGTCTTGGCTGGCGTAGGGCTTCAGTTCCGACGAACTGGTCGACGCCGGCTTGGCCCGCCGGCGCGAGGGCGGGACGGAGAAGGTCAAGCGTGGCCGCGTCGCCCTCGAGCAAGCGCGCGCGGTTTAGCCGGCCGCAGGCCGCCCGTAGGGCTTGGCCTTGACCCCGGCGCTGCCAGGACTGTCGCTAGAGCCATAATGGAGATGGCCCCCCTCTTGGGGGCCTGGTTGCGCGGCTGAGGCGCCAAACATCGTTGGCAAGGACCGGATAGGCCTGGGCGGCGAGGTGCCTGTGAACAGGCCCTTTTCCGTGCAGCCCTCCTCCGAACCACACGGGGTGTTACCGGCATCCCTAAATGGCAACGCTTTGGCAGGTTTGTCTGACGGCGTTCCGGCAGAACTGATCAGCCATCCTCGCTGCCCTGCTGCCGAGGGGGAGTTTGAGCAAGCGCGCGTCACCGAGGTCGTGCTCGTTTCGGCAAACGGGGATAGGGACGTGGTCCCAAGGGGGCCCGGCTCGGCGCCACGGGACGGTGGCGGTGGTGCCTGACATGCCCCCGGTCCAGGGTGCGCGCGAGCGGCAAATGAAGTGAGGCGTGCCTGGCACCGACAGGTCCACGCGGGCCGCCAGGAGGCTGGCGCCGACCACGACATTGGCGAGTGGCCAGGCCGGGGGGACGTCGCGCACGCGCCGGCGCGCCGTCTGCCAGAACCGCCGGGTCGCGACCACAGCCTGGCGGGTGGACGACCCAGCTCCGTGCGCCGGCGCCGGGGCACCCCTCTCGGCCGCCAGTGCCTCGAAGAGCACCGAGAGCGCCTCGGCACGCTCGCAGAAGCGCTGGCGCCAGGACCGCACGGTCCGCTCCGGGACAGCTCGGTAGAGACTGGCGGAGCCCACGGGCAAGCCGACGCCGGCGGGAGCGAGCACGGCCGCCCCGACGGCCGCTTTAGTGCCCCGACGCCTGCCCAGCACGAAGTCGGGCGCCAGCGACTCGCCTACGCCGCAGCGCCCGCACCGGGCACCGCGCACGAAGACCGTGCACAACTTGCCTGCTTCGCGTACAGAACGGGGGTAGCTGCCGTCGAAGGCCATCGGCACCCCACAGCGCGGACAGCTCGGGCGAGGAGCTGGCACCTTGCGTCCCCATCCTGAGTACACCTCGACCGACGCTCGGCACGGCCAGCTGATCGCCACGGTGACTTGTTAGCAGACCGGGCTCCCACCGTCGTCCCGGCCCAGCCCCTCAACTCGACTCGGGTCCCAATTATCTCTGCCGGATCAGGCAGTTACATCATCAGCAATAGATGCCGGTAACAGGAGGCACTACGTCCTGCTGCCTTTGCTGTCGGCCCTTGCTAGTGACCTAACGGCTCCGTTTGAGGACGCCATCGGCTAGTGCGTCAGCGGCCTCGCCTAAGCGCAGGCCGACGACGTCGAGCCTCCGCAGGAGCTCACGACGCTTCAGCGTCTCGTTGTCGAGGGGTTGGTTGAGCAGCTCGGCCAGCTTCTGTTGGTAGAGCCGGCGGACTTGTCCCGCGGCCTTTCGAGTGGCAAGAGCTGCCTGCCGTGCCTTGCCACGGGGGCCGTCAAGCTGGCCTAGCGCCGGGCGGAGGCACTTGACACCCTGGAGGACGGTCTCTGCCAAGGGCAGGGCGAAGTCAAGACCCAGGGGGCGGTAGAGGTCCACCTCGCGCACGAAGTCCCGAAGGTTGTCCAAGACGTCGTCGATGGAACGTGACAGGCGGAACATGTCCTCGGCGTCGATCGGAGTGGTGAGCACCTGACCGAGGGTGGCCACGAGCCCGGCCCGGGCCTCGTCGCCGTTGTGCTCCACCTCCCGCATATGGCGGCGAGCCTCGTCGGTCGAGACCGAACCGTCGGCCATCGACATCACGAGCCTGGCCCCACGCTCGGTCCAGGCGAGCTGGTCGCCAAGCAGTTCAACCAAGTCGCCGGTGGAGCGGCCGGTCAGGTCCCGGGCCAGGCGGGCAACGCTGTGCGCTATGGAGCGCGCGCCCCTCATGTTCACAGGTTCCTCGCCAGGGCTCCGGCAAGCGCAGCCACCGCGACGCTCGCCGGCAGCGTCACCGCCCAGGCACCAGCCATGCGCGCGACTGCAGGCCACCGCACCCTTGTCCGAGCCTCGCTGACGCCAGCACCCACGAGGGCACCAGCAACGGACTGGCTCATGGTGAGAGGCACACCTGCCAGGCCGGCACCCATCACGACAGCGAACGAGCACGTCTCGGCGACAACGGCGTGGCGTAGGTGCACGGCGAGGATCCCCTTGCCAAGCTTGGCCGAGACGCCACGGATGCCGCCTAGTACCCCGAGGCCGAACAGCGCACCGACGAGGATGGCCAGCCACCAGGGGTCCTGCACCAGCCTGCCCGAGGCCGCCCCAGCTGCTACCGCGAACACGGCGAGGATCTTCTGGCCGCCGTTAGCCGAATAGGCGAGGCACTGGAGGAAGAACGCGGCTCGGTGCCATCGGACGAGGCGCCGGCGGGAAAGGGCCCCTCCGGCAGCCCGGAGCGTGAGCGGCACCGCCAGGGACGCCAGAAGAGCAGAGACCACGGGTGCCGCCAGGCCGAGCAGCAAGATCTTCTCCAGTTCTCCACCGCTCACGGGCAGCCCTGCCCCGAGCCCTGAGCCGGTGATCGCGCCCACGAACGCAAGCGTGAGGCTGGTCGGGAGGCCAGCACGGACCAGGCCTAAGACCACCGCCATCGCAGACAGGGTTGCCGCGAGCAGCGCTCGGTCCGCGCTCGTCCCCCCGAAGGGCACCAACCCGTGGGCGAGCGTGGTCGCCACCCCGGTGCCGAAGAGCAGCCACGGACCGACGACGACCGCAAAAAGCAGAACAGCGAGGCTGATGAGCGGCCGCAGGCCGGGCACTCGCAACCCGGCGGAGAGGACCGAGCTTCCGTCGTTCGCCCCCGCGACCACGGAGAACAGACCGGCAGCAACGAGCAAGGCGTCTCTCACTTGCCCTCCTTCCTGGCCTCGTGCGTGCCGGTCGCCTGTGGCTCATCCCCAGGTCACCTGGAGTTCACCTTCTGTTCACCTTCTGTTCACCTTAGCGACAACGACGCCCGTCCGCGCGGGCTCATGAGGAAGGGAGGGCTGAGACACCTCAGGCTATCCTCACCTTCTCATGGGAGCGCCACGTCTTTCGCCCGACTGCGCGCGACAGGCGCCGGCATTGTGAACTGAGTAATATCCAGGCCGGGGAAAACAGCAAAGAGGATACGCCAGGTGTCCCGCCGTAGGGCTTCCGCGACCTCGTCCAGTGGAGGACCGGCTCGGAGGGGAGGACCGCCGTCTTCAAACACCGCTACGGGTGGGCACGGTCCCTGACAGACGGAACCCCCGGCACAGCGACCTGGTGCGGCTGGGGGGTATTTGCGCACGACTCCGTCACGCTCGCCCACCTGCCAGCCATCAAGCGCAACGCAAACCGCGTGCCGCAACGCCGTAGGGCACCGCCCCGCAACGCACCACCTGGTACTGCTCCGCCGTCGACACAAACACTAGCCGCCTGACCAAACCTGTCCCCGCCCGCCCCTGCATATCCCGACGGCCAGGAAATGACCAAGGGGGCGCGAAAAGGGCGAGCGGGTAGGTGGTCAGAGGGGCGGGCTCGGGACGCCCCTTACGGGTCAGCTCGGGCCACTCGAATTAGAAACATGGGTTTTCCGGAAAC
>JAJYMM010000173.1 GCA_021787035.1 Actinomycetes bacterium
CCCTGAACCTGGACCAAACCGGGTCAAATCCGGCCGAGGCGGTACGAGGCCGAGGCCGGTGGGACGCTGCCTGAAGCCACAACCGGCACCTTCGCTGTCCCTCCGGGGAAAGAGACGAGCACGGTGCCGAGTTGCTCGCCCGTCTTAGCGCTGGGCAGGTGCGAGATGCCCGGTGAAAGATCCACCCGGTCACTCGCCGCTTCACCGGGGATGCCGAGCGTACTGACCGCCTGGGTGGTCACGGCCACGGCCTGCTTCCCCCACGGAGCATCGAGGGTGAGCACCTTCGTGCCCTTTGGCAGCACCGTTACCTGGGAAACGCTCGAAAACGCAGCCACGCTCAGGCGTTCGGCCTCGTCCAGAGCTGACGTCAGTGGCTGCTGGCCACCCTGGTTCAACACGGCCCCGAGCACCGTCAAGTTCCGCCCATCGACGGTCCTTTGAGCGGCGAACACGAAGTTGCCGCCAGCCTGGGGGGTGGAACCCGTTTTGATGCCGATGATGCCGTCATGGCCAAGGGCGTAGTCGTAGTTGTACACGGTCCCCGCTACAGGAAGTGTGACCTGGGGCATGGCCACGATCTCCCGGAGCACCGGCTGAGCCATGACATAGGTCGCGAGACGGACCATGTCCGCCGCGCTCCCGGCGCTCTGGGGGTCAAGCCCAGCCGGGTCGGCGTAATGGGTGGTGCTGAGGCCGAGCTGCTGGGCCTCGGAGTTCATCTTGCTCACGAAGGCCGGGACGCTGCCGGCGTCCCAGTCGGCGAGGATGACGGCCACGTTGTCGGCCGAGGGGACGAGGAGGGCTTCCAAGGCCTGCAGCTCCGTCAGGCTCTCACCGGCCGCGACCGCCGCTACCGAGTCCTGCTGAGCGAGGTCTGCCGAGTAGGCCGCGGCATCCGCGGGCGTCACTGTAATAGCCGGCCCTTGTTGCCCGGGGGACAGGGGGTGGTCCTTCAAGACCACCAGCGCGGTCATCAGCTTGGTAACACTCGCCAGAGGGAGCGCCTCGTTCGCTCGCAAGGCTCCAATCTGGCCGAGCCCTTCGACCTCGACGTCCGCTGAGCCCTGCGCAGGTAAGGGCAGCCCTGGCGGGTTACCCGAAGCCACCAGGTGGGCGGGGAGGACGTTGGCCACGTCGAGGGGAGGGACCGACCTGCTCAGCTGGATCCCGCAGAACAGGGCTACTAGTAGGGCGACAATGACGAGGCCCACCACCGTCCGCCGGAGGCGGAGCAGGGCGGGCGTCGGCCGACCTCCGTGGTGCACCGGCCCTCGTGCACCAAGCACTGGCGGCGGGACAGGCGGACCGGCCGATCGAGCCACGCCGGAAGGACCGGTCGCGCCGGCGCGCCGCGCGGGAGAACGCCTGACGGCATGCTGGCCCTCCCGAGGGGCGCGAGAGGGCTCCGTGCTACGAGGGGGACGAGGCATCCGGCCCAACATCATGGCCGAGGGGAGGGCCCCGTGCCAAGTGAGGTTCACCTCAGCCCCCATCAAGTGAGGATTCGAACGCCACCGGCCGGTGGCGCCGGCCAGGCCGGTGGCGCCACTCCGCCAGTGGGGAGCGGGCCAGTGGGGAGCGGGCCAGTGGGGAGCGGGCCAGTGGGGAGCGGGCCAGTGGGGAGCGGGCCAGTGGGGAGCGGGCCAGTGGGGAGCGGGCCAGTGGGGAGCGGGCCAGCGAAGCGGTCGCACCGGGCGCCCGCACTAAGTTCGACCCGTGGTCCAAAGGCCAACTCGCAGGGTCGGTGAGGACCGGATCTTCACAATCCCCAACGTCGTGAGCACGGTACGCCTCGCGTTGGTACCAGTCTTCGTGTGGCTGCTCGCCCAACCGCGCCGCCAAGACTGGTTCGCTGCTGCCGTGCTCCTCGCCGTGCTCGGCTTCACCGACGGGCTAGACGGCCAGCTCGCTCGACGGCTCCGCCAGGTCACCAACCTGGGCAAAGTGCTGGACACCGTGGCCGACCGCGTCCTGCTCGGCGCCGCCGTGATCGGCACGCTCGTTGCCGGCGCCGTGCCCGTCGGGGTCGCCATAGCAGCTATTGCCCGCGAGGGCCTCGTCGCGACGATGGCGGTTGTGCTGGTGCTAGCCGGCGGAGGGCGCGTGGACGTGGTAAGGCTCGGCAAGGCTGGCACCTTCGGCCTTATGTGCGCGTTCCCGCTGTTCCTGGCGGGTAGCTCGACCGTCGGGTGGCACCACGTTGCCACGGTCCTCGCTTGGTTTGCCGCCATTCCAGGCCTCGTGCTCGCCTGGGCGTCACTGGCGGTGTACGCCCCCAAAGCTCGTGACGCGCTCGCGAACCGGCGGAGCGGCGCCCGGGGGTCACCGGGCGGAACGGCCGGGGGGTCGTAGCGGGACCGGTGGTGCAACGGCGACCGGAACGGCGAGCGCGGGTGATGGGCCGGCGCGGGTGATGGGCCGGCGCGAGCTCGGGCATCATGGCTGAATGGACAGAAAAGAGCTAGCTCGCCGCCTGCAGGCAGTGTGCTACCTGAGCGGGCGTTTCGTGCTCCGCTCTGGGCAGGTCGCGGACTTCTACTTCGACAAATACATGTTCGAGTCCGATCCGGGGCTCTTGCAGGCCGTTGCCGAGCTCGCGATCCCCCTCGTGCCGGCCGGTACCGACATGCTCGCCGGCCTTGAGCTCGGCGGGGTCCCCTTGTCCACCGCTCTGTCCTTGGCAACCGGCCTGCCACAGGTGCTCGTGCGCAAGGAGGCCAAAACCTACGGCACGGCGAAGCTGGCAGAAGGCCCCGACGTCGCCGGCAAGCGCCTCTTGGTCGTCGAGGACGTCGTGACGACGGGGGGGCAGGTCGTGGCGTCCACCGGCGACCTCCGCGACCGTGGTGCCGTGGTCGACCAGGTGCTCTGCGCGATCGACCGCAGGCCCCAAACAGGGACTGGGCAGCCGGGGGCCTCGGCCGGCGCAAGCAAGCTCGACGAGGCTGGTTTGGAGCTGCTGGCACTCTTCACAGCGACAGAGCTCACCGCCCAGGCGTAGCGACACCAACCTTGATGCCACGAGCATGTAGCGCCCCGAGCGCCCGAGTATTACCGCCGCCGGCAAATAGCGCCGCCGGCAAATAGCGCCGCCGGCAAATAGCGCCGCCGGCAAATAGCGGTAGTGCTGGCACCAGACGCTAGAGGACCGCTCCCAGCTGCCAGGGCGTGAACTCCTCGTCCAGCTGCCAGGGCGTGAACTCCTCGTCGCCGAAGCCGAGCTCCTCGCTCTTGGTCGTCTGCCCGGACGCTACGGCCAGCACGAGGTCGAAGATGTCACGGCCAACCTCTTGCACGCTCTTGGTCCCATCGAGAACGACACCGCAATTGACGTCCATGTCCTCGGTCATGCGCTCGTAGGTGTCAGTGTTCGTGGCCAGCTTGATGCACGGTGCAGGCTTTGACCCAAAGACCGACCCGCGCCCGGTCGTGAAGCACACGACATTGGCGCCGCCGGCGACCATCCCCGTCACCGACACTGGGTCATAGCCCGGCGTGTCCATGAAGACGAAGCCCTTCGAGCGAACTGGTTCGGCGTACTCGTAGACAGCGCAGAGGTTGCTGGTACCACCCTTGGCCACGGCACCCAACGACTTTTCCAGGATCGTAGTGAGCCCGCCCTCCTTGTTGCCCGGAGAGGGGTTGTTGTCGAGGCTCGCCCCGCTGCGGCTCACGTACTCCTCCCACCAGTGGATGCGCTCGAGGAGGCGCTCGGCCACATCCCGGGATTCGGCTCGTCTGGTGAGCAGGTGCTCAGCGCCGTATATCTCGGGCGTCTCCCCTAGGATCGCCGTGCCACCATTGGCGACGAGCAGGTCCGCAGCAGCTCCAAGTGCAGGGTTCGCGGTGATGCCGGAATAACCGTCCGATCCACCACATTCGAGCCCGAGCACGAGCTCGCTCGCAGGGACAGTGCTGCGCCGCACCTTGTCTGCCTCGGCAGCCATCTCGACGACGCGCTCGGTTGCCTGCCGGACGGTCGCCCTCGTACCCCCGCTCCCCTGGATCGTCATTGCGGCAACCGGCGTGGTTTCAGGCAGGTCAAACCCTTCGGTGAGAGCGCGCACTTGGTTGACCTCACACCCGAGCCCGAGGACAACCAGCCCTGCGAAATTGGCGTGCGCCGCGTAGCCGCTCAATACTCGGCGTAGCAGATCGAAGCCCTCACCGCTGCCGGCCATCCCGCACCCTGAGCCGTGGGTGAGGGCGACGACGCCGTCCACGTTGGGGTACTGCTCGAGGAGGCCCTGCCCCGGCACGAACTGGGCGGCGATCATCCGTGCCACCGTCGCCGAACAGTTGACCGACGTGATGACCCCGATGTAGTTGCGAGTGGCTACCCGCCCGTCCGGCCTCACGAAGCCCTGGAAGGTTGCCCGGAGCTCCGGGGGCACCAAGGCGGCCTCCTTGCGGTCCTGGCCGAACGCGTAGTCGCGCTCCCCCTCCGCGAACGCGAGGTTGTGGGTGTGAACGTGCTCGCCGCTCGCTATGTCACGACTTGCAATCCCTATGACCTGGCCGTACTTGTGGACCGGAGCACCGGCGGCCACGTCTTTGGTCGCGACCTTGTGACCCGCGGGCACCCTGTCGCGGACGTGCACGGTGTTGCCACCCGCCAAGACGGTGGCGCCCGGTTGGACGTCCTGAGCCGCCACGGCCACCTCGTCAGCGGGGTGGAGCTGCAGGCAGCGCGGCGGGCTTGAAGTGCCGAGGATCGTCATGGGGACTTTCTACTCCGTCCTGCCATCTCTACGCGCTCTAGGCGCCGGTCGGGCACGAACCACATCACCGACACGATGGCGAAGCACCCGTAGGAGATCCAGGGCGTGACGAAGGCTAACCCCGTGGCTAGCGCGTAGATGGCGAGCGACAAGCGCCCTTTCAGGTCGCCGCCAATGGCCGTCGCGACGGCTGACGAGGGACCGTCGGCCCGGATGATCGACATCTGGAGCACCGTCCAGGCAAGCGCGGAACACAGCGCGACGAAGCCGTACACCGCTGCTGGCGCGTGGTCGCGGTAGTCCGCGCCCACCCATTCAGTTAGGACCGGGATAAGCGACAACCAGAAAAGCAGGTGCAGGTTGGCCCACATGACGGCACCTGTGCAGCGGCGGGTAGCTCGGAGGAGGTGG
This sequence comes from Actinomycetes bacterium, assembly GCA_021787035.1. Classification (GTDB taxonomy): domain Bacteria; phylum Actinomycetota; class Acidimicrobiia; order Acidimicrobiales; family Palsa-688; genus JAJZYO01. The sequence goes on from JAJYMM010000173.1 coordinate 5,136, forward strand.
TGGTGGTTGCTCCAATAGATCCCTATGAACGCGAAGCTCAAGATGTACACGAGCAGCTCTGGGAGGCGGGTTCGGAGGGCCGTGAACGTACCCGCCACCGGGCTTCGGAGCTCGAAGGCCATGATCGTGATGATCACGGCCAGGACCCCGTCGCTGAAGGCTGCGATGCGCCCCGTCTCGCGCTCTGCCTCCTCGCTACGGGCAAAGCGCGAGACCTCCGCCTCGGCCGCCGATGCGGCAGCTTCATGGGCCGTCATCGCGACAAGTCTCGCGCCCGGCACGATCCACCAACGGCCCGGCGCGACCCGCCAGCCTGCGGCGGGCTTATGACCGAGTGGCGCTAGCGCAAGTGCCTGGTGTCTTCGTCCAAGACAGCCCGGAGAGCCGGGTCCACACGGAGGCGGGCATCGACTACCACGACGCCTCCCGGCCCGCAGATGACGGGGTTGCAGTCCAGCTCGGCGATCTCGGGAAGGTCCTCGGCAAGCCGGCTAACGCGATGGAGGACCTGGACAAGCGCCTTCATGTCGACCGCCGGCCTGCCCCTGTAACCGGTGAGCAACGCCGAGCCATGCAACCCGTTCACCATTTCTTCCGCGTCCAAATCGGTGAGCGGGGCAAGGCGGGTGACGTGGTCACCGAGGACCTCGACTGCGACGCCACCTAGGCCGAACACCACGAGCGGCCCGAAGGACGGGTCCTGCAAGGCACCCACGATGACTTCGACCCCGCCGGCCGGCGCCATCGGCTGGAGGAGAGCGCCTGTCATCTCCGCGCCAAAGGCGTCCTTCATGGCCTCGTACGCGGCTGCCACCTCTTCCTGACCTGTGAGGCCGAGGCGGACGCCGCCGCCCTCGCTCTTGTGAAGGGGGCCAAGCACTTTGAGGGCGACCGGGCCACCGATGTCTTCGGCCAACTTGCCCGCCGCCTCGGCGCTGTAGGCCTCGACCGTTCGCGCCACCGGCACACCGAAGGCGGCCAGTACGTCCATAGCTGCAGAACCGCCGACCCAGCCGGCCGCGAGGCCTCCGTCCTCCGCCCGTGGGAGCCTGCGGCGCGCCTCGTTGACGTCCACATCATCGAGGGCCGGGGTGGTACCGGCGGCCCGTTGGCGCCAAACGCTGTAACGCAGGGCGTGCGCCAGCCCCCTCACGGCAGTCTCGGGATAGGTGAAGCTCGGCACGGGGTAGCGGCCAGCGCGCAGGACCTCCCGACCGCTTTCCTCGGCACCGAGAAGGCTGGCGACGACCGGACGTGCGTCGCCGGCGTCCGCAGCCTTGCCAACTGCGGCCACGATCGCTGCGGCGACGTCGTCGGTCCGCCTGTTTACGAGCGGTGGTGTGAAGTTGACCACCACTGCATCGACCTCCCCGCTGCGGAGCAGCAGTTCGAGGACCGACTCGTACATGGGGGCATTGGCTTCAGCACCGAGGTCGATCGGGTTGCTCGTGCCTCCATTCCTCGGGCAGAGCTCGGCGATCTTACGCTGGAGGTCCTCCGAAAACTCCGGGACCTGGAGGCCGTTGGCATCACATGCGTCGACGGCCTGCACGCCGGGGCCACCTACGTTCGAGAGCACCCCGACCCGCAGCCCACGGCCAAGCGGCTGCGACCCGACGACCTGGGCTACGTCGAACATGTCCTCGATCGTGTCCACACCGATCACACCGGTCTGGTGGAACAGGGCGCTCACGGCTTCGCTCGAGCTTGCAAGGGCCGCCGTGTGCGACGAAGCGGCCCGCCGGCCCACGGCGCTCCGGCCCCCCTTGACCGCGATCACCGGCTTCTTGCGGCTCAGCTGGCGAGCCAGTCGTGCGAACTTGCGCGGGTTCCCAAATGACTCGAGGTAGAGCAACCCAACCTGGGTAGCGCTGTCCTCCGACCACCAGCTGAGTAGGTCGTTGCCGCTGACGTCGGCCTTGTTGCCCATCGAGACGAACGAGGAGAGCCCGATGCCACGCCTCTTGGCGTCGGCCAAGAGCGCGATCCCGAGGCCCCCGGACTGGGAGGCAAACCCGAGGCTGCCGGCGGTCGGGGTGTCCTTCGCGAAAGTGGCGTTCATCGAGATCTCGGGCGCGGTGTTGAGCACGCCAAAACAGTTGGGGCCGACCATGCGCATGCCATGCGAATGGGCGAGGCGCGCCACCTCGCGCTCCAAGTCCACCATGCCGTCCTCGGCGAAGTGGGACGACACCACGACGAGGCTGCCAACGCCCTTCCTGCCACAGGCCTCCACTACCTCTGGGACCCCGCGTGCCGGCACGGCCACAACTGCCATGTCGACTGGCCCGGGGACGGCCTCTATGTTCGGGAAGCACGGCAAGCTGGCAACGTGGGTGGCCGAGGGGTTGACCGGGTAGACGGGGCCCTGGAAGGCGCCGTTGACCAGGTTGCGTACGAGCTCGTGGCCCACCGTCCCGGGCGTGCGCGACGCGCCGATGACGGCGACGGAGCGGGGCTCGAGCAGGCGCTTGATGCTCCGCGCGGCGGCCAGCCGGTCGCGCTCATAGAGAGCGGCAAGCGCGTCACGAGTCGGTGAGATGTCCATGAGGACCGTCATCTCGCCCGCCTCGAGCTTGGAGCTCTCGGTGAAGCCTGCGTCCCGGAATACCTTGGTCATCTGGGTGTTCTCGAGCAGGACCTCGGCCCTGAAGCGCTTCAGACCGAACCGGCGCCCCTCGCTCGCTAGGTACTCGAGTAACAGGGTCCCGATCCCGAGGCCCTGGTAAGGGTCGTCGACCACGAAGGCCACCTCAGCCACGTCGCTCCCTGGAAGGCGGTCGTACTGGGCGAGGCCTACCAGCTGCCCGCTCCGCTCCGCGGCGAGCGCCAAGTGCTGCTGACCGCCTTGGGCCAGGAGACGGGTGAGCTCGTCCTCGGAGAGCTCGGGGTGGGGACCAAAATAACGCAGGCGGACAGACTCGGCCGAAAGCCGGGAATGCAGCTCCGAAACCGCCTTTGCGTCATCTGCCGTCAACGGCCTCACCCTGGCCGTCGAGCCGTCAGAGAGGATCACGTCTTTGGCCCAGGGGGCTGAGCTATTTGACGGGGCGGGGGTCGCCGGGGGGAAAAAGGTCATCGAGCCGTCTCCTTTTTGGCCTTTGTAATTGGTGAAATCGTTGATCGTGTTCGCTGCGCGCCAGCGTATTGCCACCCTGTGACGAGCTCGATCGAGACCGAGAGCACAACCGTCGCGTCCTCGGCCACGAGGGGCAGGCCGGGCGGGTTGGGGCGGCGGGCCTGCCTCGGCGCCTCGCGTCCATGGAGCTCTGCTCGCCCTTGCACGAGCACTTCCCACCGCTCGCTCTGGTCGGGACTGGTCGCACCTGTATGGAAAGCGACGACCCCGGGTTGGCCAAGGCTCGCGCCGAGCAAACCAAGCGCAGCGCGTACCAGCAACCGCCCTCCATCGAGTGAGCACGTCACCGGTACCACGAGGGGGAGGGCGCCTTGCGAAAGCGCTAGGTGCCCCGAGGAAGCACTCGCCAGCAGCTGCATGCAGCGCGCGGGCAAGAGGCGCTCGGCGGGACTGCTGCGCTGGCCGCTACCTGCCAGCGAACCCGTGAGCACCGACAGCGGCGCAGGAGCCATGCCCCTCATGGTCTCCCAGCGAAGTGGGTCCTGGGGAGGGCCGAAGGGCCCGGTCCGCCAGGTCGTTGGGCAGTAAGCTGCGCCAGGAAAGATGCCAAGGTACTCCGAGCCAGCCGAGGGACCCCGCCCGGCCTTGGGTCCGACACTCGACCAAGACGAGCTCGAAACCTTTTTGTCGCTCATGCCCGACGCGGCCATCGCAGTTGATGCCCAAGGAAAGGTCGTGGCCGTGAACGAGCGGGCCGCCGCAATGTTCGGCTACGCCGCAGCCGACATGGAAGGCAAAGCCGTCGAGATGTTCATGCCCGCACGCTTCCGCTACACCCACCGCCGGAAGCGAACGGCCTACAATTCCAACCCCCACGCCCGGCCAATGGGCGCCGGATTGGACCTCCGCGGCCGCCGGAGCGACGGGAGCGAGGTGCCCTTGGACATCAGCCTCGCACCGCTGAAGGGGGAGAGCGGCCTCCTGGTTGTTGCTGCGCTTCGGGACATCACCGAGCGCAAAGAGGACGAAGAGCGGCTCCGGCTGCAGGCACGCGCCGAGGCGGTGGCGGCCGAAATCCGCCTCGAGCTGCTCTCCGAGGCGCCGCTAGAGACGTCGCTAGGCCTGATCTGCACGCGGGCGGCCGAGCTCGCAGGCGCGCGCGCGGCGGCGCTCGTATCAGTGGGCGGCAGCGGAACGGGGCTGCTCGCCAGCGCTGGCGACAAGGGTACCCTGACGGCGCTGGCAGAGAGCCTCCGCACCAAGCGGTTCCTCACCGAAGGCACCGGCACCGCGCGCACCGCTCGCCTGGCAGGAGGCCTCACCGTCCTCGCCGTGCCTGTCCCGTGCGCCGAGGGCGCGCGAGTCCGCCGGGCAACCTTGGCCGTGGTGCTGGGAGAGGGCCAGCCGGCCCTGCCGGAGCGCACCCAGGCGGTCGCGTCCCTGGCCGGCCAGGCAGTCCTCGCGCTCGAGCTGGCCACGGTACGCGCGGAACGGGACCGCATGGCCATCTCGGCCGAGCGCGAGCGCATCGCCCGCGACCTCCACGACCTGGTGATCCAGCGCCTGTTCGGTGCGGGCCTGCGCCTCCAAGGCGCCCTTGCCCTGATCGACAACAGCTCCGCCGCGAGCAGGGTCGCATCGACCGTCGATGAGCTAGACGCGACCATAAAAGAGATCAGGGGAGCCATCTTTTCGCTCGAAGCGGCGCCCAGTGCAGGGCTCGAGTCCAGGGTGAACGAGGCCATAGCCACCGCCTCCGAAGCGCTCGGATTCACCCCTGCCCTCTCTTTCCGCCAACCAGCCGGCCATGAAGTGCCCCTGGAAGCCGAGCTCGAGGCCGTCGCCGTACTGCGCGAGGCCCTGTCCAACGCGGCCCGCCACGCCCGGGCCAACAAGGTGGAAGTGAACGTGGAGGTGGGCAACGAGCTCACCATTCAGGTGATCGATGACGGGGTGGGCGTCGGCAAGCCCAAGCGCCTTTCCGGCATCGCCAATGCCCGTGCCCGAGCCGCGCTGCTCGGAGGGCGCTTGCGCCTGTCGGCCGCGAAAGGCGGGGGGACCTGTTTCGAGTGGCGGGTCCCGCTTGGAGAGCCAGCAACCGGACTACCGGGAAAGGAGCCCGCAAGTGACGTCGTGGTATAGCGAGTTCGAGGTGCTTAGCGAGGAGGAGTGCTTGTCGCTCCTCGCCCGAGTCGAGTACGGAAGGGTTGCGGTCGTCACCGCGGACGGTCACCCTGAGATCTTCCCGGTCAACTTCGCCCTGGAGGGGCGCTCGGTCGTCTTCAGCACGGGCTCGCGGCTGCTCATAGAAAGGGCCCCCCTCGGTCACATAGCCTTCGAAGCCGACAGCATCGACCCCACCACCCACGAGGGCTGGGACGTGGTCGTAAGCGGTGAGGGCGGGGACATAACCGACAGCATCGACGAGGGTTCGGTCACCGCACGGAGCCACCCCATAGTGCACTGGGCACCCGGCGAGAAGGACCGCTGGATAACGATCGTCAACCCGAGCTTCCACGGCCGGCGCCTGTACGTGCCAGCGCCCCACGCCAAGGACGCATGACGCCTCGACGAAGCGTCCCCCGAGCCAAGCGCCTGGTAAGTGGGTGCGGCGCCGTAGTCGAGGCTCAAGCGGGCTAGGCTGCGAGCATGGCAGTACGGGTGTTCCTCGTGGACGACCACGAGGTCGTCCGGCGAGGGCTACGAGAGCTGTTCGAGCCTCAAGAGGACTTGGAGGTCGTTGGCGAGGCTGGCAACGCCGAAGAGGCCTTGGACCGGGTGCTGGGTGCCAAACCGGACGTCGCTCTGCTCGACGTGCGGCTGCCTGGGGAGAGCGGGATAGAGCTGTGCCGCGACCTTCGCACGGCCCTCCCTGAGCTGCGCTGCCTCATGCTCACCTCATTTGCGGACGATGATGCCCTCTTCTCGGCAATACTTGCAGGTGCAAGCGGCTATCTCCTAAAGGAGATCCGAGGGCCCGAGCTCGTATCGGCCGTCCGCAGGGTTGCTGCAGGCCAGTCCCTCATAGACCCCGCCCTCACAGCGACCGTGATGGACCGTCTCCGCGGCCACCGCGAGGATGAGCGCCTCGCCAAGCTCTCGCCCCAGGAGCGGCGGATCCTCGACCTGATAGCCGAGGGGAAGACCAACCGCCAGATCGGGACAGAGCTTTACCTCGCCGAAAAGACGGTCAAAAACTACGTCTCCAACCTGCTCACCAAAATGGGGTTCGCCCGGCGGACCGAGGCGGCGGTATACGCAACACGCTCAAAGCTCGCCCAACACCCCTCCGACTGACACTGCCCTGGCTGAGACAGCGGGGCGCCAAAAAGAGGCACGTCTGCGAGGGCGTGATCCGGAAGGGCGCGACAACGTAGTAATCACGGGCTTCGGTGCGGTGACGCCGGTCGGAAACGACCGGGAGGAGACTTGGCGAAGCCTCCTGGCGGGGCGGTCTGGTGTCGGGCCTATAACGCAGTTCGAACCGAAAGGCTTCGGTACGCGCATCGCGGCCGAAGTGCGCGGCTTCGACCCCGCTTCAGTGCTGGAGGGCAAACGCCTGCGCCGTTCGGCACGCTTCACGCAGTTCGCAGTCGCCGCTGCCCGAGAGGCGGTTGCCGACGCCGAGTTGGACATGGCCGACGAGGACCAAGACCGTATCGGTGCCGTGGTCAACTCCGCCGTTGCCGGCTTCGACACGATTGAGAGGGCCACCCGGTCGCTCGTGGACGAAACTCTGCGGCGCATCGGCCCTCATTTCGTATCCTCCTCTCTCGCCAATATGCCGGCCTGCGAGGTCGCCATCGACTTGGGCACCCGAGGCCCGGTCTCTGCAAGCGCCCTCGCTTGCGCGAGCGGCCTTTACGCGCTCATCGAAGCTCGCCGGCTGATCCTGGCAGACGAGGCCGACGTCGTTATCTGTGGTGGCACCGATGCTGCGATCACGCCCGTGATGTTTGCAGGGCTCGCCACGATGGGCGTCATGACGACTCGCAACGACGAACCCACTCGTGCGAGCCGCCCGTTCGATAGGGAACGCGACGGCTTCGTGTTCGGCGAGGGTGCCGTGATAGCTGTGGTCGAAAGCGCCGAGCACGCCCGCCGGCGCCAAAAGGTCCCGTATGCGCGCCTCGCCGGGGGGGCGCTCACCTGCGACGCGTTCCATGTGAGTGCCCCGCGCCCGGACGGGTCCGGAGCGCTCTCGGCGATCAGGTTGGCGCTTGGGCGTGCTGGCGTGAAGCCTTCCGACGTGGACTACATCTGTGCCCATGGGACATCGACCAAGGCCAATGACAGAGCCGAGACTGCGGCTATCAGAGGCGCGCTCGGGCCTGCCGCCGGCAATGTCGCTACCTCGAGCCCCAAGTCCATGGTCGGCCATCTGATCGGTGCCGCAGGTGCGCTTTCCGCGATGGTCTGTGCCCTCGCCATTCGAGACGGCATCGTCCCACCGACCACCAACCTTGATTACCCCGACCCCGAGTGCGACCTCGATTACGTCCCGCACCAGGCACGAAAGCTCGCCGTCCGCACAGCTTTCGCCAACGCGTTCGGCTTTGGGGGCCAAAACTGCGTCGCCGTGCTCACTTCTCCCAGCGCGTAGAGCGGCCGCCTGGCAATTGGCCCGCGGGGCAACCTCTAACCGAGACATTTCACTTAGGCGGCTCGCGCTGGCAGTTCACCCAGGCAGTTCACTTAGGCAGCTCGCGCTGGCAGTTCACCCAGGCAGCCGGCCCTGCCTCAGCACCGAGAGCGCCGACATGGCGGCCTCGTCGAGGTCAAGGAGGTGGCGCCGGCTCATGAGGACGGCAACGCCAGCTTGGCGGGCGAGGTCGAAGGCTATAAAGGCGCCGAAGCCGGAGGTCCCCCCGTTGTGCCAGTAAACAGGCCCACCTTCAGTGCTGCGCACCAACCACCCGAGACCCACTTGCATATCCGGCTCGACCTGGAAGGGTTGGTGAGCCAGCTCGAGCGCTGCCCTCAACTTCGTGCTAGCGGGCCGGAGGTTCGCCGCCAGGTAACGGCCCATGCCCTCGACCGATGCAAAAAGGAAGCTCGCTCCTGGCAACGCCGGGTTGTGCCAGTGCTCCAGCTCCTCTCCCCCGGTGCTATGGCCGAACACGCGGCGCCGTCGCGGATCGGGGTCGCTTTCGAGCGTGACTTCCTCGGCTAGGCCAAGAGGCTGGAGTACCTCGTCGCGCAAAAGCTCGCCAAAGGGCTTGCCAGCGGCTGAGGCAAGCGCACGAGACAAGACCCCGTAGCCGAAGTTCGAGTACTGGAAGCCATGAGGGCCAGGCCCGAGCCCCGTGCTCAATCTCCGCACCGCACGGTCAACATGGCGGTCGCGTACCAGTGCGTAGGGGTCGCGCAAACGGAGCAGCATCCGCGCCTGCACACCACGAGGGATCCTCGGGTAGCCCGAGGTGTGAGTGGCCAAGTCGACCAGGCGGATCCCCGAAGCACCCGCGGCCGGAAGGTAGCGGCCCACCGGGTCCTCCAGTGCCACTCGTCCCTCCACCACCATCGTCGCCAGTGCGAGCGCAGTGAAGGTCTTCGTCACCGAACCGATCTGGAAGCTCGAGCCAAGAGATGCTCCAGCCAGCCACGCTCCCGCTCGCTCCCCTGCGACGCCAGCCGCCGCCAGCTCCCAACGGTCCTCCCCTGCCAAGCCCGAAAAGGCGTCCCGTAGGACCGTCCTCACCCAGGCGTCGCCAAGGTCGCACACTCTTTGGAGCCTATCCGGGACGGCCCGAAGGAGGGCCCAGCGAGCAAAGTCGCCTCGCTGCCGACCGACCGTCGCCCAAAGAACATACAAGGAACATACGTCGCGTGGAACCGAGGGCCCGCTCGCACAGACTAGCTGGGCGCAGACCGGCGGCCGTCTCCTTCCGGCGAGCATGCCTTGCCCGGCCATTCCTCTAAAGCGTTGTCGGACCTACGCGAGCGCGACCTGCCCTGTGCCCGCCTGCCAGCGAGAGCCGTTTGGGCTAGTTCACACCGGCGCGCGGCTTTCTCGGGATTTTGCATCTCGATCGCCGTAACGACCGATTCGATCAGCATCGCCGTCGTAATGCGGGTGAGAGAAGGATTTGCCAGATCGGTATCGTCAGGCAGGTCCAAACCGATGCTACAGGTGGACCGTCTTGCTATACGAGACCCGGGCGGGGCAAAGGCAACCGTGCGGACCCCCGTCTTGTCTGCGGTCTCCATCACCTCTAGCAAGTCGAGCAGGCTCCCGCTATGCGAGAAGACCACGAGGACGTCCTCTGGCGTACAAAGGTACAACCTCTGGATCATGTGGAACATGTCGGTCTCCACCACTGACGCGGTGACACCGAGCAGCCGTTGGGAGAGGTCCATCGCGTCGACGAGCGAGGCACCAAACCCGACAATTATGGCCGAGCGGGCCGTGGCGAGCATTTGTGCCGCCGTTTCCGCTGCTTCGTGGTCGACCAGGTCCGGCAATGCGGACAGCGACGCCACCGCCATCACAGCCAACTTCTTCATGACAGTACCGATCCCGTCGCCCGGCTCGAGGGGCCCGGCACTGACGGGGCCGCGCGCCACGTCAGCTGCCAATCGCAGCTTGAGCTCGCTCACCCCATTCAGCCCCAGGGAACGGGCAAAGCGGACGACGGTCGGGTCACTCACCCCGGCGGCACTCGCGAGATCAGCGGTGCTCATCGCCAAGACCTGCTCCGGCGAACGAAAGACGAGCTCACCCACACGGCGCTCCCCCGGCGGGAGCCCCTCCAGCCGTGTCCTCAGGGTATGGAGGACCGATGTAGTTAAACTACGTCTACGGCTTGCCACTGTCACCAGAGCGTAGTACAGTTAAGGCGGTGTTCGCACGGGGGGTGAGCGCGGAGGCTCTGCCGGTGTCCATGGCCGGGGTCGCGGCAACTGGCGAGTCGGCGCGCCAGCAAACGCAACATTCGAGTGGCCAGCAAGTGGGCGCTTCGGCACGCGGGAGTAAGCACGGGGGCCGTCCGCGCTCGCGGCCGCTTGCACGGCGGCGCAATGGCTTAAGGCTCAACCGAGCGGCGGCCGTGTTCGTCCTCCCGAGCATGCTCCTCATAGGGATCTTCACATATTACCCCGCAGTCCGGAGCCTGATTGGTGGCTTCTACAGCTGGAACGGCTTCTCCGCCCCCCAGTACGTCGGCCTGTCCCAGTTCAATGAGTACTTCACATCGCCCACCTTCGGTGTGGAAGCAAAAAACGTCGTCTTCTTGGTGCTGGGATGGCTCTTCATAACCCTGGTCGCGCAATTTACTGCCGCGGAGGTAGTGGCTCACCTCCCGCGTAAGCTCGGGAACATTGCCAAGTACCTTTTCGCCCTCCCGATAGTACTGCCTCCGGTGGTCTTGATAGACGTGTGGGCGTACATGTTCAACCCCACCGACGGCCTCCTCAACAAGATTTTCAACGCCTTCGGCCTGGCTGGCCCAAACTGGCTAGGCAACGAACACCTGGCGCTCGTGTCCATCCTCCTGATCGGCTTCCCCTGGATATCCAACCTCGGCTTTCTTATTTTCCTAGGAGGTATCCAAAACCTCCCGCGCGAACTGATGGAGGCTTCTGCCCTAGATGGCGCCAGTGGCCTCAGGCGTTGGCTGCACGTTGACGCGCCGCTGCTCATTCCCCAGTTCCGGGTTGCCTTCATCCTGGGTGGGTTGTACATGGCACAAAACTTTGTCCCAATCCTCCTCCTCACCAACGGCGGCCCTGGCAACGCGACTATGGTGCCCGGGCTCGACATGTACGAGCAAGCCTTCCAAAATGATCAGTACGGCTACGGCATGGCCATCGGGACACTACTTTTCATCGCTATGCTCGCTTTCACCCTATTCACAATGCGCGTGCTGAGACCGCGCACCTAAACCTTGACCACGATTTTACTGGCACAACGAACACAAGGAGATAATGTCAATTGAGGCACAATCAAAAAATGAAGAAGCATCTGGCAGCCACCGCCGGCTTGGCAGGCGTAGCTGCCATGACCCTCGTTCCCGTCGCCACCAGCCAGACTGCCTCGGCACAAACGTCCGGCATTACGATCACGGCGCAGTTGCCCTACGCCCAAGGCAAAATAACGGCCCCAACCAACTCCGTGTTGCTCTCTCTCACCAATCAGTACGAAAAGCAGCACCCGGGCGTGAAGGTCAACTGGGTGCTCGACGCCCAGTCAAACCTCAATCAGCAAAATGCCATACTCACCACCCAGGCCACCGGAGGAAGCGCTGACGACATCGTCTGGGAGCAATACGGCCAGACATCCCTTCCGCCAGGTGTCCTGCGCAACATCAAGCCTTATCTAGACAAGCCCAACCCCTACGTGCCCGGGAACAAGAGCTGGCTCTCGCTCTACTCGCCGTCGGTCATCCCCTACATGACCTCCCCCAACGGGCAGATCCAGATCCTTCTCGGGTCGAGCATAGAAACTGGGTTCATGTACAACAAGGCTGACTTTAATAAGGCGGGTATTGGGAGCACCCCAACGACATGGGCTCAGTTCATAGTCGACCTGGCCAAATTGCAGGCCGCTGGCTTCAAGTACCCTCTCCTATTTGGGTGGGGCCTAAACGATAACCCTTCGTGGTGGGAACGCCTTGCCGGCTCTGAACTTCTCCATAAGCAGCTTCCGAGGTTCGACGTGGACGGACAGGTGGTCACGACCGGCCTAGACACCGCCGTCGGGATCGAAAGGGGTGTACTCGGGATGAAAAACCCCGCCTATGCCGAGATCTGGAAGCTTCTCGGCCAGCTCCGGGCGTTTATGAACCCCTCTGGCTCGGAGTACGACATCGGCGCGTCGCTCAACTCTGCGAGCCCGCCGTTTTCTACCTTGACACCATTTGTACAAGGCAAGGCGCCGATCATCTGGGGCGGGAGCTGGAAAGAACCAGTCCTCGACTCGCTCGGCTTCAGCGGTAAGTACGGCATATTTGCAGAGCCGACGATCACGACTACAACGTCCAAGTACTCGGCCAACCTGAGCACCAGGGGCGTGATCGGAGGCCCCAACGGGTTCCCGGAATGGTCGGTCACAAGCGAGCAAGCTGACCACACCATGACGCCGGCCAAGACCAAGGTGGTTATGAACTTCCTCGCCTGGCTGTATACCCCAGGCCACCTCGGGGCCATCGTCAAAAACGAGGGCGACGGCGCCTTGATCCCCGTCGAGCCCGCGGCCCCCGCCGGCGGTTCGGTCGGGATGAAGGGACTCCTGCCGACCGGGAAAGTGATAACGGTCGTCGACGGGCCGCTCGAGGGCACTCTCGGCGCAAGCGCCGAGTCAGCTGCAATGCGGCTCGTGAGCGCCTACCTGTCCGACGACATGTCGTTCTCCTCGTTCTCGTCGCAGTGGCAGTCCTTGCTCGTGAGCGCTGCCCAACAGTGGGCCGCGCAGAACCACGTCAACCTGGCCAAGTACAAGTAACGATGACCCGCCTGGAGCCCCTGGGGGTGCGTCGCGGACGGAGGCGACGTCGGCGCGCCCTCACGGGCTCCACGGTGATCACGGGAGCGCTCTTGGTCGCCATGACGTACTTCCCGCTCGTGTTCATGCTCTCAAACTCCCTGAAAAGCGGCGCACGCCTTGCAACGGGCAACGTGTTCGCCCTCTTCACTCAGTTTGACGCGCAAAACTACGTCAATGCCTGGTCAGGTATCCATACCTCGCTCCTGAACACACTCGTCGTCGCAGCCGCTTCCGTGGCCATCGGCGTCACGATCGCCGCGCTCGGTGCATACACCTTTGCCCAAGTGGACTTCCGAGGTAAATCGTTTGTCTTCACTGCCTACATAGCGCTCCTCATGATCCCCTGGAGCCTGACGCTGATCCCCCTCTTCTTGGAGATGAAGGACTTCGGGTTCTACAACAGCTGGTGGGCGCTCATCTTGCCCTACGCGGCCACTTCCCAGCCGCTCCTGGTCCTCATCTTCCGGAGCTTCTTTGAGCAGGTGCCGAAAGAGGTACTGCAGAGCGCGCGCCTAGACGGGGCCCGCGAATCGCAGGTCCTGCTTCACGTGGTGGCGCCCTTGACCAGGCCCATCCTGCTCACTGGCACCATCCTCATGTGCATCAGCATCTGGGGCGACTACGTCTGGCCCGAGGTGATCCTAAAGAGCAGCAGCCGCTACACGGTGTCGGCCGGCCTCCAGTATTTCGTGAGCAGCCTCGGCACCCTGACTGCCAACGGCGGGGAGGTGTTCGCCGCCTACGTGATCGCTATCGCGCCGTTGTTGCTGCTGGTCGGCGTCACCATGCGCTATTTCGTCGGAGGCATGACCGCCGGCTCGCTAAAGTTGTAAGTGACGCGCAGGGGCCCAAGGCCGCCAACGGCGCGAGCCAGCGCCGGGCGCCTACTGCCGGAGGACCTTGTTTGGATCGTAGAGGACCACCGTGCCAGCCACTTTGTCGTGGAGGCACTGGCGCTCACGTGTTGAGACCATGAGAACGAACGAGATGACCAGGGTAATGAAGCTGAGGATGCCGTCTACCATCGTCCCGACGACCTCGCGAAGGGCCATCCACCACCAGCCGGCGACGCGGCCCGTCTCGGGGCGCCAGCAGCGCATGCCAAGGACCTGGAACGTCGGCGTCTGGCCCCTTCCCCAGACCACTGCGCCCCAGATCAGGTACCCGATGCCCAAGGTGACTACGGGGAGCACGAAAGCGAGGAAATAAGCACCTATGCGGCGGGAGACGCTGGCCAACTGGGTCCCCTCGGGCAACATCAAACCGCTCATCGGGTCCAGGTACATACCTGAGGGCAGCTGGGGAGGGTACGCCGCCTCGAGATGCTCGTTGCCGTAGGGCCCTCGTGGCTGCCCGCCACTCGGGTAGGGCGAAGGGCCGGGCGCCACTGGTACCCCTGGCGGGGGAGCTCCCCACGAGGGCGGGTTCGGGTTACCCTGACCACCCCACCTTGACGGCGGTCCACCTGCGCCACCCCAACCCGGTCCTCGCGGCCAGCCACCTTGGTCGGACATACGCGTCCAACTCTAACCCGGTGGGCGCACGCCAGTGTTGACTCGAAAACCAGTCACGCTCAGGCGTACCTGTATAGGAGACTGAGGGCATGAGCGATGTGAGGACGACCAATGGGAAGCGGCGCGGGGGCCAAGAGGTGGGGGCAGAAGACCCCTACAAAGGGAAGTGGTCCACGCTGTCCAACACGACGCTCGGGATGCTGATGGCGACGATCGACGCCTCGATCGTGCTCATTTCCCTGCCTGACATCTTCACCGGTATCAAGCTTGACCCTCTCACACCAGGCAACACGAGCTACTTCTTGTGGTTGCTGATGGGCTACATGCTGGTTACAGCCGTACTGGTAGTGAGCTTCGGGCGCCTGGGGGACATGCTCGGGCGCGCCCGGATGTACAACATGGGCTTTGCCATCTTCACCGTCTTCTCGATCATGTTGTCACTCACCTGGATGCACGGTCGAGAGGCCGCTCTCTACATGATCGTCATGCGCATCTTCCAAGGGGTGGGCGGAGCCTTCATCATGGCCAACACCGGCGCCATATTGACCGACGCCTTCCCGCCCAACCAGAGGGGCCTGGCGCTTGGGACCAACCAGGTGGCAGCCATCGCTGGTTCGTTCATCGGGCTGGTGCTCGGCGGAATCCTCGGGCCACTCGACTGGCGCCTGGTCTTCTGGGTTTCCGTCCCAGTCGGCGTCGTAGGCACCATTTGGGGGGTCGTCAACTTGAAGGACAAGGGTGTGCGGAGCCCGGCTAGGGTCGACTGGCTGGGCAACGCCACCTTCGCCATCGGGCTGATAGCCCTCCTGGTCGGGATCGTCTACGGCATTGAGCCCTACGACGGGCACACCATGGGTTGGACGGACCCCTTGGTGCTGGCCGCCCTCATCGGCGGAGCCGCGGTACTGGCTCTGTTCGGATGGATCGAGACCAAGGTCGAGGCGCCGATGTTCATGATCTCGCTGTTCCGCATACGGGCCTTTGCTGCTAGCAATGTCGCAAGCTTGATGGCGGCCCTCGGGCGCGGCGGCCTCATGTTCATCCTCATCATCTGGCTCCAAGGCATCTGGTTGCCCGAGCACGGCTATAGCTTTGCGCACACACCCCTGTGGGCCGGCATATTCATGCTCCCCCTGACCGGAGGCTTCCTCGTGGCGGGCCCCGTCTCGGGCTACCTTTCGGACCACTTCGGAGCGCGTCCGTTCGCCACTGGGGGCATGCTCGCCGCCGCCCTCAGCTTCGGGCTCCTGGAGCTGCTCCCAGTCAATTTCCCATACGGCCTGTTTGCGCTGATCATATTCGTGAACGGGCTAGCAATGGGCCTATTCGCTGCGCCCAACCGGGCCGCGATGATGAACTCGCTACCGCCGGACCAGCGCGGACAAGGTTCGGGCATGGGGGCAACGACGATGAACTCTGCAATGGTGCTGTCCATCGGCATCTTCTTCACGCTAATGATCGTGGGGCTGTCGGCTGACCTGCCCACGTCGCTCTTCAACGGCCTCACGGCCCACGGCGTGGGCGCAGCCGCCGCCCGCAAGGTCGCGGATCTTCCGCCAACTTCGTCGCTTTTTGCCGCCTTCCTTGGCTACAACCCGATCGAGAAGCTCCTCGGCCCGAGTGGCGTGCTCACACACTTGCCGCGCAGCCAGGCCACCTTCCTCACCGGGCGGTCCTTTTTCCCCAAGCTCATAGCAGTACCCTTCGGCCGCGGGCTCCATGAAGCGCTCGACTTCGCCGTTGCCGCGTGCCTTGCCGCCGCCACGGCGAGTGCCATGCTCGGCAAGCGGTCGTCCTACAAACCACGCGAACAACTGGGTACGCCGCCGTCGTCGGGGCCCGCCACGCGAGCTGAGCCGGCGGAGGCGACCTCGCTCCCGCGATAGGCGGCGAGCTCTCAGGACATATCACCAACGCCTCCGTAGGAGCCCGAGCTCCTGGCCGCGCGCTTCCAACGTTCGAACGTAGCCGCTAGACGTTCATGCGCCGAGGGGTCGGGCTCTACCCTCTTCGTCCAACGCACCCCGTCTCGTGGACCAACCGGTATGCCTGCAGCACGGGCACCGAGAAGGGCCGCACCTCGTGCTGAGGCATTCGGGTCGTCGACGACTAGCAGGGTCTTCCCAAGCACGTCGCAGAGCAACTGCCGCCACGCACCGTGAAGGGTGCCGCCCCCCGCTAGGTACGCAAATGGGACTTGGCCGAACTCTGGGAGGCTTTGGGCGGCTTCGGCAATAGAAAACGCTACGCCCTCGAATACCGAGCGAAAGACATCGGCGCGGTCGTGCGCCAATTCGAGGCCGAAAAACCCGGCTCTCGCGGAACTGTCCATCGCCGGCGACCTCGCCCCGGTCAGATGGGGCACGAAGAGGGCGCCGCGAGCGCCCGCTGGCGCGGCGCCAAAAAGCTGGTAGGCCTCTTCCCAGGTGCTTCGGAAAGTCTTGAGCACCCAAGAAAGTGCCACTCCTGCTATCTGCACGGCGGCCAGCGCGTACCACTGGCCCCCGTTTGCCGCGGCGAACACGTGGTAGCGACGCTCCGGGTCAGGGTGAGGGGCGTTGCGCAGGGTGACCACCTGTGCGGCCGAACCAACCGTCACCTGGACGGCTCCGGCGTCCGAGAGGCCCGTGCCGACCAATGAGGCCGCTGTGTCGGAGGCACCGAAGGCAACAGGTGTGCCTGCTGGCAGCCCGAGCAGGGCGGCTGCCCCCTTGGAAAGTGGGCCCGCGAGCGCTCCGGGTTCGCCGAGGGGCGCAAGCAGCGAGGGCCGGAGGCCTAGGCCCGTCACCACGGTCAATGCCCAGGTGTTCGCTGCCAAGTCGAAAAGCAGTGTGCCCGAAGCGTCCGTGGGCTCACTCCCCGCCTCGCCGAGGAGGCGCAGGCGCAACCAGTCCTTGGGCTGAAGGGCCCAGGCCGCTCCCCGGAGGACATCTGGCTCGTGGGACGCCAACCAGTGGAGCAGCGGGCCGGCCATACCAGGCACCAAAGGGTTGCCCAGTACCGACAGCGTCTCGCGAGGAAGCGCGCGGTAGGCCGCCAGGTCTTCCTGCGCGCGCTGGTCGAGCGAGAGCATCGCCGGGCGCAGGGCCTCCCCGTCTGAGCGCGAGAGAACCACCCCGTGCATTTGACCCGACAGGCCGATGGCACCGATGGGTACTTGGGCAGCGCCAAGCGCCCCCTTGACGGCAGCAACCGCGGACTGCCACCAATCCTCGGGGTCCGACTCAGACCAGCCCGGGCGCGGCTCGGAGAGCCTGATGGGGGCCGAAGCGGCACCTAGCTGGGCGCCGCTTTGGTCCAACACGACGGCCTTCGTCGAAGCAGTCCCGATGTCGATGCCAAGCAAGCAGGACCCCATACGCGCGGCTAGCCGGCAGGCCGAGCGCCATGGGGTCTGAGCGCCCCCGCGCTGGCAACTGGTACGGCACCACGGCGCGCCGAGGTCTCCTTCGCCAAACAACCACACGACTCCCGATGGACAAAGACACCGGGAAGCCTGACCCGCCTCGGCTCTGACGTGCCGTCTTTGTCAGCCATGCGCCTAATCAACAGTTCAACGGTCTTGCTCGCTATCTGCGACACCGGTTGGGCAATGACAGTGAGCCGCGGTTGGAACACGTCGGCGAACTCCAAGTCATCGAACGCCGCAACCGCCACGTCCTCGGGCACGCGCAACGACCGCTCGCGAAGTGCCCTGAGGACCCCTATGGTCATGTAGTTGTTACCAGACACCACGGCCGTTGGTGCGTTCCTGCGTTGCAAGAGCTCGCCGAGGGCACGTTGCGCCGGGTCGGCAGCAGATTTCCCTGAGACGACAAGCTCGCGGTCCCGGCTCAACCCCGCCCGCTCAAGCCCGAGCTCGTAACCATGCACCCGTTCCTCGGTCGTGGGCAAGCTCCTAAGCCCGCTAACGAAAGCAATCCGCGTGTGCCCGAGGGCGGCGAGGTGCTCGACCAGGCTGGCCGTCGACTCGACGTTTTCGACTCCCACCTGGTCGAAGCGATCGTCCATGAAGCGGTCGAGGAGCACTGTCGGGACCTGCTCCTCCAAGAGCTTGTCGAGGACCGCTCGCCTATCACCTCCAGCGGGCGCCAGCACCACCCCGTCAACGCGTCGGCTGAGGAGCATATTGACGGCTTCGGCCTCCGACGCTACCTGATCCCGGCTATCCGCAAGCACCGAGCTATAGCCTCGCCTGCGCCCGGCACGGTCTATGGCAGCTACCACCGCCACGAAAAAACGATTCGTAAGCGCTGACATTACGATACCGATCAGATGGGTATCCGACGTCACCAACGAACGGGCCACCCGGTTGGGCAAATAGCCCGTATCCTCGATGACCTTCAACACCCTGTCCCGGGTGTCGGCGTTTACGGGCCGCGTCCCGTTCACCACATGGGACACCGTCGACACCGAAACCCCAGCGCGCTTGGCGACGTCGGCCATGGTAGCCACCGACTTCACCAAGCCACCCACCCACCTCGTGCCACGTCGCCCATGGCCCGACGCTAGCACAGGAGCTCCCGCGTACAAGCGCTTGCGCAAGCGCTTGTAAGGCGCTACGATGAGCGGTGTCACATAGGTACTGCTGGCAAGGGGGCAACAACGAGCAGCTGGGGCACTGACGACTCGCCCTCGGCCACCTCGGCCAGGCTGAAGTAGCCTGGCCGTGAAGGGTGCGCCGTCGGGCCAAGGACCGCTCCTTGCCGCGGCCACGAGATCTAAGCGACAAGACGGCACACACCTTTAACAGGTGCCTATTGTCAACTCCACTACACGGGGTCCCGCTTACTCCTCGATGCCACTTGGCTTGCAAGTGCAATCAACAAGCTGACAAGACCGGCCAACAAGCAAATACACACACAACCCAACAGGAGGAAGTCAACTTGGCTCCCAGCATAACTAGGAAGGCCAATAGGTCCGGCGATGGTCCGTCGGAATGCCTGCGGGCAACGCCAGTGCACCGCTACCGGCGCTGGTCCCGCCTCTCAACCGCCGCCATAAGTGCGATTGCCCTTGCCGGCGCCGCCGCCACGCCTGCCGCCGCCGCGCCCGCCAAGCCCGTGATCGGTATGGCGCTCATGACCCTTACGAACCCTTATTTCGGCTTGATGGGGAAAACCTGTGAGACCTACGCAGAAAAGCTCGGCATGGTGTGCCACGTCGAGGGAGCCAACCTCGACCAAGCCACGCAGCTCTCCCAGGTCGACGGCTTTATCCAGCAGCACGTCTCGGCTCTTATGATCGCCCCACCTGACGCGAAGGCTGCCGTGCCAGAGGTCCTCGCGGCGAACAAAGCCCATATCCCTGTGTTCACCATCGACACAAACATCGTCGGCTACCAGCAAGCGGGTGGTCACGTCGTCGAGTTCGTGCAGACCAACAACTATCACGGTGGGGTCATTGTTGGCCAGGAGATAGCAAGCTACCTTCATGGCCACGGAACGGTCGCGATCGACGACTACCCTCTAGCTACGTCGGTCCTCAACCGAGACGCAGGCGTCCGGGCAGTATTCAAGAAGTACCCCGGCATCAAGATCGTCGCCGACGCGAATGGCGGCGGCAACACTACGCAGGGCCTCACGGCGGCTTCCGCCATGCTTGAAGCCCACCCGAACGTCAACGTCATCTACGATATCAACTGCCCATCCGGCTTGGGCGCCCTCGATGCGATCAAAGCGGCGCACGACGTGGGGAAGGTTGCGGTGATCGGCTTTGCCGGGGCACAGCAGTGCGTCCAGGACGTACAAAACAACTCCATCTTCAAGGCCGGGGTCATGCAGGAGCCGCGCCTTGAGACGACCATAGAGCTCGCAAACGTCAAAAAATACCTATCCGGGAAGAAGGTCCCTTCTCTCATCCTCACACCTGCAATCGAGATCACCAAGCAGGACGCATCGAAATACATCTCCGTCGCCTACCCGTGACGGTCTGACAACCGGGGCGCGGGCTGCACACCAGGATCTCCTGAATGCAGCCCGCGGGTCCTGCGGAAATGGTTTGACCCAACGGCCTTGCGGTTGCTGGGCCCAGCAGGAGAAGGGATGGGTCGTGTGAGCTCGGCAAAAACAGCGGAACCCGTGCCAGCTGCTGGGGCTGCTGGACAGGGTCCTCGGACGCCACATGTCGAGGCGCGCAGCATCACCAAGCGCTACGGCGAGATGCTGGCGCTCGACAACGTGTCCCTAGAGGTATGGCCAGGCGAGATCCTGGGCCTGATGGGCCACAACGGAGCCGGCAAATCGACGCTCATCAAAATATTGACCGGTGCCGAACAACCGACTTCCGGCCAGCTAGCAGTGGCCGGGACGCCCGCGCAACTGCGAAGTGTGGCCGACGCGCGTAGCCTTGGGGTCGTCGCCGTATACCAAGAACTACGGATCATCGGCACTGTGAGCATCGCTGAAAACTTGAGTTATCCCGTCCTCCCACAGCGTTTTGGCTTCATAGACCGTCGGCAACTGAAAAAAGACGCCCTTAGGGTCCTTTCCGCCCGGGGCATCGACATTGACCCCATGATGCCCGCGAGCCAACTTTCCCAAGCTGAGCGTCAACTGGTCGAGATCGCTGCCGTACTGTCTTCGGGCGCGAAGGTCGTATTGCTCGACGAGCCGACTTCCTCCCTAGACATCGAGCAGATCGAACGAGTCTTCCACCTCATGCGCAGCGCAACTGCCGAAGGTGTCAGTTTTGTCCTCGTCACCCACAAGGTCCACGAAGTGCTGGACTGCGCCGACCGCATAGTCGTGCTCCGCGACGGCCGCGCGGTAGCCGGCGGCGCCCGCAGCGAGTTCGACCACGAACGCTTGGTAGCAGAATTGGCAGGCAGCACGGGCGACTCGCACCAAAGTGGCTGCTCGGTCGTGGAGCCTGCCCCAAGTGCCCACGCGTCGGAGATCGGAGGCACTTCCCCAGCTCCTGAGACGCCGGCGCAGCATTCGAGCACCAGTGCCACGTCAGCACCGGCCCTCCGCGTCGCCGGCCTGGTCGCCGGTGGTGTCCGCCGAGCCGACCTTGACCTCCACTTTGGTGAGGTCGTAGGCCTCTACGGGGTGCTCGGCGCGGGACGGACGGCGTTCCTCAGGGCCTTGTTCGGCGTCAACCCAATGCGCGCTGGCGAGGTCCTCCTCTATGGCCAACCATACAGCCCGAAGGACCCTGCCGATTCGCTTGAGCACGGTCTGTACCTGCTCTCAGAGAGCCGGAAGGTCGATGGCATCATCCCCTCCCTGAGCGTACGGAACAACCAGGTCGTTGCCGCGCTCCGCTCTTTCAGGCGTCACCTCGGGGCCCTAGACAGGGGCCGCGTGAGGACCGAGACGGACAGGGAAGCGCAACGCCTAGACATCCGCGGCAACCCCGACAGGCCCGTAGGTTCGCTGAGCGGCGGCAACCAGCAAAAGGTGCTGTTCAGCCGTCTGCATATGGCAGGAGCACGTCTGCTGCTACTAGATGAGCCCACCCGGGGCGTAGACGTTGGCGCGAAACGCCGGATCTACCAGGTCATAAGGGACGAGGCCAGGGAGGGCAAGGCGGTGATCGTCTCTTCGTCAGAAGCAGAGGAGATCTGTGAGCTCTGCTCACGTTGTTACGTGGTGAGAAAAGGCCGGCTGGGCGACGTCTTGCTGTCCGGCGACGCATTGACACCCGATGCATTGCGCCTAGTCGCCGTGCGGGCCGAGGAGGAGGAGGTAGCGCTGCAATGAAGCCGCAAAGGTCCCGAAGGCTGCCAAGGGAAGCAGGAATCCTCGCAGTCTGGGTCGCAATAATGATCGTGTTTTCTTCACTCTCAGGGCACTTTTTCACTGAATCTGATATTCTCAACCTATTTCTGAACGCTGCTGTCATAATATTGCTGTCGCTCGGCGAGGCGTTCGTCCTCTTGATCGCGGAAATCGACTTGTCGGTCGGGTCGGTCCTGGCACTAAGCGGAGTCGGGATGGCAGAGGCGTTCAACGCCGGCTTCAGCGCCCCGGGTGCGATACTGGTCGCGATCGCCCTCGGCGGTGTCGTGGGACTCTTCAATGGGGTGGTGGTCGCATACACGAGGATCCCGTCGTTCATAGTAACGTTCGCGTCCCTCGGGGCAGCGTCGTCGATACCTCTCGTAATCACTCAGGCGGTGCCCATCTACATAAGCGCGCCGTCGTTCAGCTTTATTGGGCAGGAAACGATTGGCCCGGTCCCATTGCCCCTGGTCTTCGTCGCTGTCGTGTTCGTGGTACTGGCCTTGGTGCTCGCCCGGACCGTGTTCGGGTCGAGGGTGTACGCCGTCGGCGGCAACCGCGAGGCGGCAAGGCTGAGCGGCATCAGGATCCGACGAGTAGTGATCTGGTGCTTCCTCGTGAGCGGATTGGTCGCAGGGTTTGCGGGGGCCATTGAGGCTGGGCGGTTGAGCTCTGGGTATCCGACCGCGGGGTCTACGACCGAGCTCTTCGACGCCATAGCCGGTGCGGTGGTCGGGGGAGTCAGCCTTTTCGGTGGCATAGGGACGATCCTCGGTGCCCTTATCGGTGCCGTGATCGTCGGCACTCTCCAGCAGGGCTTGGACGTGCTAAACGTGAGCACTTACTGGCAGCCTCTCGTCGTCGGCGTCGTCATCCTCGTCGGGGTGGCCGTAGACAGCGTGCTACGAAGCGGCGGTCTGGCCGGCTTGGGGGACTTGTTCAGAAGTTGGGCCGCGCTGGGCAGAGGTGATCAGACCACGACCGGCACGGGCGGGGCGCCGGTACTGGCGACAAGCGGAAAGGTACTGGATTCGGCGGTGGGCCAACCGGGCACTGCGGGGCAGGAGCCGGCGAACGTGGCCGACTAGGAGCGGGCTCCCTTTTCAGAGTGGCGGCACTGCCCCACCCTGCACCGGGGCCCACCCCCCGACGGGGGCGCTGCCCGGCTGCTCCACTCTCCGGGGCGGCGGGGCGGCGGGGCGGCGGGGCGGCGGGGCGGCGGGGCGGCGGGGCGGCGGGGCGGCGGGGCGGCGGGGCGCCGGGGCGGCGGGGCGCCGGGGCGCCGGGGCGCCGGGGCGCCGGGGCGCCGGGGCGCGCAAAATACTCACCCATCTGTTCAGCCGAAGGCCACTTCGTGGAGAAATTTGCCCGTTTTCGCGCTAAAAACTCACTAATGTCCGGCTAATGAATTTTCATGCCCTACGTTTTCCGCCCACTCGCCCATCCAGGTGCCTGGGACCCGGTGCCGGCGCGCTCGGGGCCAACTACCGGAGGCCCCGCGGCCACCAGCCGCGGTACGGTTCGTAACGTGATTTCACAGCGCTGGCACCGGCGAGCCACCCGAAGGCCCTTCGCCAGGCGACCAGGCTCTTGCGGGCGTCCATAACAGTGTCCCTGCTGGCGTCCTCCCTGCTGGCGTCCTCCCTGCTGGCGTCGCCGGCCCTAGCCATGACGGCTCAGGCTCATCCGCCAACCTCAGGGATTGCCAAGGCTTCGAAGGCTGCGCAGCCGCCCTCACCCACGGTGGAAGCAGTGGCGGCCCCCACCCTTGGCTCTCCGCCGGCCAGCGGCTCATGGGTCGCCGCGATCGCCGCGGTACCAAGCGGGAAGGGCTATTACGTTCTCCGCTCCGATGGCCAGGTGAGCGCCTTTGGTGTACCCCCGCACGGGTCCCTACCAGGGCGGCTCCCCCCGGGGGTGACCGCCACCGGCATATCAGTGGACGCGGCGACAGGCGGGTACTGGGTCGTCACGTCCATGGGCCACGTGTACGCCTTCGACGCGCCGTCGCTCGGCAGCGTACACGTCCGACCCGGCGGATGGGGCCAGTACCCTGCAGCCGTGGGCATAGCTGCTGCCCCACGTGGCAAGGGCTACTACGTACTTCGCGCGAACGGCCAGGTAGTCTCTTTCGACGCCCCCTCCTACGGCAATCTGGCTGGCCGGATCCACTACGGCGCAACCGCACCCATCGTCGCAACGGGGATCGCCGTGGACCCCGCCACGGGGGGCTATTACCTACTGACGTCGGTCGGTGACGTGTACGCTTTCCACGCGCCCTGGCGCGGGAACCCTGCGGGGCTGGGCGGTCCGTGGGCCAATGCCCAGGCAGCTGGGATAAGCGTCGCCCCTGATGGGAAATCTTACGCCGTTGTGGAGGCAGGCGGGGCGGTCGCCACATTTGGAGGTTCGACAAGGGACCACGCCATACCTACCCTCCCACAAGGGGCCTCGGTCTCGGGCATAACGTTCGACCCTGCGACCGGCGGTTTGTGGGAGGCCATCGACTTCACGCCCCTCGACGGCTACCTCAACCCTCTGCGTGCCGTGAGGTCGCTCCTGCCCCAAGAGGTAGACCAAGGCGTCGATTACTGCGGCTCCGGGCCGGTGTACGCCATCGGCTCAGGCTTGGTACTGAACACGGTCAACCCGGGATGGCCAGGCGGTGCATTTATCAGTTTGGTACTGAACACGGTCAACCCGGGATGGCCAGGCGGTGCATTTATCAGTTATCGCCTCTCTGGCGGCCCGGCCAGAGGTCTCGTGGTGTACGTGGCCGAGAACGTGACCCCAATGGTAGGCGTGGGCGAGCCCGTTGGGCCGACGACGGTGCTCGGCTGGCTTCATGACTCCGGCACTTGCCTGGAAACTGGTTGGGCCGACCCGAGCAACCCGGTAGAGCGAGCGGCGGCCCGGGCAGAGTACACGGGGAAGAACTCGACCGCATATGGCCTCAATTTCAATGCCCTGCTCGACACGCTCGGCGCTCGCCCCGGGCTTGTACAACCCGATGGGCCGCCTGGCCCACTGGCCCCCAGCTGGCCGCAGTGGTGACCCGACGATATGACGGCCCGGTCGGGGCTGGCGCATCCTACGGGGACCGCTCCTCCGGGACCGCGTGCCAGCTGGCAGAAGGGTCCTCGTGAGCACCGCTTCACGCAACATGGGCGCTGCCGCTGGACGGCTCGCCGCTTCCGTCGCTGCCCTGGCTGGAGAGGACATTTGGGCCCGCAGCTAGGCAACCATGGCTTGGAACCGGCTCACGAGGCACTGGGCTCTTCCCTGGTCACCATGCGAGGGGCGAGATCGTCGTCAAGGTTAGTGAAGCTGGTCAACCATCTGCCATGCTGACCTCGCTGGCGCACATCGGAGGTGACGGTGGCACAGAGGCAGTCCTAGCCTGGTAGGCATGGTCGAACCTCTTGAGGACACCGTGGCACGGGCGGACACGGCACGGGCGGAGCTCACCCAGTTGCTGCAGCGCCTAGGGGCCGAACGAGAGGCCGTGAAGGCCGCCACAGCCGAAGCCCACGAGGCCATCCAAGGGCTCCGGAGCGCAGTCCGGGAAGCCAAGGAGGAAATGCGCCAGACGTCCAAGGCGGAGGCGCGCAAGCACCTGGCCCGGCAGATGCGGGCTGCGGCCGACATACTGGCGCGCGACATTTGACCCACCTCATAGGCCTGCCGGGCGGCATCAAAGGCGCCAAATAGCTGGAAGAGCCGGGGCGCTCACCCCGCTGCAAGCGGTGAGCCTGGCACGGGCACCATCGGAGGCCCGGTAACCGGCCAGCCTGACGAGCTCCAGTAGAGCCGGCGCACCTGTACCCACGGGTCCCCATTGTCCCAAGCGTCGTAATAGTGGTATACGATCAAGTCCCCGCTCGAGCTCACGTACACCGACGGCGAGCCGGGGCCGATCATCCCTTGGCTGCTGCCAAGGAGCTCCATGCCACCCCCCTCGGTCATCGGCGCACCGTTCGGGTCGAGGTAAGGCCCTGTGATGTCAGCCGACCGCCCCACGATTGTCTGGTAGGTGCTACCGATGCCCTTGCAGCAATAGCCAGCGGAAACGAACAGGTAGTAGTAGCCTCCGTGGGCCACGAGATACGCGCCTTCCTCGGCGTCGGGCGAGGGGGCCTCCGACAGCGAGTAGAGCTTTGGGCTCGCCGAGGTCGGCTTGCCTGTTGCCGCGTCCAACCTCATCAGCTTTATCCCACTCCAAAACGACCC
The DNA here is from genome assembly GCA_021787035.1 of Actinomycetes bacterium. GTDB lineage: Bacteria > Actinomycetota > Acidimicrobiia > Acidimicrobiales > Palsa-688 > JAJZYO01. The sequence continues at coordinate 31,170 of JAJYMM010000173.1, forward strand.
GAACACAAGCCACTTGCTGCCGCCAGGCCCAGTGGCGAGAGCAGGGTCGATAGCGTTGTAGTCGTCGGTCGCGCTAGACGAGAACACCTCGCCATCGTCAACCCAGCGGTATTTGGGGCTCTTCGGGTCCAACGTGGCATTCGTGGCCAATGCAATGATCGAGGTGTTGCTACCGAAGGTCGATGCGGCGTAGTAGAGGTGCCACCGCCCGTTGAAGTAGGAGATGTCCGGCGCCCAAAGGTTCGGTATGGGCCCCAGCTTGTTGGTTATCCACGCGGGGATACTCGGGAACACCGTCCCGACTAGGTGCCAAGAGCGGAGGTCCGTCGACTCCCGGATCTGTATGTCCCCACCGTTGACGAGTCCACTGGGGTCGCCGGTCGAGAACAGGTACCAGGTCCGCCCCTCCTTCGCCATGCTCGGGTCGTGGACGTAGGTGTAGCTCGGGACAGGGACCGTCCGAGCACGTTGCACGCTGGTCGCCTGAGCCGCAGAAGGCACCAACCCCCAAACGAGCACAGCACCAAGTGAAGCGGCGCAGGAGACAGCGCGAACCGCCGACCATCCCGCGCTCCGAAATAACAACCCCAGTTTACCCAACTTTCGCATTCCTCCTTCAATCATGGCAACCTTCAGGAGCGCTTGGTAGGCCCCTACGCCCCGTGGTCTGTTGGCCCGCCCTCGCGAACGCCCGAAGACTGGCGCACGACGAGCTCCACTGGCAACAGAACCGTCTCCACGTCGACATCCTCGCCTGATAGACGACGGAGCAGCATCTCCACTGCTTGTGCCCCCGTCTCCCTGAGCGGCACCCGCACCGTCGTGAGCGGAGGCCGTAGGTAGGCGGCAAAGCTGAGGTCGTCACAGGAGACCACCGCCACGTCGTCGGGCACGCGCCTGCCACTTGCTTCCACCGCCCCCAAGACACCGACGGCCATGAGGTCGCTGTGAACGAACACCGCGTCTAAGAAAGGCACGCGTTCAAGCAAGAGCCGCGTGGCCGCCGCCGCTCCCTTCGGCGACCAGTCAGCCTCTACCACCAAGTCCTCCCCCCCCTCGACTCCCTCTTCGCCCAACCGCTGCTCCAGCCCGTGCAACCGGCTCCTCACGACGCGACGCCTAAAGGGGCCCGCGACAGTGCCAATAACACGGCGGCCCCCGCAAAGAAGGTGGTCTGCCGCAATCCAACCCACCTCCCGGTGGTTCGAGCCCACCATCGAAACCCCACCACCAGGCACGTGATGGAGGCTGACCGAGGGCACCGTGCTCCGGAGGACTTCGGCAACTGCGAGATCCTCTTCCAACTGCGGCGCCGCGGCGATGATCCCGTCCACCCTCCGCTCGACGAGAAGCCTCGCAACGTCTGCGCCACCATCCCCGGCGTCAGTAAGGTTGCCGATCAAGGTGACAAGGCCATGCTCACGCGCTGCCAGGTCTGCCCCGACCGCGAACTCTGCCAACGCGAGGTCACCCAGGTTCCCAGCGATCAGGCCAATCGTCCGAGTGGCACGTCCCACCAGGCTCCGTGCCACCGCGTTGGGCAAATACCCGAGCTCCTCCGCTGCCGCACGAATCCTCTCGGCGGTCTGCGAGCTCACCCGCACGGCCCGGCCATTCAAGACCTTGCTGACTGTTTGGAAGCTCACCCCGGCAAGCGAGGCGACGTCCTTCAGCCCCACGTACCGGTTGGCCACCGTCGCCCCACTCCAAACAAGGCCGGAGCATACCTGCCCGGACCAACGCAAACCGCCCTCACCCAGTGATGCTCCCTATGAGCGCACCCGCACGCCAGTACCGCTGAACGAACAAGAACAGCAGCACAAGCGGCAACAACGTCATCAGCCCGCCCATCACCAACAAGGGATAAAGCAACTGGTCTCCGCTGACCGACGCATGTGAACCCCAGAACCCCAAGCCCACAGTCAACGGGTAAAGGCTCGCCTTGGAAAACAGCAGTAACGGCAGGAAGTAATTGTTCCAGATACCAACTACGCTCAACAACAGCACCGTCATGAGACCCGGCACCATCAACGGCACCGCAATGCGCAGGAAAATCATAAATTCGCTTGCGCCGTCCATCCGTGCCGCTTCAATTAGTTCGACCGGCACCGACGCCTCTATGAAAATCCGCATCAGGTACACGCCTACCACGCTCACCATGCTCGGCAGGATAAATCCCCAGATAGAATTTACCAGGTGCACCTTCGCGAAGACAAAATAGAGTGGGAGGCTGACGGCCGTCACTGGGATCAGCAGGGATGCAAGAACGGCAAAGAAAAGGACCTTACGACCAGGGAACTCGAAACGAGCGAACGCATAGCCTCCGAGAGCAGAAAGCGCAGTCGCCCCGCCACCCCCGAGCACAGCGTACAAGGCAGTGTTCACAAACCAATGAGTGAAGATACCCTCGCCGTCTACGTTCTTGAACAGGTCTTTGAAGTTCTGGATAAAATGAAACGGAGCTGCGAACCAAAAGCCGAAGGAACTGAACAGACGCGGCTGGGTCTTAGTAGAGTTTATAACGATCCAGGCAATTGGGATAAGTGTAAAAATCGCAAACAGGACGCTCACCACGGTTACGACCACTACTGTACCGCGCCTCACGCCATAGAGCCGCAAAGGAATGGTCGTGCGCTCCAGCTCCTCCCTTCGACGGCGCCGCGCCTCCCTCCGCTTTTCTATCCACGTCACTTTCGGAAGATCCCAGGTCCAACTGCTCATAGTGACACGCTCCTCATCTTCCGTCGGATCATCAAGGACCCAACTGAGATAATTGTAATCACAACACCCAGCACTACTGCCCCCGCCGCCGCGAGGTCATATTGCTGGTTACCGATGGCCGTATTGTAGAGAAATATTGTCGGTGTAAACCCAAACGACACGTTAGGTGTAAACGACGCCAGGATCGACGGCTCCACGAACAGCTGCAAGGCGCCTATGAAGTTCAACAGGCCAAGCATCACCAGCGCTGGGCGGACCATAGGCAACTTCACCGACAGGATTATCTTTGACAGAGTCGCCCCCTCCACCATGGCTGCTTCTACGGTGTCCCGGGGCACAGACCTCAGCGCAGTGTACAAAATCACCATGTTGTACCCTGTCCACTCCCATATAACGATCACGATGATCATCGGGAGGAGCAAACTGGGCGACAGCAAGTTGGCCCCATGGAACCCCAAGTTTTCAGCCAGTTTGGTAAACGGCCCGAACTCAGGTTCGAGCAAAAACGACCACATTATTGCTGACACCACCGTCGGCACGGCGAATGGTAGGAAGTAGACGGTGCGGAAGAAGCCCCCCCAACGCACCATACCGATGTCGAACACCGTCGCGAAGAACAGAGCGATCGCTAGCATGACGGGTATTTGGATGGCCGCGAAGATCAAAACACGGACCATTCCACCCCAAAACTGGCCCGAGCTAAGGATGGCCTGATAATTACTGAAGCCGGAGAACACAGTCCCGCCAACCAGCCTTGAAGTAAACAGGCTCGTGTAGACCGCGTAAACAAGAGGGACCAACGTGAACAGCACAAACATCAACGTAAACGGCGCCACAAACCACAGCCCTCGCCCATGACGCCTACGGGAGAAGGACTTCGCACGCGCTCCAGACGACGGTACCGTTACCTGGGGGCTGCCGCGCCCTTGCGCCACTGCGACAGCAAATCTGTCGGCGACGTTTCCCTGCATCTCTTATCCAAACCTCCTACCGCTGCCGATATGGCAACGAACACCCGAAGCCCTGTCGAGAGAGCCTGTGCTACCAAGAGCACGCGGGCGCCTCGACAGGGTCGCGGGACTCGGGTGGGACCTCTGCTAAACGACTCTACGTGGAGACCTTGAACCCTTCACTCTTAGCGTAACTGAACGACTCTACGTGGAGACCTTGAACCCTTCACTCTTAGCGTAACTGACGATCGTCTTTTGAAAAGCGTTGAGCGCTGCGTTCAGGGTCGCCTTACCGTCGAGGGTGTCGGCGAACATGGACCCAGCTTCGGTGATTACCTCCGTCATGAACGGGGGCCATTCCACTGGCGTAACCTTCTCGGCTGCAGAGTCGAACACGACGTTGGGGTGAGACGAGCCCGAGACCGGATAAGTAAGGGTCTTGAAAGAAGGGCTCCTCAGAAGAGGCAAGTACGTCGGGAAGAGCGACGAGGGGGGAGTCTTTATCACATTCCACGACTGCATCGTGGCATTGAGCCACATTGAGAACGCCGCTGCCTGAGCCGGGTGCTTGCTCGAAGCCATGACGGGGTACGACGACCCCCCGAGGTTGGTCTGCACGTCCGCTCCAGCCTTCCACTGCGGCAACGGGGCAGCACGCCACACTCCCATTGAGTTCCCTGCGGCAGGTGCAAAGTACGACGGGCCCCAAGCCGCTGGCAACCAGGTGGCGTCGAGGGACTTCGCCATCTCACCCCACATGACCGTGCCGTCAGTGTTCGTCTGGACAAGGCGAGCCTTTATGAGCTTCTGCCAGTAGTTGGCAAAGGCCATCTGCTTGGGGCCGTTAAAGTCGATGGTGATGTTGGCCCCACCTGTGTACTGGAAGGGGAAAGCGCCGTCTTGCGCCATGAGCGCCAACATCCAGCCGATGTCCGTAGCGTCGAAGTTCGTGAACGCGCCAGCAGGATCCTCTTTATGGAAGGTAGCCGCTTCCGAAGCAAACTGCGCCCACGTCTTGGGCAACGCAAGGTGGTACTTGGCGAAGAGTTTGGAGTTGTAGTAGAGGCCAACAGGTGGTACTTGGCGAAGAGTTTGGAGTTGTAGTAGAGGCCAACCGGCCCTGAGTCGCCAGGGATCGCGTACACTGCGGAGCCCTGGCTGACCTCCTTCCAGGCCCACGGCGCGAAGTCCTTCGCGACCTTACTTGCCCCGTAGGGGACGAGATTGAGCAAGCTGTGCGTGATCTCAAAGTTGGGTAGTTCGGAGTACTCGACCTCCGCGACGTCCGGTTCACCTACGCCGGCCTTGATCGCGCTCGCGAGCTTCACATACTCAGCGTTACCAGCACCTACATCGTCGAGCGTCACGCAAATCTTGGGATGCGTCTTGTTGAACAGGTTCACTGCCCTGTTGATACCGGGCACCCAGATCCAAGCAACTATCGGGGTCGCGCCCGGCTTGCAGGAGGACGATGCCTTCCCAGCCTGCACCACACCCTGGGGACTACTGGCGTAAGCGCTCGGGCCACCTGGGGCCAGTACCGTGGCGACGAGGCCTGCGATGCCGAGGACCGCCCCCTTGGTAGCCAACGTCCGGCCCCGGTGCCCAACACCCTCGGCTTTGGAACCGACGCCAACGCGGTTATCTATTGTCATGCAAGTGTCCTTTCTTAGTTAGTTAGTAGTTGTGGCTTTTTATGAGTTTTCCGCTGAGCCTAACGCAGTGACCCAACCTTCAGCCTAGGCACGCGAAATGAGACGCTTTCAGCGCCTCGTTATGCCCGATTCAAATAGCGTGAACGACTTTGGCAGCAGGTCTAAGACGACCACGGCATCCTTCGGCTCCACCTCCCCTTCGTGTGTTGAGGCTTCCTGCACGCCTGGCACGGGCGACGGCCGCTCAGACCCAACCACCGTCTGAAGCCTCCCTCTTCTCGCGAACATCCCAGTCTTGAGAACGACCTCCACTCGTTCGACGTCCTCTGACCGGTTCACCAGCGTCAGGGCAATGTTTGCGCGTTCACTGTCAACCGTCGCGGCCACGTCCACCAAGTCGAACGGGCCAAGGTCATCAATTCGGTGCCTCCATCGGCTCATGTGCTCCTCTGGAGCTGCCACCCGTGGCCCTTCGACGAAAGTATCGACCGCCTCGGCGAGGTGCCCTCGTGAGTGGAGAAGGAACGGGAAGTAGATTGGCTGCGCCACGGCCGCATCCGTACTAGTCACTATGGGCGCGATGGCATTGACCATTTGTGCCATATTGGCTATGGCAACCCACGCGCTGTTGCGGACAAAGATGTTCAAAAACGTACCCACCGCGAGGGCATCGGAGAAGTTGTAGCGTTCCTCCAGACCTCCGTCCATGGCTCGGAACCAGACGTTCCACTCGTCGTAGGCGAGACGTGGTGCTCTTGGCAGCTGGTGCTTGTAGGCAGACCGCCTGAGCAGCGTCGAGGCAGTCTGAATGGCGCGCTCCGCAGCGTGCGGTGATAAGACGTTGGTCCAGTAGTCGTCCGAACCGGTATAGATGTGGACCGAATGCAGGTCGACGTACGGCGCCAGGGCGTCGATCACTTTCACGTCCCAGTCGGTCCAGCCCAACTCCCCGCAAGAGACGAGCTTGGCGTGTGGATCCAGCATCCTTATGGCCCTTGCCCATCGCGTGGCCTCGGCAATGTACTCCTCCGCAGACAACGCCCCCACCTGCCACGCACCGTATATCTCGTTGCCAAGCCCCCACCAGGGCACGTCAAACGGCTCCTCCTGGCCATTGCTCCGGCGCAGGTCCGCCCAGTGAGTCTGGCGGTCAGAGTTGCAGTACTCGACCCACGCGAGGGCTTCTTCCAAGGAACCGGTCCCCATGTTGAGGCAGATGTAGGGCTCCGCCCCCAGTTCGCGGCAGTATGAGATGTACTCGTCCGTACCGAAGGTGTTCGGCTCGGTCCCGCCCCACGCCAGCTCGGGGCGCTCGAGCCGCTCAGCAGCCGGGCCCACCCCGTCACGCCAGTGGTAATTGGACACGAAGTTACCACCGGGCCATCGGAGGACGCTTACGCGCAAACGCTTCATCAGCTCGAGGACGTCCTCACGGAACCCGCGGCTGTCGCTCAAGGGCGACCCCGGCTCGTAGACGCCGCCGTAGATGCAGCGACCCAAGTGTTCGATGAAGCCACCGAAGATGCGTCGGTCAACGGCTCCCAGTACGCGCCCGGTGTCCACTGCCCAGTACGCGCCCGGTGTCCACTGAGATCGTGGTCAATTTCCCCATCCTGCCCCTAGCCGAGAGCGAACGTTCGCTCAGACGAGAGTTCAGTGTAACAAGTCGCTATGAGCGGGTCAATGCACCCCACCGCGAACATTCCCCGAAACGCAGGAGCGCCGCGTACCAATGCCTTGACTTGCACTTCCTCATCCCACTACCGTCACGAAGGATGTTAGCGTTCACACGCCAGGCGCTACTAGACGCCCGCTCTTTCCACCCGTCCCGTGGCATTGGGGGAAGCGCCCCCGAGGTACCGGGACGCCGAGGTCAAAACCTTTCCCGAAACCCCCGCCCGTCAAACGTCCCGGCCAATGGTTCCCACCATCCCGGGGCCAGCCGGCGAAGGCGGGCCCTCGGGGCAGTCGTCACCGCCCTCGTTTCCCTGGCAGCACAACCCCTGGCACTTGGCGCTTCGAGCGCGGTAGCCAACGCTCAAGCACCTCCCACCACCCGACCGGCACCGCGACCCACTACCCGCGGCGAGCTCCCCTGTGACATTTATGGAGCTGCCGGCGCGCCCTGTGTCGGGGCATTTAGCACCGTCCGAGCTTTGTACGCCGACTATGAGGGGCCGCTCTATAAGATTCGGCGGGCTTCGGACGGAGCCACACGCGACATCGGGGTCTCAAGCGCGGGCGGTTATGCGAACGCCAGCGCGCAGGTGGGGTTCTGCTCTCACACGACTTGCACGATCACGGAGATCTACGATCAGTCCCCGCAGCACAACAACTTGTACATTGAAGGTGCGGGCGGCAATGGGTCGGCAGACCGCGGTGCGCCAGCCAATGCGCTTCCAAATACTGCTGGTGGCAAGGAAGTATACGGTCTCGAGATCTCAGCCGGTATGGGCTATCGCAACGACCACACAAAGGGTGTGCCTGTGGGTGCCGAACCCCAGGGGGTCTACATGGTGACTTCAGGGGCCCACGTCAACAATAAGTGCTGCTTTGACTTCGGCAATGCTGAGGTCAACAACGACGACAACGGCAACGGCCACATGGACGCCCTAAACTTCAGCACTGAATGTTGGTTCACCTGCCACGGCACTGGGCCGTGGGCACAGGCGGATCTCGAAAACGGCCTGTTCCAGTCGGACAGCGGCGGCAGCCAGGACCCACAAAACACGGGAACTGGCCCACTGCCTTTCGTGACAGCGATGCTGACGAACAACGGCCTCAACTACTTCTCACTCGAACAAGGCAACGCCCAGTTGGGAGGTCTCAGCACAGAATATGCAGGTCCAGAGCCCTACAACAGCGGTATAGGGTACTCGCCCATGCACCAAGAGGGTGCGATCGTCCTGGGCACCGGCGGTGACAACTCCAATGGCTCGATCGGCTCCTTCTTTGAAGGCGTCATAACGGCAGGTATACCGCCGGCGTCTGCGAACAACGCGGTACAAGATAATATCGTCTCTGTTGGATATGGCAGGCCGCTGGGCCCCGTGGGCTCACTGGTACCAGGCTCCGAGGTCTCCCTGCGCGCGACCAGTCCCAGTAGCAGCCAGGAGTACATACGTACGGGCACTTCCAACAACGGCCTGGCTGTAATTGCACCGGTGGGGCCCACGAGTTCGCCCAGAGCAAAGGCCGATGCCTCGTGGGTAGTTCAGCCAGGCTTGGCCAACGCATCCTGCGTCTCTTTCGAGGCTTTCAGCGACCCGGGCGCCTACCTAGAGAGCACAGACTTCGCCCTCCATGTGAGACCCGACGACGGCAGCACGGCATTCGCTCGCGGTGCGACCTTCTGCCCCCGAAGCGTGGGCGGGACGAGGGGGACGGTCTTCCAGTCGTATGGCTACCCAGACATGTACATCCGCCATTACGATCAGCATGTCTATTTGGCGAGCGACGGGGGCACAAGCGACTGGGACGTATTCGTGGGTTGGGGACTCGACACCGGCTGGGCTGTCACTGCACCCTGGGCGCAGGCGGGATTTCACGAGCTCGCCGTGCGCAGCGATGGCCTTTGCGTAGGCTCACCAGCGGGCAACTTACCCGGCCAACCTGTCGTCCAAGAGACCTGCGGCAGCTCAGGCCAAGGGTACACAGGGGCAGAGCTGGTCCCGATCTCTGGTGGATATGGCGAAATCCAATTGAGTAACTCCGGCAACGACATAGCAGTTTCCGGCAACCCGGCCACAACTGGCACCCCGGACGTGGTCGAGGAACCTCCAAGCGGCTCAGCTACGAGCCTCTGGTTGCCGGTCGTCCAACCGGACGGTTCTCTCAAACTCATTAGCGCCAGCAGTGGCCTGTGTCTTAGTGTTTACGGGGATATCCCTCGGCCCGGCCAAAAACTCGACCAGTCGAGATGCTCATCGCTGCCAGGAGCCACTTGGCAAAGCTTCAGCTTCAAATGACGCCTCATTAGAATTGGCGCGCTAGGAACTAAACGGGAGGCAGTGTTGCCACCGTGGCCGAGTGCTGGACAGCTTGGTACGGGTACCGGTGATTTGGCGCAATAACCTACGCTCGTGAAACAGAGGGACCGCCTTGGAGCCGCGAAGCGATTGGTTGAGCAGCTCCGCGCGAACACCATGCTGGGCTCCCTCGGGCCCCGGTGGTCGTAGTTGTCGAGGGTCCTCCACGCTCGCCTGTTGAGCACCACCACGCTGGTTGGGGCGGCACTCGGCGGTTACCTCGGACACTAGACCTCGGGGCCCCCCTCGACGAGAAGTTGGACTGGTCCAGCCCCCGCTGCCCACCGGACAACGACGCCACCGGACCGACTTGAGCTGCCTCCGTGAGTCCCGCGTCCAACCTGCGGGCCGTTTCGAGTCCCCCCGCTTGGGGTACAAAGTGGGATCGCCTGACTGAAGCTACTGGCAATCCTTGGATGGAGGGCATACGAAACACGAACAGGTTATCAATCTGCCCCTGCAGGCCTTGGAAACCGAGCTGGGCGACGCTGAGGTTTATAAGACCGCCCTCAGGTGCGTCCCGGGCACCGGCTGGCAAGGGCAGCTCGGCAAGCCCGTTGCTGTCGGCGAGGTGGAAGACAATGAGGGCGAGCACCTCGACCACGGCGTGGGGTGGCGTAGGGAGCCATGGACCGAACCTTTCGGTACAAAGGCCGTCCCTCCGCCCCCTAAGGAGCGAAAAGATACGAACACGGCTGTCGGTGCTGCGCGCGCTAAGCAAGCCCGCGCAAAGGTCACCTGAGCCCAGGCGAACCCACGGTTACGACAGCCAACATGGAAGCTCAGACTGCCTCCAATGGGACAACCGCTCCTGCGCCAGAACCGGTCTTGGACGTCGACCCCTCGACAGCTCCCCCCCCTGCCGGTCTGGTCCTCCCACCCGGCGTGGAAACCCAACACGACAAGACCGGCAAAAACCTTGGGGTCGTCGGCCGGCCGCTGGACCGCAGGACGCCGTTTTACGTTGGCCTCACCGGCGGCCTAGGGTTAGGCGCCGCCTATGTAATCGGTCGGGCCATTGGCGACATCACCAGCGTCTTGGTCCTGATCGGGTTGGCCCTGTTCATTGCCGTGGGCTTGAACCCGATCCTTGTATCCCTCGTTCACCGCGGCCTATCCCGGGGCGTGGCGGTAGCCATTGTCACACTGAGCTTCGCGATCGCAGTTGGCGCCTTCATCCTGGCTGCGGTGCCGCCGGTGTCCCATGAGGTACAGACCCTGGTAACCAATTACCCACGCTATAAGGTGTATTTGCTCTCTGGCCGGGGATGGGCAGGAAACCTGGTCACCAAGCTCCAGCTACGGCACTATTTCAAGGGTAACTCGAAGTTGGATCTTACGTCTATCACGGGTGGGGTCCTAGGCGCGGGCAAGCTGGTGCTCTCGCTCGGGGTGGCGACCGTGAGCGTGGTAGTCATGACGATCTACTTTCTCATAGCTCTACCAGGCGTGAAGCGGCTCTGGCTCTCGCTCGTCCCGATAAGCCGTCGCCAGCGCGTCGAGCTTCTCACCGAAGAGGTTTTCGACCGAGTGGGCGGCTTCATGCTCGGCAACCTGCTCACCTCGGCAGTGGCTGGGTTCGGCACCTTTATATGGCTGAGCGTCTTCGGCGTACCCTATGCGCTGCTCCTGGCCCTCTTCGTGGCTCTCTTCGACCTAATACCGATGGTCGGCTCAACTATTGCCGGCCTGGTGGTAACCGCCGTATCGCTCAGCAAAGGCCTGCCACTCGCCATCGCTACCGGGATCTTCTACGTCGTCTACCGGCTCGTCGAAGACTACCTACTAAACCCGCGGGTCATGAAACATACGGTAAAGGTGAGCCCTGGCCTCACCATCATCGCCACCCTGATCGGCGGTACGTTGCTCGGCCTCATCGGGGCCCTGGTCGCTATACCAGCGGCTGCCACCGTCGAGCTGTTGCTCCAAGAGGTAGCCTTCCCCCGCCAAAACCAACGGTGAGGGCACGCCCGACCCCCGGCCGCCAAGGTCCCGCTTTATCGACGGTATTTCCACAGGCTGTGAACTACGACCTCTTCTTGCCTCCCGACGACTGGCTCCGCTCGGCCTCTTCTTCATCGTAGTAGACCCATTCCGTTGCGAATTCATCGTCAGCTCCACGAAGCGGCCGAGGGGGAACAGGGCTTGTCTCGCAAGGCGCGCCCGGTCGGCTCGAAGCCTTCCGAACCACTTCGTCCTCCCCTGAACTCACAATTGCAACCTTCGTTCCTTTGGCCTCGGGCCTTCACCGGCCTGGCTCTGCCTTGGCCCTGATACCCTCATCTGACACCCGTGAAACGACATCGCTCAGCGGGGTCGCCTTGTGGGTATACAACGTCCTTAGCCCTAAAGCTGCTGACCCGGCCCCTTGGCCCAGACGACGAGCGCCTCTAGGTTGCCAACTTGACCACCCAGACCTACCGGCGCTGTTGTCATGGAGGAAAGTCTGTACCGATCGGCCGAGCGCACTGGTAGAGTCGATTGCGAGCCGAGGGAGCCAGTTATCTCGAAATGGTCGGGCTTCGGGACCACGTCGTCGATTTCTACGAACAAGAGGCTGAGCTTGCCGAGCGCGTCGCGGAGTACCTCGCCGACGGCTTGAGACGTGGGGAGGCTGCCATCGTCATCGCGACTCGCGAGCACCGTGCTCTCTTCGCTCGGTCCCTTGGCACCCGCGGCATAGACGTCGCCTGGTGCCGCTCTAATGGACTGCTAAGCGAAAGAGGTGCCGAAGCACTCCTTGGCAGCTTCTTCATCGATGGGACGCTTTACCCTTGGCGCTTCGACGCCACGGTTGGCCAGCTCGTCCGCTCGGCCAGGCGCCCCGCCGGCACAAGGGTGGTAGGCGAGATGGTGGACCTTCTCTGGGCGAAGGGTGACGCCCCGGGCGCCTTCTTGCTCGAGTCGATCTGGGACGAGCTCGTGGAGAGCTACAACGTCATGCTCTACTGCTGCAACCGGGCCAGTAGTATGGAGGGAGACGCTCGCGCGTTCGAGCGTACCGGCGACCTCCACAGCCGGGTCGTGTCAGCACCGGCAGCTATCGGCTGGGTGGGCTTTCGAGGTACCGAGAGCTTCCCCCCGGGTCCCACCTCGCCACGAGCCGTACGGCTCTTCACGGCCGACCTCTTGAAGCGCTGGGGCCTCGGGTCCCAAATCGACGTGGTAAGCATTATTGTCTCTGAGCTCACCACCAACGCTGTAGTCCACGCGGGAACACCCTTCCAGGTCGTCCTGTCGAGGCGGAAAAATGGGCTTCGCATCGCCGTGCACGACTCAAGCGGTGCCCTGCCGGTCCTGGCCCAACCAGAGGCCACCGCGACGAGCGGTCGAGGCATGGGGATAGTGGCTGCGCTGTCCAGCGACTGGGGCATCGACCAAGGTCCGGCTGGCAAGACCGTCTGGGCCGACCTCGCAGTCCAACAGCACCTTCCGGCTCAAGACCCCTATTAGCAAAGGGACCAGACCCGTCCTGCTGGCACTATTGGCAAACTTACTCCATGGAGCTCCTAACAGATGAGGCCTTGATAATGGCCGGCGGATGGCACCCCCGCTATGCGAGGGTACTGCTCATCCAGTACATCGACGCCGAGGCCCTTGCCCTCGTCGACGGTAATGGTAACGGTGCTGAGGTCGAGTGCGAGCAATGGTCGTGGACAAGCGAAGGATGGGTTGAACGCTCCAGCAACGGAATCGGGCCCTTGGATGGTCGAGCGCCGTGGACTTGGGGCGAGCTCGCCGACATTGGCTTTGTCGTGGGGTGCGCTGAGCCGGGCACGACGGTCATGGTGAAATGGGGCACCGAGACCCAAGAGGCGATTGCCAACGACAACGGGGTCTGGGTCGGGCTGTTCGACGAGCGCCCCGCCACTTCTTCACGACCGACGCTGGTTTTTTGACGCTGAGAAGCTATGACTTGGTTCAACCCTACCTGGGAGGTACCTCCCGGGCTTTCAGCCGGAGCGACGTCCAGCTCCCGTCAGAAGACCAACCGCCATCGACCGGCAGCGCCACCCCATTTATGTAGCCACTACGAGAGGAGTCGCACAGGAACGCAACGGCCTGGGCCACGTCATGGGGGGTGGCGAACCGGGCCATCGGCACTTGGCCCGTTATGTCGCTGTCGGTGTACGCCCCGCTTCCCTGGTCTTCTAAGTCCATCTCCGTCTTGATCCAGCCCGGACAGACGGCGTTTACTCGCACACCGCGCCCACCCCACTCGGCCGCCAAGGTATAGGTAAGGCCCACCAGGCCATGCTTGGACGCGTTGTACGCGACCCGGTGCGAGATCCCTCTCAGGCCGGCCACCGAAGCTACGTTGACGATCGCACCGCTGCCCACCGCCAGCATGGCCCGGCCAAACTCGCGGCATAGGAAAAACGGTGCAGTCAGGTTTACCTCGAGCACCCGTCGCCAGGCGTCAGCCGAGGTCTCTTCCGCCGGCACGAGTAGCGATATGCCCGCATTGTTGACCAGTGCATCGACGCGTCCAAAGTGTGAAATTACGTCGTGCGCCAACGCGACCACTTCCTGCTCCACAGAAACGTCCGCGACCCGCACGAGGATGCTGCCAGGGCCGGCTAGTGCACCCGCCACCCCGTCGAGGTCAACCAGGTCCACCAGCGCGAGGTCGTAGCCTTCGCCTGCCAGCGTAGTGGCGACGACCCGGCCGAGGCCTCGCGCCGCCCCGGTGACCACGGCCACCCGCTTGGTCGCTGCCATCACTGCAGTATGGCTCGGAAGTCGCCGGCAACGTCTAGCCGCCCTGCTTGAGAGCACCACCGACGAGCACCTCAGCGAGCCCGCCTAGGCGCAGCCCGACCGCGTCAAGCCGGCACAAGAGCTCACGGAGCCTTAGGGTCTTCGTTGTCGTCAAGCGAGCGCTCAGTAGTTCGTTCACCTTTCGTTCACATTAGTGACACCGCCCGCACTCGGCACGCTCTGGCCCGCCGGAGGCCACCCGGCGCACGAGTCACGACGCTTGGGCACTTAGCGGCGACCGTGCCATCAATCGCCGGCGGGTTACCGCTCGACGAGCCCCGCCGGCACGAGCGGCCCCTAACGTTGGCGCCATAGCTACTGACAGGTCCAGCGGGGCCGATGGCGCAACATGTCTACGAAGCGGCAGCACGCAGTGCCGGTCAGCCACTCGCCGGGGGCGTTCCACCGCTCCCGTGGGCCCGGCCCGGACGGCTAGCCCATGAACGCGCCAGATGCCGTGGTCGTCGGCGCCGGCCCTAACGGTCTCGCCGCCGCAGTCGTGCTCGCCTCCGCCGGCCTGTCCGTGAAGGTGTACGAGGCGGCGCCGGCGGCAGGGGGCGGGTGCCGCACAGCCGAGCTCACCTTGCCAGGCTACCGTCACGACGTCTGTTCGGCGGTTCACCCCTTGGCCGTGGCTTCTCCGTTTTTTCGCTGGTTCGACCTGGAGGCGAGAGGCGTACGGCTCTTGCAGCCAACCGTTGCCTATGCCCACCCCCTGGACGGCGGTCGAGCCGGGGCCGTCACCCGCTCGATCGCCGAGACGGCCGCCGCGCTCGGCCGGGACGGGCCGGCGTACGAGCGGACCTTCGGGCCTCTCGTACAACAAGCCGACGCCATCGTAGGCGCGGCGCTGTCGCCCGTGCGCGAGATGCCCGCCAAGCCGTTGCCCGCGGCGCGTTTCGCTACCCTCGGGGTGCGGTCCGCATCGTCGCTCGCCTCCAGGTTCCAAACTCACGAAGGTGCTGGCATTTTCGCCGGCGTGGCCGCCCATTCCATGCGGCGGCTCGACCGGTCGGGCACTGCCGGGTTCGGTTTGTTGCTCGGGTTACTGGCGCATTCGGTTGGGTGGCCCGTGGTCGAAGGGGGCAGCGAAGCCATCGCCGGCGCGCTCGTCCGCGCCGTCGAGGCCGGGGGCGGTTCGGTTGAGACCTCTCACCCAATAAGGGATCTCTCCGAGCTGCCAGACGCCCGAGCCGTATTGCTGGACGTGTCAGTGCGCCAACTTGCGTCCCTCCTCGCTGGGCGCCTTCCCTCAAACTACCGGCGCGCCCTACAAAAGTTCCGCTATGGGCCGGGCGTTTGCAAGGTGGACTGGGCCCTTCGTGAAGCGGTACCGTGGCAGGCCGAGATCTGCAAGGAGGCGGGCACGGTGCACCTCGGTGGAACTTTCCCCGAGATCGCTAGCGCCGAGGCCGAAGTTGTCGCCGGCCGTCACCCGGAGCGCCCCTACGTTCTTTGCGCACAACCAGGTGTCGTCGACCAAAGCCGGGCCCCCGCCGGTCGCCAAACACTCTGGACATACTGTCACGTTCCCTCCGGGTCGGCGCGCGACATGAGCGAAGCAATTGCCGCCCAGATCGAACGCTTCGCCCCAGGGTTCCGGGACCTGGTCGTGGCGCGCTCAGTAATGACGGCCGCCGGTATGGAGTCCTACAACCAGAACTACATAGGTGGGGACATCGGCGGTGGCATACAAGACCTGCGGCAGACCATTTTCCGACCCGCCATGCGCTGGTCGCCCTACCGCGTGCCGGTCCCGGGCGTGTACTTATGCTCTTCGTCGAGCCCTCCCGGGGCTGGCGTCCATGGTCGTTGCGGCGAACTGGCTGCATTATTGGCCTTGAGAGACCGTTTCGGCGTGCGGGAAAGGCCGTCTTCACCGATCGGGCTGGCGGCTGCCCCAGACCCTATGGCCTGAGGGCTGGGATCGCGCCGCTCCGAGGCAACCACAAACTCCCCGCCCTTGCGCGGCTCACTGGACTTCCACTGCGCGATCGCTTCTACCAGCCGACGGCACCATCGATCATCTCCCTGATCAGGTCTGCGTGGCCATTGTGGCGGGCGTACTCCTCGACCATATGGGTGTAGACCCACCGCAGCGAGACTTCCTCGCCCCTACGAAGTACCCTTGGCGCTGCCCTTGGCTGGCGCCCCGCCAGGGCGCGCACCGTCAAACCCGACGGATGGGGCGTCGCACCCCTAGGACCTGGAGCAGGTGGTGCAGGTCTTCCCAGGTGTCGCGGTCGTCGCGGTCGAGCCCGATGAGCGCCCCCGCGTCGTAGACCCTCACGCAGCGGGATGCCGGCGCCGCCTCGCCGACGGCCTCCAGGCGGTATGTTTCCGGGCCGTCGCGATGTCTTCGTCGGTGACCGCTCCCGCCTCGGCCTCGTACTCGGCAATGGCTTCGCTCAAGTGCTCCCGAGCCAACCGGTCGGCGACGGCTTCGGCCACCCAGGAACTGATGGCACCCCGCTTGGCCCTGGCCCGCACCTCTTCGACGAGTTCTGCGGGCAAGGTGACGGTCAGCCACTTGCGTTCGGAGCGGCTCGCGGGTCCGCATAGCTCGTGCACCGCAAGGCTCGTGCCTCGTCCGCCGACCGACCTTTGTGGGCCGCCACATAAAGCCACCCACAACGTACGTAGCGTGGTAACCGCGTCCGAAGTTGTCCGGGTATGGCAGGTGGTGGCCATTGTCCGGGCCTGGCTCTCCTATGTTCTCGCCCGAGTGCCCTCGTGGGCATGGTGCCCCGAAAACCGGACGAAAGGTCACCGAGGATGCACAGCAAGGCGCGAGAAAAGACACCTCCGGCGCTTGTGTCAAAGCGGGCAAGGCGAGTCGGCAGGATGCTGGTGATCGGCGTGGCATTGGCCATGACTGCTTTCGGAAGCCTGACCACCATCACGGCCTTGCCGGCGGCCGCCGACGTGACTACCCCTGACTATGCGATCACGGCGGCCGCTCAAGCAACCGTTTCCCCAACCACAGTGGTGGTAGGGGCGGACACAAGTTGGACGGTGGCCTTCACGACGCCGGCAGCGCTCGGTTCGGGAGCCACGCTGACGATCGGGGACAACGAAGGCAATGCCGTTGCCGGCACCGCTCCTGCAGCCACTGCCTACCTGCTTTCGGGTGCATGCCTCGATACGGACGCCGCCACGGCGAGCCCAAGCTCTGGCCTGGTGTTCACCGTCAACTGCAGTTCGGGGATCAGTGCCGGTGCCACAGTTGAGATCGTCTTCGAGGCAAACGCTCCGACCAGCGACTTCTATTTCGAGGTCTCGACGAGCGCGAACGGCGTCCCGGTCGACACCAACCTCGTGACGACCACCAGCACGCCGCCGACGCTTGGCGCGAGCACGCTGGTCCCCGGTGTTGGGGCGACCTACACGATCACTGACGCCGGCGCCAGCAGGGCCACGGGTGGGTCCTGGTCGACGCTGGCCCAAAGCGCCACTTCGATCGAGCTTGTGTCCCAAGGACAAGGGGCATCACCTGTCCCGATCTCTTGGTTCACGGGTGGTGGGGCGTCTGGCTACACGGTCACCTACACCCCACCTCATGGCACGGCCACTGCCGACGCCGTCAGCGCGGTCAACGCCAGCAGTGCTGGGGCCGTGTACTTGGACCTGGCCAGCGCCGTACCCGAGGGAAGCACGGTCAACATCACTGCCGATGGGGTAAACCCGACCGTCTCGGGTGTGAGTGATTATGTCGAGGTCACGCCGGGCGTTGTGACCTCCGGCTCTTCCTTCACAACGAGCGGCACCGAGCCGTTCACATCCGTAGGGCCCACCGAGACTACTGGCTCGCTCACGTTCGCTTTGCCGGTGGCCTCGGCCACGCTCTCGCTTTCGTCCACGGTCGGGGGCGCCACGGGGGTCACTTATACGCTCAGCTTCGTAGCAAGCGCCGCGGTGGCCGCCAGTACCGGCACCATCACCATCAGCGAGATCAGTGGGCCGACCGACTTCAGCGCCGTGGCTTCGTAGCAAGCGCCGCGGTGGCCGCCAGTACCGGCACCATCACCATCAGCGAGATCAGTGGGCCGACCGACTTCAGCGCCGTGACCGGTGTGGTCGTGAGCGATGCGACAGACGGGTGGCAAGAGGTCTACGTCGCTCACAACGGCAACGGGCAGGGTAGCTTCTCGGGCACGAGCGCAGGCAGCCTGACCATCACCTTGGGTGCCAACGCGATAAGTGCTGGCGCATCGGTCACCCTAACGGTCATCGACGTGAACAACCCCCCCACCGGCACCTACTCCGACTTCGTCGTGTCGACGACGGGCAACCCCCTTGTCGCCGCCGTGCCGCCCTACACGCTGACAACGAACGGCGTCGGGCCATTCGCGGTCACGGTCAACCCCAGCACAGCCGGTTCCGTGGCGACCTACTCGATAACCGGTCTCTACGCGACCAGCAGTCTCACCGGTGGGAGTATCGCCAGCGAGGTCGTTTTGACCACGCCTGCCGGGACGGTCCTCCCGAACGTGAGCGGTGACTACATGGTCACCGATGCTACGACTTCGTCGGGTTCAGGGACGTTTTCGCTGGAGTCCTATTCAGGCAGCTCCGTCATCCTCGTGCCGCCCAACAACATCAGCTCTGGCGACCAACTGGCGATCACGATCGAGCAGGTCATCAACCCAAGCACGGCGAGCAGCACCTACAACATCTCCCTGTCGGGCGACATTGGCGCCTCCATCACGACCGCGCCGTCCACTACTCCCTCGACAACGACCACCACATCAAAGACCACGAGCCGAACAACTGCAGGCGGCACCACCATATCGACGACAACAGGCTCATCGACGACAACAGGCTCATCGACAACAACGACGATTTCAACCTCTCCTTCGGCGGGCACTGTTTCGCCATGGCCCGCGGGCACGTTGCCGACCACGGCTGCGTTGTTGCCCCCGACCACCCTGAGCACAACGCCTCCGACCACCGCCCCGACCGACGCGGCCGGGTGCCCGCTCTCGGTTTGCAAGAGGTCACCTGATATCGACGGTGACGGGGTGGTCGGGTGCGCCGACCTCGCAATACTGACTGCAGAGTGGGGCAAGACTGGCCCTGAGCTTTCTGCAGACCTGAACGGCAACGGCAGCGTCGGCCTGGACGACCTTGCGATCCTGGCGAGGTACTTCAACGAACGAGGCGGAAGCAGGGCATGCGCGACAGGCGACAGAGTAAAGGCGGGCCAACGGCTTGACCCGGGTGTGGCCATCTGGTCTAGCAACCACCAGCACCAACTGGTTATGCAGGTCGACGGGAACTTGGTTGTCTACAGCAAGTCGGGAAAAGCCCTCTGGAACAGTGGCACCGAGGGCCACCCCGGTGCCTTCGCCGTCATGCAGGCCGACGGGAACTTGGTTGTCTACAGCAAGTCGGGAAAAGCCCTCTGGAACAGTGGCACCGAGGGCCACCCCGGTGCCTTCGCCGTCATTCAGACTGACGGGGACATGGTTGTCTACAGCGGCTCCTCGGCCCTGTGGGACTCCGACGCTGCGACGCGGTCGCCAACGCCGTCCCCGGTACTGCCCCCAGTGGCACCGGGGACCGGTCGAGTCCTGGCGAAGCCATGCCTGAACTTCCATTCGAGCCCCGGCACCTCAGCACGCCAGATCGGCTGCATCCCCTACGGCAAAGTCATCGCTATCAGCTGCGTGGCCCAAGGCAGCGCCGTCACTGGCCCTTACGGTGCCGAGACCATCTGGGACAAGACCTCCTACGTCGACCACAGTGGCTTTGTGAGCGACGCCTGGGTCTACACGGGCTCAAACTCAGCTGTCGCGCGGCCTTGCCCTCGGACTTCTCGACCTCCTGCTCTTTCGCTGAACCCAAAGCGGGCCAAGATCGGATCCACGATCACCGTATCGGGCTTTAACTTCCCGGCGAACCAGCGAATCGGCCTGCACTGGGATAATCCCGGAACATTTAGCATCGCGTCTATTAAGTCGGGTGCGAGAGGGGCCTTTACGACTACGATCACCGTCGACAATTTGGACAGCGGTGGCCATCTCCTATTTGCCGTCGCGAATAATAGGGCCGCGGCGTCAGCCGGGTTTACGCAGGCGTCACGGACACAGGGGGAGTAGTCCGGTTTGATCGCGCAAGGCGGCGCACCCTACTCCGGAGCAGATGCGGAGTGGATAGTGCCCAGATCAACTGTCCCGCGACCTCCTCGCACTCCGACGTTCTGGTCTGGGCGGGCGTTGGTGGCACGTCACGCGCAGATGGGCAATCTCTATTGCAGAACGGCGTAAGAGGGTTATGTGATAAGGGAGCTGCTGGTTGGGTTGCCTTTTTTGAGACCAATCCGGATAATTCGAACTGTCTCGTACACCTAACCGAGACGCACTACCCCGTGAAGGCGGGGACCAGTTCGCGGCATCGACGGCGGTACTCTCACCCATAACAGTGCGCCGGCTCCCGGAGGCCGCGGCCAGTGTGCCCCTGCGCCCGGCCAGGTCGAAGCGATCCCGCCCTCCCGAGGGCGAGGAGGTTCGGACGTTTACGAGCCCCTACGGCCCGTCAATCCGCTGACCTGCCCCGGTGACGCTTTCGACGAAGCTGGCGAGCACCCGCCCCACGAGGAGGCATTTTGGCGTCACGATGTACAGCCTCATGCCGGCGACCGAAGTTGGCCGAAGGTCCTCGACGACCTACACGTTGTCCGTGGCTCTTCCCATCCCGTTATGTTATGCTAAATGCATGGCACAACTTGTTACGCGGGTGGACGACAGCCTTCTCGCTGATGTCGACGCCCTCGTGAGCGAAGGAGTGGCGGCCACGCGTTCGGATGCCGTCCGCCTCGGCCTCGAGGCCCTCGTCGAGCGGCACCGCCGAGAGCAGACAGCCCAAGCCATCGTCGAGGCGTACCGGCGGCAGCCACAAGATGACGAAGAACTGGCGGGACTGGACGAAGCAACGCGAGCTCTGATCAAGGAAGAACCGTGGTAGCCCTGCCGGCGCAGGGCGAGATCTGGTGGGCCGAGACCGAGGACAAGCGCCGGCCGGTCTTGGTCGTCACGCGCAGCGAGGCAGTTCCCGTCCTCACTGCGATCGTGGTAGCGCCCGTGACCCGGACAGTACGCCACATCCCGACCGAAATCCTCCTTGGCGAAGAAGAGGGTCTTGCCGTCGAGTGCGCAGCCTCATTTGACAACCTCCAGCGGCTACGCCGTTCGGCCCTCGTCGAAAGAGCAGGTTACCTCGGGCCCCGCCGCCAAGAAATCTGTAGTTCGCTGCGAGCTTTGGCCGACTGCTGAACCAAAGAGATGGCCGCGCTGAGCCTTGGCCGGCACGTCCTGTTTCTTCGGACGCCGTTTGGCTTGTTCTGTGAACTACCGCTCACGGGCTGGCAGCGCCGGCCCTTGTCATCGCGACCTTGGTCTCATCAGTGGCCTTCTTGTTCCCCCAAGGCAGCTGCCTACCTCGGGGGCCGGCCCTGGTGCAGCGGCAACGGCTAAGGGCCTTGCTCGTACCGTCTCGTGCGAAGAAGGCATTGGGTGGCAACCCTTGAGAGCAGGCGATGAGACAGGTACCAGATGGTAACGGGGTCCGAGCAGTTGCCTCGCCGGAGCACGATGGCCGCCGTCGCGGGCACAGGGCATCGGCCCGTCGGCCGCCTTGGTTTTCCCGAAGCCTTAGCGCCCGAGCGCGGCCACCGCACCCTCAAGGTCCTGCGACAGGGCGGGAAGGGTCGTGACGGGTGCCGCTGGCACCGCGCACGGCCCGGGCCGTTGACCTGGCCGGGGGTGAACGTCTCGCCGGTCCCCTATTCGTGAGCGCAAACGGAGGCCGGCATGGACCGCCACGGCGCCGGCCGCATCGTACGCCGGGTGGCCCGCCGCGCCGCGCTCGATAAGCCGATCGGGCCCCACGCCCTTGGCCACGCCTTCACAACCGCACAGTTATGGACGCCCGCGTGCCGCTCCGCGACGTCCAAGAAGCGCCGACCCCCAAACGACGATGCGCTACGACCGCACGGGTCTCGCTCGATCGCCACGCCACCCATATCGTCGCCACGTTCATAACAGGCGCCAACCGGTAGCCCTGTCCGTTGTTCTGGGCGCCGGATTTTCCTGTCCGCGCCCAGGCTGCCCCCCGGCCCGTAGACGCGGGATCGCCGATTACGGGCGTGCCGTGGTGGGTGACCCGTAATCAGATGCGCTGTTGATCTGGCGCGACGCAGTCGCAGTTCAGTGTCGAGTCAGGAGGGCTGTGGTGAGGGTGACCACAAGCGGTCTGGTTACGTGCCCGCCGAACTCGGCCCGGATGAACGCTTCCATATCAGCGAGCAGACTCAGTCGGTCCGGTTCGTCCATCATCTGGGTGGCCGAGTACGACAGCATCAGCTTCAGATATTCCGAGGCGGTGTAGGTCTGGTTCCAGTCCCACTGGCGCACGGCGGCTGGGCCGAAGCGCATGTCAGCCTCCAGCAGAGCGCGGATCGGCGGGTCTACCGCGTCCCGAGTCGCCGCCGGCGGTCCACTGTGTCCCTGTCCGTACCGCTCGTAGATCGGCTGAGCCGAGGCAAAGAACCCCAGATCGTCGGGTGAGTCGACCTGGATGAGATCAGCGATCGCCACGAGTCCCCCCAAACGCAAGATCGCCGCCGGCCGATCCGCTTGCGAGGTCGGCGAAATCCAGTGGTAGGCGGTAGCCGAGAACACAGCGTCTGCCCCGGAATCGATGTTGATCGTCTCGAAGTCGCCGACGGTGACTTGCAGCCGATCCGAGGGCAGGTTCGATCGCAGACGAGCGGCCATAGCCGGGCCGATCTCGACGGCGTGCACCGACGCCCCTCGGGCGAGTAGATCCCTCGTCGCCTTGCCTGTGCCCGGACCCACCTCCACGATCTGCGGCTCAGGAGGCAGGAGGCCGAACAGCTCCTCGAACAGTTCGGGAGGATACGAGGGCCGGACCTCGTCATAGAACTCAACGGCGTTCTCGAACGACAACCTGATGTCATTGGGCTGGCCCACGCAGTCATCCTGCCCCATGTACGCCGCCGGTGCAGGAGCGCGGGATCGACACTCCCGGACACCATGCTGCCCTTCCTTGGATCGCGCAGGTGGCGCGAGATGGATTATTCGGCGTGTTCCTCGAACTCCACGGCCCACCCGGTGTTGCCCTCGCCCCATGTCCGGTCGGCAGCATCTCTGAACGACCACGCGTCCCCGACGCCAACCAGCGGATAAAGCAGTCGAACCGGAGCGCGAGTCACCCGACGTTCGCCCGAGGTGGAGCGGTCTACCGGGTCCGTCTCCGATCTCGTGGACGCGGCCAAGCCGAAGCCTCGGCCTGATTGTCGGATGCGGATCACAGCACCATCCTGGCTCAGCCGAAGCGAGCCGAGCGAGCCGACTACGAGCGCCTCGGTGATAGATCCCGACGTCGGGACGCAGGGCGGGAGCAGATGTTTTGCGTCAGCCTCTGGGCTGGCCTCGAAGCGGTTTGGTTGCCGCGGGTCGCCCCTTCCTGCTAGTCAGGGGTATGGCAAGCGACGCTCCGATCGGCCCCGCTGAGCATCTGCTGCGGAGCATCTGCTGCGGACGCGGGAGGCCTATGACCGCCTGGCAGCGGTGTGGTCCGAGACAACCGATGACGGTCCGTGGAATGGCCACCTCGAGCGGCCCGCGCTCCGATCGTTGGTTCCGCCGAATCTGACGGGAATGACGGTGCTCGACGCCGGCTGTGGGTCCGGCGCTCAGGCCGAGTGGCTCCTCGACCAGGGCGCCGACGTGATCGGCGTGGATCTCAGCGCAGGCATGATCCAGCAGACCGAGCGGCGTTGCGCCGGGCGCGGCAAGTTCTTCGTTGCCGACCTGTCCACGCCGCTGCCGCTCGAGCCGAGGTCCGTCGATGGTGTGACGTGCTCACTCGCTCTGCACTACCTCCGGGACTGGTCAAGCGCGCTCGGATCGTTTGCCCGGGCACTTCGGCCCGGTGGGTGGGCAGTTCTGTCGTTGGATCATCCATTCGCTCCTCCACTGGCCACCCAGCAGGGCGGATACTTCGACACTGAGCTTGTCAGCGACACATGGCAGAAAGGCCACGTCCAGGTAACCCAGCATTTCTGGCGTAGGCCCCTTTCCGCGACGGTGGACGCCTTTGCCGATGCAGGGTTCGTGGTTGAGCGGATCGCCGAGCCGCAGCCCTCAGCCGAAGCCCTTGCCCGTTTTCCTGAAGAACTGGGCGCGGTCGTGGGCGTACCGAACTTCATCGTCTACCGGCTCCGCCTCCCGGCCGACATCGAACAACAACGCTGAGGCTTCCGCTACAACCGATGGCGCAACCAGTCCTTCGTGGATGAGGCACTCAGGCGAGCGACGTACGTCGTCGTGGGCGCCGGGAGCGCTCCAGGGCGCTGCGGAGATAGGCCGTGACCAGTGGGTGAGGGAGGCGGCGTTGGTGGCGGCCGGCTTGCGGATCAGCGGCCGAGACCCGAACTCCTTCAGGCCAGCCAGGCCCTCGGCGTCGCTCGTGCCGATCCACGACGCTTCCGTCGCCACACCGAGGGCCACCCCAGCATGCTCCACTGCGGCCGTCGTTGGGTCCACACAGATCGGCACTTATCTGCGCGTAGCGCGTATGGAGGCGCCGGTTTGAGCCGCTTACCGGTGGCCGACCACGGAGCGGAGGCCGACCGGTAGGGTCTCGGCGCCGAATGTACTGGTCACGATCGCCTCTACGTGATGTTCGGTGAGGAACAACGGCAGGCCGGTTGTACCGATGAGCACGTTGTAGTGCCGTTCGTCGTCGCGTCGCCACGACCCGTCCTGGTTGCGGACGAACACCGCCATCTGCCTCACGAAGCGCTCCGGTGAGGGCGAGGAGAACTCAGTGATGATCGCCCAATCCTCACCCGCGCGGCCGAGGTTGGGAGCGTGTTGGCGCGCCAGGCCCCACTCCAGGTCGCAAATGTCCACCGCGAGCACCCCACCTCGGCGAAGGGCCTCGGCTGCGGCGACGAACGCCCGCTCGACCTCCTCTTCGTCGGGCAGGTAGCTGAAGGGGTGGCCCGCAGCCACGACCGCATCGCAAACCGAGATGCTAAACCCGGTAGGCGCGATAAGGACGCACACTCTATAACCCAGTCGGGCCGGTCGCGGCAGGTAGCGCGCAACGGCACTTTTGGGGCGCCGTGCGCCGAAAGACGTTTCGGCTCAGTCTCACCCGGTTCCCGGCAGACTGGATTCGCGGCCGGACGTGGGCGCTACGCCACAGCCTCTCGGCCTACGACGCCACCTACGTGGCTCTGGCCGAAGCGCTGTCCGCCACGTCGTTGCTAACTACCGATGCAAGGCTGGCTGCGGCTCCTGGCATCCAGTGCGTGGTGGACGTCGTGTAACTCACCTTGACCGTAGCGGCCCAGGTCATTCACCCTGAGCGCGTCATGACCGACGTCCTCGCCCACCTCGGAGCCAACCGGGGCGAGCCCGCCCGCTGGGACGTCGCCTCATGACGGAGTTGCCAAAGGAGCCGTCCTCCGCTTGACCTGGAGTGCTGGTAGATCAACGCCGCCCTGGTGCTGGCTTGGCCCATGCGGGCCATCAGCTCACGGGTGCTGGCCCCGCGCTGTTGCCGGTGTGGCGCAGGTCGTGGAACGCCAGCCCGGGCGGTAGCCCGCCTTGCGTGGCGAGCGCCTTGCGCCACTGGTAGCCATACGCCTCGGCGTGGAAGCAGCGAGCTCCGTCGGCGCTCTTGTCGGCTAGGGCGGTGGCGCCGACGCGAGCCTCGAAGGCGACCGCTCGTAGCGCAACATCACGACCCCGTTGCCAAAGGTGTGGGTCTCCACGAGCTGTAACGGGATCTTGGCATCCGAGGGATGGAGCGCCTGTTTCCCGCGTCCGATAACGACCGGGTGGACATAGAGGCGGTACTCGTCTATAAGGTCGTGGCGGGCGAACTCCGCGCCAAGGTTGCTGCCGCCGAGGACGATGTCGCCCCCGGGTTGTGCCTTCAGGGCGTGCACCTCGGCTGGCACGACGTCGTGGGCAACCGTCGCGTTCCAGCTGGCGTGTTCGAGGGTGCGTGAGTAGACGACCTTCGGCATGTCCCGCCATATCCGCGCGAACTCGACGATCGTTGGGGTGGCGGCCGGGTCCTGGTCGGCGGTCGGCCAGAACTCCGCCATCAGCTCGTAGGTAACCCGCCCCTCGAGGAAAGCGCTGGCACGACCGATCCAGCCGTTCATGTGTCGATGGAGCTCGTCGTCGACCATGTGCCAGTCGATCTCGCGGTTCGGCCCTTCCATGTAGCCGTCGACCGACACCGACATCGTCCAGATGATCTTGCGCACCGGTCAGCCCCGAAAGTCGGCAGTCGTTGCAGCCACCTCTTCGGCGCGGTGGGCGAGGGAGTTGCCCAGATGCGCCGGAGGAAAAGGCGGGAACCCGATGTGCTCTCGGATGGTGTCGGGGACGACCAAGCAGTCGTAGGTCAGCGCCACGATGGTATCCGACGGTCCGCCCGGCGTGAGGTGGTAGCGCCAGAGCTAGCCCGGGAAGCTCACGGTACCATCGCCGTCCTCATTCCGGGCTCCCAAGAAATGGTGTTCGGAGGGTCGAACACCTGGACGCGATTGGCCACCTGGTAGGTGCCGCCGTGGTGGCCCGGGTGGTAAATGGGCATCTCCCCGGCGGGCGATGGCGGCGGGCGATGGCGGCGGGCGATGGCGGCGGGCGATGACGGCGCGCTTCGCCGGGGCGGCGACCTTAGAGGTAGGCACCTATCGGATCGACCTTTTCGCGCCCGCGCCACCGAGGTGGTTGGTGTCGGGCATCGTATAGGCAGTGCGCTCGCTGGGCAGGTCCGCCTGGTCGGTCGAACGCCCGCCGGGCGCCTGGCGCGGGTAGACCTTTACCAGCTGGCCCCTGAAGTCGCCTCGGTGCCGAGGCAGGCGGTTGTCAAGCGACGTCCTCCTTCGAACTGCTCTCTCGGCTCGTTGGGCTAACCCGCCCGCCCTCAGCTCGTGGGGCTAACGCCAGTTTCGCGGCCGGTGCCGAGGTGCTGCACGCGCCCGAGCCCGGACGCAACTAGCGGCTGCAGCCCTCGCTCGGGGTGACGCGGCGGGCCTCAGGGCGTGGCTCTGCCACCGGGCGGCCCTCGAACTGGGTGGACAAGACCACGTGTGAGTTGATCTCGCCGTGCTTGCCCAGCCTCTCGAGCAGCCCTTCCAAGTGGCCCATCCCGGCTGTGCGCACCTTCAGGATCGTGCACCATTGCCGGAGAGCTTGTGGATCTCGACCACCTCGGGGAGCTCCTCGGAGCTCGATTTGCCGGAGAGCTTGTGGATCTCGACCACCTCGGGGAGCTCCTCGGAGCTCGATCAACTTCAACAAGTTTTAGGAAGCCCTCCGCCCAGTCTGCTGTCGGGGTAGCCCCGGATGTCGACTATTTGGGCGTCGACGACCCTGAACACTTGGTACACGAGTTGTGGCGGCGCGGGGCGGGCACCTTCAGCTTGCAGGGCGACGCTGAGCCCGAGGACCACAGCGTCACCGTACACCTGGACGCTCTCCACGGTGGCGACGGTGCCCTCCGCCAAGAGCCGCCTGTACCAGTTGAGGACCTGCGCCTTGTTGGTGCAGTCCCCGGTCCAGTGGACTTCGGGGTGCAGGAGCGACCCGAGAAGGTCGAGGTCGCGGTCGCGGTGGGCCACTTCGAGGTGCCGGGCCATGTCGGCCATGACACCGCTGCCGATAGAAATAGGCGCCTCGCTCGGTTCACCGAGCGCCTTCTCGACCGGGTTGTCAGGGGTGATCCCATAGCTGCGGAGGAGGCTCGCAACCTCGGTGCTGGGTGGCTTCTCCGAGATCCACACGTCTTCTCGGGAGGCACCGGCTTCGATCAGCACCCTTACCGTCTCGACCCAATCACCCGGCTTCCCGGCCCGTTCACCGCTGCCCACGGTCGCAAATGCCAGCGGCGTGCTATCGAACCTGCCGTCGCGCCCGTGGACGTCAGCTCCAGCACCGAGGAGCACCCGGACCACCTCAGCGTTGCCATGGTAGGCGGCGTTGTGCAACGGTTGATCGCCGAACCTCCGGGCATCGAGGGGGAAGCCGAGGGAGGCCATGAGCGCGACCGCCTCGGGCCGGGGGCGCCCGGCGGCGGCGACGATGACTGCCCGGTCCTGTTCAGTCATCCGCTCCAGCAGGTCGGGATGTTCCGCCAGCAGCCGCTCTGCTGCCTCGCGATCGGCCTTGAAACATGCCCCGATGAACTGATCGATGTCACTGACCTCGTCGGCGGCACCGAGGGCTTGCAACCGGGCCGCGATGTCGTCCTTGCCGGCCCGGACCGCCAGACGAAGAACCGGCACACCATCCTCGTCGGTGACGTTCGGGTCCGCTCCAGCATCCAGGAGCTTGGCCACAACCGGCAGGGAGGCAAGCGTCGCGGCGTCGGGTAGCGCTTCGGTCGCGTCTTTTGCTGCGTCAACCCCGCCCGCTTCGAGAGCTTCCAGGAGCAGCTCTAGCGCCACCTCGTCGTCATTTAGCACCGCGGCGCCGAGAGCCCAGGTCCCGGTCACCCGTGCACCATGGGCGAGCAGCAGCCGCAGGCATCGATGGTCGCCATGCCCCATGGCCTCGCCGATAGGTTGGCCGGGGTTGGGGTTCGCGCCGCGGCTCAGCAAAACGTCGGTGACTTCAGGATTGTTGGCTTCTACCGATCCCTTCAGAGCTGAACGGTAGCGGGCCCGGCCGCCGTCGTTGGTGTTCGGGCTGGCGCCGGCGTCGAGCAGGAGACGGGCCACCTCGGCCAGCCCGGAGGCTCGCTCGGGGTGGATCTGGTGCCACCTGGAATAGCAGGCGTACAGCAATGGGGGCCAGCCGCGCTCGTCGTCGATGGCCACTGCGGCCCCCGGGTCAACGGACAGCGCCTCACGTACCGCCTCGGCGTCGCCCAGCACCGTCGCAGCGTGCAGGTCGCGGCGGGCGATGGCAGGATTGGCCCTGAACATGTCAGCGGCCTGCCGCCCGCCGTCGAGCGAGGCGGTCAGAAAGGCTGACAGCTCTCGGTGCATAGTCGTCTGGGCCGCGACCGCTGCCTTGAGTAGGGGCCAGCTCCCGAAGCCCAGCTCGCGGGCGATCACCAACTGAGCGGCGGCCAGCGGCACTTCTCCGCGCCGTGACATCGGGTGATGGTGCTGGAAGCGCTCCAACGCAGCGGGATCGCCCCGCCGGGCCAAGGCGCGCAACTCCTTTGCCCGGCGGCGCAATTGGTCGAGATCGGGGCGTTCGGGGAGTGCTTCGGACATGGCGTCTCCCTCCTTCGCCTGCGGCCCGCTCGTCAGGCTGAGGAAGAGCCAACAGCCACGGGGTTCGTACTCCTCAGAGGCGGACTCAGTCCTTCCCGCGGGCCCGGCGGCGCCCTCCGAGCGCCGCCAAAACTTTAGCTGAGGGCGCCCGGCGCGGTACCCGATTCAAGGGATCCAGCCCTTGGTAATACCATGGTATTAGCCTCCCAAGGTAGGATGAGAATATCGGGTCGAGAAGAGGAGCCGAGCCAGGCCACTCGTCCCCGTACCCGACAGCAGGGGAGCACTGCTCGGCGCGTTCTGCGCCCGTATGAAGGCGGAGAGCATTCACGGACCGAGCGGTCATCCGATCGGGCCCTGCGCTCTCCTCGGGGCATAAACGGGTGATTTGTTCGTTAATGCCAGACGGGCCCGCGAGGCATACCCGACAGCAGGGGAGCACTGCTCCGCGCGTTCTGCGCCCGTATGAAGGCGGAGAGCATTCACGGACCGAGCGGTCATCCGATCGGGCCCTGCGCTCTCCTCGGGGCATAAACGGGTGATTTGTTCGTTAATGCCAGACGGGCCCGCGAGGAGCGCCGATTTGGCGATCTGGCTCTGAGCACGTACGATCCGCTAGAACGTCCGCGTGACGAGCATCTTCGCTAAGAGCCTTGCGAGTACCTTCGATATCGCGCTGCGGCTGATGGAGGCGGCTCTGGCCGACTGCACCGACGAACTGTGGCGCACCGACCTATGGCCGGACGAGGCACGCACGGCTCCGACGCCAAACGGTGGCCTCCACGGCTCGGCCCCCTGGTTCCTCGGCTACCACGCCTTGTCATGCCTCGATTACGACCTGACAGGAGACTTCGAGCCTTGGGCACCGCCTCAGCCATTTGACGACAACACCTACGGCTTTCCGAACCGTATATTCACCCGGCCAGAGCTGCTCGGGTACGTCGATTGGTGCCGCGGCCGGGTCCGTCAGACCCTTGACACCCTTACCGAGGAGTTAGCCGCTCGGCCGCTCCCCAGCACCCATCGGTATCAGGGTATGGCCTTTGGCGTGATCGTCGGCAACGTCCCAGGTCACGTCGTCGAGCACGCGGCACAGATCCGGCAGTTCCTCACCGCCGCCGGCGTCAAGGTGAGACCCATGCCTGGAGACCGAGGCTACACGGCTGGCACCTGACCCCGCCCCGGCGGTCGAGCCCTCATTGCAGAGAAAACCTGGTGTTGGCCCTCCTCTTCGCCCCCTATGGCACCGGCCAGCAGATCTCGGTCTGCCAGTTGGTGTTGTCAGGGGTGCCGGCGTCCGTCACCAGGTAGTGCTCTCTGACCGGTCCGGTGCGCAGTTCGTCGGTGGCGGCGAGATGGGCACCAAGGGAGGCGTAGGTGAGGTCGATGGTGGAGTGGAGTCCGTGGTGGGACCGCGACGGCGAAGGTGCCCCCGGGGACGACCACGGAGCCCGGTCGGGGTTCGTTTCGTCCTCCAGGTCGTGCTTGAGCTGGAGCCTTCGGGCCGCCTTGGTAGTGCTCGACCAAGGCCCGCTCCCCCGAGATCTCCGAGTTCACGAACCGTCGCTCGGCCCTCGAGATCTCCGAGTTCACGAACCGTCGCTCGGCCACAACTCTGACAGCCGGCGGGCCAGGAACCGGCGTTCCGAGTCGGTGACCGCAAGCCGCAGCGCCCGCTCGAACGCCTGCCGGGCCTCGTCGTCGCGGCCGAGACGGCGCAGCAGCTCGGCCCGTGTGGAGTGGAAGTAGCGGTAGTCGCCGAGGTCGAGCGACTCGACCAACTCGAGCGCTCGTCCGGCCGAGCCTGCCTCGGCTATGGCCACCGCCCGGTTGAGGGCGACGACCGGCGAGCCGGTGAGACGCTCAAGGTGCTCGTAGAGGACCGTGACCTCGTCCCAGTCGATGTTCTCGTCGGCCTGGAGCGAGGCGATGGCTGCTTGGATCACGTAGGGACCGGCTGTCGGTCGCAGGGCGAGCGCCCGGCCGAGCGCGGATCGGCCGGCGTCGATCTTTGCCCGGTCGTAGCGTGAACGGTCCTGATAGGCCAACGGGACCAGCTCGCCTGCCACCACACGGGCCTCGCGGCGCGAGTCGTGGAGCAACATCAGCGCCAGCAGCCCGTAGATTTCCGGCTCGTCGGTCATCAGTTCGGCCAGCAGCCGTCCGAGCCGGATCGCCTCGGAGGCGAGATCGCCCCGGTCGGTGTAGCCCTCGTTGAAGATCAGGTAGACGACCGCCAGCACCGCCGACAACCGGTCCGGCAGGAGCCGGTCAGCGGGGACGGCAAAGGGGATCCCCGCCGCCTTGATCTTGGCCTTGGCCCGAGAGAGCCGCCGTTTCATCGTCTCTTCGGGCACGAGGAAGCCCCGGGCGATCTCTCTAGTGCTGAGACCGCCCAGCGCTCGGAGCGTCAATGCCACCTGGGCCTCTGTGGCCAGCGCCGGGTGGCAGCAGGTGAAGATCAGTTTCAGGCGCTCGTCGGCGACCGTGCTGTCGTCGAGGTCGATCTCGTCCATGGTCACGGTCAGCCGATCGTTCCGGAGGAGCCGAGTCTTGTCCTCGAGGGTCCGCTCGCGCCGCAGGCCGTCGATCGCCCGGTTGCGCCCCGTGGTCACCAACCAGGCCACGGGGTACTGCGGCATCCCGTCACGCGGCCACCGCTCGGCCGCGACGGCGAAGGCCTCCTGCGCGGCTTCCTCGGCGAGGTCGAAGTCGCCGAGGAAGCCGACCAGGGACGCCAGGACACGGCCCCACTCGCGCCGGAAGACCTCCTCGATCAGAAGGCGTCCTCCGCCGGGATCACCACTAGGGGCCGGATCTCGACCGCACCACCGAGCCGGATCGCCGGGATCCGCTGGGCGAACTCCAACGCCTCGTCCAGATCGGACGCGTCGAGCACGTAGTAGCCGCCGAGCACTTCCTTGGTATCCGCGAAGGGACCGTCGGTGATCAGGGTTTCCCCGAGGTTGTCACGAATGGTGGTCGCCGTCTCGGCGGGTTGCAGGTGCGCGCCGCCCAGGCAGCGTGGGTCGTCGCGCAGCGCCAGGTATGCGGCGTTCACCGGCCCATAGTCCTCCGGGGAGAGCGCCTCGTCGCCGTCTCGGCGGGTTGCAGGTGCGCGCCGCCCAGGCAGCGTGGGTCGTCGCGCAGCGCCAGGTATGCGGCGTTCACCGGCCCATAGTCCTCCGGGGAGAGCGCCTCGTGGCTACCCGGCTTCGGGAAGATCAGCAGTGCGTACTTCATGATGTGCCTCCTTGGGGATCATCTCTCGCCATCGAGACGAACAGGCGGCCCCCCTCGGGACAGTGACCGTCGGAATTCTTCCAGAACCGACCGCGGTCCAGGCACGGACTCACTACCTATGCCTTGACAGATATATTTCCGTACAGACATACTTATGGCATGTCGCCTACTGCCACGATCGAGGTGATCGCCGAACCGACCCGGCGGCGGATCCTCGACGCCCTGTCCAGTGGCGAGCAGCCCGTCCAGGCTCTGGTCGAGCGTCTGGAGATGAGCCAGCCGGCGGTGTCGAAACAGCTCCGGGTGCTCCGCGACGCGGGGTTGGTCCAGGTCCGTGCCGAAGGCCAGCGGCGGATCTACCGGGTGTGCCCGGAACCGCTCATGGAGCTGGACCAGTGGCTCGAGCCCTACCGCCGGATGTGGCGCGAGAGCCTGGACCGCCTGGCCGACCACCTCGACCGCGACGATCCCTGGTCCTGACAAGGAGGAAACGATGAACGATGACGAGGCCACCCTGGTTCGTGCCGGCGAACGGCCGATCCTCCGCTTCCGCCGCCACCTCCGCCAGCCCGTCGAAGCGGTCTGGCGCGCTGTGACGGACCCGGTCGAGATGCGCTCGTGGTTCCCGACCCGGATCGAGATCGACGAGTGGAAGGTCGGCGCCACCATGACCCACCACTTCGACGGGCACGACATCGACCCCCTCCCCGGCGTCGTCGTGGAATGGGACCCGCCCCACCGGGTGCGCTTCACCTGGGGCGACGACACCATCGGCTTCGACCTCACAGCGAGCCCCGATGGCGGCACGGTCTTCGTGCTGACCGAGGAACTGCGCGCCGACCACGTGGCCCGCAACGCCGCCGGATGGGAGGCCTGCCTGAACCACTTGGAGCAGCGGAGCGAAGACCAGGGCTGGCAGGAACGATTCGAGCACTACGTGGCTATCTTCGAACCGGTCCTCGGCCACCAGGAAGGCCAACCCGCCGGCCACGGCCGCGACATGACGGACTGATCTTGGGTCCTACAGGTCGCGAGCGCAGTCGGCTGCTCGAACCCACCTTCTTGCGCGACACCGTGATCGAACAGGCTTGCGGCCAGCCGGGCGGCGAGTCCTCCGCGGGGGCGCCGAATTGGCCGTCCGGTGCGCTGGGCGCCTGCTGGCCGGGATCAGGGTCCTTGACCTCGAAACCCCTGCGGGTCATCCATAGGGCTCGAACACACGGTCGCCGTCGCGCAGGTGGGGGGGTTGGCCTTCTTCCGCACCCGCAACCGGTCCAGTTCCGTCCAGTTCCTCTTGGAGCCTCGCCCGGTCGACGACTGACGGTCGCCCGGTTGTCGTGTCCCCGCCGGTCTCCCGCGCGGAAGGGTAGGTCGGCTCGTCCGGCACGGCCACCTCCTCTTATTTCGACTCATCCGGTACATCGGCGTCCCCGGCCCGACGGCGGGGGCGGCGGTTGGCGAGGTACTCGGCGGGCATGCCCGGCCCGGGACGGACGGCGACCTCGGCGATCTCGACCGTCCCGCAGTTGGCGCACACGATCTCGGGGGCGACCGCACCGCCGCAGTCGGCGTGGTGGTAGAGGATCGGCGGGCCGTCGGGGCTCGACCAGCGGTCACCCCAGGCAGTTAGGGCGATCAACGCCGGTCCGAGATCGCGACCCTTGGCGGTGAGCACGTACTCGTACTGCTCGGGGCGCTCCCTGTACCGGCGGCGCTCCATGATCCCCGCCGCCACGAAGGCATCGAGGCGGGATGAGAGGACGTTGGTGGCGATGCCGAGGTTGTGCTGGAAGTCGCCGAAGCGGGTCACGCCCGCAAGCAAGGCGTCACGGATTATGAGCAGGCTCCACCGCTCGCCCACCACGTCGAGGGCCCGGGCGATCGAGCACACCTGGTCGTCCCCCGCTGGCCGTCACGACATGGGCCGCTGTGGCCCGTGCTCAGGCTTCAGGCTTTCTTGCGGAGCCGGGCCGACCAAGCCGGCCGGCACAGGTGCGCCAGTGCTCCGAGGACATAGAGAAGCCTGACGTCGGCGACGAGCACGCTGCGCACCCCAAGCTCAACCATCTCGACGGCCTAGCCGACGGTGAGCGTCATCATCCCGCTCCCGGCTGACCGGTGGACCGGGACCCCTCGCGCCGTCGCCTCGTCGAGGACCGCGTCCAATGCTGCCGGTCGCTCGACCGAGGGCATCTCGACACGCCACTGCGTGCCGACGAGTAAGCGCAGCGACGACGAGGGCAGCTCCCCGTGATCGCCCGGCGGGAGCCCGAGGGACTCGAAGACCCGGCCGGTCCCGACTGGTCCGGGTCGGGCCAGGCACCTTGCCCCCCTCGCGCCGTGTCGCTAAAATCCCGAAAGCAAGCGAAATCGTTTTCGCTCGACCACGGGCGTGGCGTCACCGCGGCAGTCTTTGCCGTGGCGGCCATCGGCGGGTCGGCGACGACCAGCCGCGTCGAGGCGGCGAGAAGGGATTCCGCCGTGAGCCAAGGACCAGTCGCACCCGTCGCAACAGAGCGGCTGGCCCTGCTCCCGCTTGCACGCGGCCAGGTCGTGCTCGGCGACGGCTTCTGGTCGGCGCGCCAGCAGACAAACCGCACGGTAACCATTCCCTACGGCATCGCGATGCTCGAGCAGAGCGGGACGCTCGAAAACCTGCGCATCGCAGCAGGTTCCTCGACGGCGGCCTACGCAATGCCGCTGTTTCGGGACTCGGACCTCTACAAGGTTCTCGAGGCGATCGCATGGGAGCGGGCCCACGGCGTCGACGACACGCACGAGAGGTTTTTCGCCTCGAGCACAGCACTCCTCGCCGCCGCACAGGAGGCCGACGGGTACCTGAACTCCTACGTCCAGGTCGTCGAGCCGAACAAGCGCTTCGCGAACCCCGCGATGGGGCACGAGCTCTACTGCGCCGGCCACCTCATCCAGGCCGCCGTCGCCGACGCGCGCACCGCGGCACCGCGAGCGAGCCAGCCGACCGCGCTGGGCGGCATCGCCCAGCGCTTCGCCTCCTACCTCGCCGACGCCATGTCGACGGCGCACGCGTCGTTCGTCCCCGGGCACCCCGAGATCGAGACGGCCTTCGTCGAGCTGTACCGGACCAACGGCGACCGGCGCCTGCTCGACCTCGCAGCCGACCTGCTCGCGCGGCGCGGCCATGGCACCCTCCGCTGGCACAACTTCGCACCGTCGTACTTCCAGGACGACGTTCCCGTCGACCAGGCAACCGCCATCCGTGGTCACGCCGTGCGCGCCCTCTACCTGCTCGCCGGCGCGACCGACGTCTATACCGAGACAGGCGCCGCGGCGCTGCTCCCGTCGATCCTCGCCCAGTGGTCCGACATGACGTCGTCGAAGACCTACCTCACCGGCGGCGTCGGCTCACGGCACGAAGGCGAGTCGTTTGGCGACGCGTTCGAGCTCCCACCGGACCGGGCCTACTGCGAGACCTGCGCCGCGATCGCGTCCGTGATGTGGAACTGGCGCCTGCTCCTGCTGACTGGGGACGGCAAGTACGCCGAGCTCATGGAGCGGACGCTGTACAACGGCTTCCTCGCCGGTGTCGGGCTGGACGGCACGAGCTTTTTCTACGTGAACCCACTACAGTCCCGGACGCCCTCGACGCGAAAGCCCTGGTACGACTGCGCGTGCTGCCCACCCAACGTCATGCGCCTGCTCGCGAGCTTCGAGCACTATCTCGTGACGACGTCTGCCTCCGGCGTACAGGTCCACCAGTACTTCTCCGGAACGATCAGACTGGCCGGCGAGGGAGTCGCAGGTGCGGGGCCCTTCGAGCTGGCGGCGTGGACGGACTACCCCCATGGGGGCACGTTCACCCTTCGGGTCGTGGACGCGCCCGGGGTCCCCGTCGAGGTCGCCCTCCGGATCCCCTCGTATGCCTCAGGCGTCTCGCTCACCCTCGGGGGCACCCCGCTCGGCGTCGAGCCCGACGGCCATGGCTACGTTCGCATCCGTCGCAGCTGGGTCGCAGGCGACGAGCTCGCGCTCACCATCCCGCTGCGGCCGCGTGCTATCTACGCGTCGGACCAGCTCGACGGCAGCCGCGGGTGCGTCGCGTTCGAACGTGGTCCCCTCGTCTACTGCATCGAAGGCGTCGACGTCGCGGCCGCCGCTCCGGGCGAGACCGCTGCGACCCTCCCCGGGTTCTCCGCCGACCCGCTCCAGCGCGTCGGCGAGTCCCCGGCCGTCGAGGTCGCGAGCGAACGGGTCGTCGCGTTGCGCGTCGGCGGACGCCTGCGCCGTCTCGGCACACCCAGCTGGCCCTACGGGGAGGGCCGTGCAGCGCTCTGCTCAGCCGGCGCTGGCGAGGACGCCGCTGTCGAGGTGCAAGCGGTCCCCTACTACTGCTGGGCCAATCGGCGACCCTCAGACATGCGCGTCTGGGTGCCGGTGTCCGACGCCGGCCGTGCCAATATGTAGCGAGTATGGCGCGACCGTCGGACCCCGATCGCCGCGGGGCGACTGCTCCAGCCGGCGGCGGACTCCCGGCTAGACGGAGGACCGCTCCAACGATCTCCGACGTCGCCGCGCTTGCCGGTGTCTCGACCGCGACGGTCTCGAAATCGCTGAACGGACGCGCTGGAAACAGCCCTGCGACACGGGCCAAGGTCGTCACAGCCGCCGAGCAGCTC
This sequence comes from Actinomycetes bacterium, assembly GCA_021787035.1. Taxonomy (GTDB): domain Bacteria; phylum Actinomycetota; class Acidimicrobiia; order Acidimicrobiales; family Palsa-688; genus JAJZYO01. Next base: position 68,460 of record JAJYMM010000173.1, read on the forward strand.
GGCTTCCGCTCCAACGCTATCGCCCAGAGCCTGCTCAGCGGGCGCAGCTACACCGTCGGCCTCATCACAAACGACAGCTTCGGGCGGTTCAGCATCCCCGTCATGCTCGGAGCCGAGGATGCCCTCCAGGCAGGCCAGATCGCCGTGCTCCTCTGCGACGGGCGGGACGACCCGATCCGGGAGCAGCACTACATCCGCACGCTCGCCGCTCGCCGGGTCGACGGGATCATCGTGACCGGACGGCGCGCCGATCCACGCCCACCTGTCAGTCTCGACTTCCCGATCCCCGTCGTCTACGCGATGTGCGAGTCGACGGATCCGCACGACATCTCGATCCTGCCCGACGACGAGCAGGGCGGGCGGCTCGCCATCGGGCACCTCCTCGCGACGGGCCGCAGGTCCATCGGCCACGTCACGGGACCGTCCGACTTCCGTGCGGTGCGCCTCCGGACGGCCGGCGCGACCGGCGCTCTCACCGGGGCCGGGCTCGAGTTCGCCGGGGGCGGACCGCTGCACGGACCGTGGAGCGAGGAGTGGGGCCGCCAGGCAGCGACGATCTTGTTACGCGCCCAGGACGACCTCGACGCCGTCTTCTGCGGGAGCGACCAGATCGCCCGCGGCGTCGCCGAGGGACTACAGGCAGCGGGGCGCAACATCCCGGGCGACGTCGCCCTGGTCGGGTTCGACAACTGGACGGTCATGACCGACGCCTGCCGGCCACCGCTCACGACCGTCGACATGAACCTCCCCCTCGTCGGCAAGCGCGCAGCCGAGACCCTCCTCGCCGCGATCGACGGAAGGACTGAGTCAGGAACCGAGCTCGTTCCCTGTCGGCTAGTCGTGCGCGAGTCGACAGGGGTCTGACGACGACGCAGCACGGCCCAACGACCGAGGGCTGGGCTAGCCGCTAGCCCTTCACGGCACCCGAGACCAGCCCGCGGACATAGAACCTCTGCAGCGAGGCGTAGACGATGACGCAGGGGACCATGGCGATCACCGCGCCCGCTGTCAAGTAGCCGAAGTTCACACCGCCGTAGGTCGTCCCCGTCTCCACGTTCGACAGTGCCACGGGCAGCGTGTACACGCTCGAACTCGTCAAGAACGTGAGCGCTCCGAGGAACTCCGTCCACGCGAAGAGGAACGCGAAGAGAAAGGATGTCGCTATGCCGGGCATGACGATGGCTCGTAACACCCGCGTCAGCGTGGAAAGGACCGACGCGCCATCGACCCGCGCCGCGTCCACCAGCTCGTCTGGGACCTGTGCGAAGGTGTTCCGCATGATGTAGATGCCAAACGGGAGGTTGAACGCCGTGTAGAACAGCCAGAGACCGACCAGGCTGTTGAGCAAGTGGAGATCGTGGAGCTCGAGGAAGAGCGGCGTCAGTACCGCCTGGAAGGGAACCATGAAGCCGATCAGGACGGCGGCGAAGACGATCCCGGAGCCCCTGAATCGGAAGCGACCGAAGCCGTAGCCTGCCAGGGTGGCGACGATCGTCGTCAAGAGCGCGGTCGCGAGCGCGACGATGAGGCTGTTCACCACGTTCCGCGCGACATCGTCGGAGCCGACAAGCAGGGAGCGGTAGTTCTCGATCCCGAGGTGGGAGAAGATGGCGAGCGACGGCGGCGACGTGATCTCCTGCGTCGGCTCGAACGACCGCAGCACCTCCCAGAGGAGCGGTACCACGAAGATCGCGCTGATCAGACATCCCGCGGTGACGTAGAACACGGTGCCTGTCTGCCGGCGCCGGCCGGCGACGCGCCAGGCCCGCCCGCTCGGGCGCGCGCCGGCCCGGCGGTCCTCAGACATCGTCTGCTCGCAGGATGCGGAACTGAACGAACGTGATTAGACCGACGACGATGATGAGCACGACCGCCATCGCGCTCGCCGCTCCGACGTGCATTGCCGTGTTGAAGGTCTCGTAGATCTCCATGACGAGGCTGACGGTGCTGGTTCCGGGCCCTCCGTCGGTGATGATGTAGAACTGGTTGAACGCGAGGATGGACCCGACCACCGAGATGATCAGGCTCAGTGCGATCGATCGCCGCAACAGCGGGATCGTGACCATCCGCTCCTTCTCCCACCACGTTGCTCCGTCCACGTCCGCCGACTCGTACAGTTGTTCGGGAATTCCCTGCATCCCTGCGAGCAGGAGCATCATCGTGAATCCCGACGCGAGCCAGACGACGAGCACGCAGATCGCGACGAGCGCGAGGTTCGCGTTCTGGACCCAGACCGTGTTGATGCTCGCCAGGTGGAGCTTCGAGAGCACGACGTTCACCGTCCCGTAGCCGGGCTGCAGCTCGACTTCCGCGAGGAAGCTGAGCGTCGTCAGCCCCACGATGTAAGGCAGGAACACGCAGGTCCGGAAGATCGACGCGCCCGGCCTGTTGGACCTCACGAACACTGCGAGCAGATAGCCGAAGACGAGGATCGGAACCGTGACGATCGCGGTGTACTCGAGCGTGAAGACAATGGACTGCAAGAACACAGAGTTGTGCGCCAGCGCCGTGTAGTTCGCGAACCCGATGAAATGGTACGGACCGATGAGCGGCCAGTTCGTCAAGGAGATGTAGACGCAGAAGCCCAGCGGGAACAGGATGAACACCGCGACCATGACGATCGCCGGCGACACCAGGGTCCACCCGGCCCGGGCCTCGAGACGCTCGCGACGCGTCCGTGGGACCCGTCTCAGTACTCGCTCTCCGGCCACCCCATGATGCCTGCGCGCCTCGGTCCCTGCGATCGCGCCTCCGGCCATTGCCCTCCCTCCTACTTCGTAGATGTCCGGCTCACCGATCTCCGACCGGCCTACCGCGCCGGGAGCCCCGTCGAGCCCGGCCGCCGGCACGCGTCACCCCCGACGGCACCCTTTCATCTGACAGCCGAGGCATCCCCATCGCGCGGGCGCATGACGGGGATGCCCGACCGGCTCGTCGCGTCGTGCTAAGAGTCCGCGGACGCGAGCGTCGACTCGAACGATGCCTGACCCGACGAGAGGGCTCCGCTCAGGTTCCCGTCGTAGACCGCCTCGCTGAACATCTTGTACCAGGGCGAGCCGGGTGCGTTGAAGAGCTCGTTGTAGGCCAGCGTGTACTCGACAGATCCGTACTTGAGCGTGCGGAGGGCAACCGCGTCGTACGGGTACTTCGCGAGGAACGACGGCGTCAGGATGTCGCCGCGGACTGGCGTGTCGCCGAGCGCCGGGTACTGCTCCTGCTGGCTCTTGGCGAGGAACCACTGCACGACCTCCCAGGCACCCGAGGGGTTGGAGGCACCGGCGGGGATGACGAAATCGTCGCCTCCGTCGAAGGTGCTCCCCGGGCCGCCGTTCTCGCCGGGAAGCGGAGCGTCCGCGAACTCCGACTTCGGCATCGACTTGAGGTAGGTCGTGACAAAGCCGTAGTCACCGGGCAGCATCCCGATGTTGCCCTTCGCGAAGTCGTCCCCCCAGGTCGATCCGTTCTGCGCGAGATCCGCGTGGGGCGCCATCTTGCCGGCCCAGATCTGGTGGTAATCGCCGAGCAGGGCCTTGAGCGGCGCGTTGTGCGCGATGTTCGCAGTCTGCTTGCCGAGCGGCCCGTTCACGAGGTGCTGGCCACTCGCCCAGATCGACGGCAGCATCGTGAATCCGAGGCACCCCTGGCAGTCGCCTGCGAACGAGAGCCCGTAGTCGCCGTGGCCGAGGGCCGTGATCTTCTTCGCGTCCTGGAGCATCGCCGCGAAGGTCTTGGGCGGACCGCTGATGCCGGCCTGCTTGAACAGCTTCGGGTTGTACCACAGGACGGAAAGGTCAGCGAGGTACGGCACGCCGTAATACTGCTTGCCGATCGTGGCGAGCTTCAGGTGGCCAGGGCTGAGCGACGACTTGTACGGCAGCGCGTTGACGTACTTCGTGATGTTGAGCAGCGCCCCCTCCTTCGCAAAGGCGGGAACGTTGATGTCGTTGAGACCGACGAGGTCGGGGGCCGTACCGGCACGGATCGCGGTCGCCAGCTCGCTCGTCGCCTCATTGCCCTGGGTCAGGTGCAGGACGATCTTGAGGTGGGGATGCGTCGCGTTGAACTCCTTCACGAGCGCATCCGGGACGGCTTTCGTCGCGGCCCGTGCCCAGAACGTCACCGTCCCTGTGGCGTTCACACCGAACGCCTTGGCGGGACGGGCGTGCCTCGCTGGCAGCACGCTCGCACCCGCCAGGCTCGCTCCGGCTGCCGTACTTGCCATCAAGGCCGCCGCTGCGGTCGCTACCGATAGAACTCCCCACTTGTTCCGCTTCATCGCGCTCCTCCTTGTCAGCCGTCGGCCCCGTCGCCCACCTGGGCAGGTGAACCGAAACCGTTTCCGTTTTCGGTTGTTCCAGCCCGAAACCGTTTTCGGTTATTTCAGCGTAGCGCGGAGCGCACCGGAGCGCCAGGGCCGCGCGCACAGCACTCTGCCCCGCCTCCGCGGGCCGGCACGCCCGGTGACCTGCGACGACGGGCGCCCGGGAGGGTCGGCCAGCAGTCGAGCGCCTCCCGTGGCCTTATCACCGGTCCTCACCGGACCTGGAAGCGTAAAGGCTGATGAGGGGACGATGTCCCGGGCGCCACCGGCGACGACGAGCTGAGCCGGGCAGCTCCGTCACCCGTGGACGGCCCGGTGCCAGTTGCAGGGGCTCGGGCGCTGCTCGATGTTGTCGCTCCGCTCGTGTGCTTACCGCCTTTTCCGTAGCGCCTCGTAGTGCTCCACGAGGCTCTCGGGCACGGGGTCGTACTCGACGGCGAAGGTGCGCTCGATCGCGGCCCAGCACCGATGCAGCGCCGAGCGGTCGGGGCTTAGGGCGGCTGCGTCGAGGGCGAGCTTGTTAAGGTCCTCTTCGGTCCCAGATAGCATGAGCCCCTTCGCGACCGCCCAGGTGGCGAGCTCTCGGGTGCTGGCCCCCGTTCCCGCGGCAAGGGTGTTACCGGTGTGGCGCAGGTCGTGGAACACCAGCCCGGGCGGTAGCCCGTTGACCGAGGCCAGCGCCTTACGCCACTGGCGCCCGAACGCTTCGGCATGGAACGGGCGGGTCCCGTCGGCGCTCTTGTCGGCTGGGAGGACCAGGGCGTCTGGGCCGTGGTCTCCCACGAGCTCAAGGTGCGCCCTCATTTCATCGACGACCGGGGCGGGCAGAGCGACGCTCCGGGCGCCCGCCCGGCTCTTCGGCCGGGTGAAGTGCACCGCTCCGCTGCGGTCCCGTTGCACGTTGCCGTCCTCGGGGGCGACGGTGACCGTTGCGGCGTCTAGGTCCATGCGCTTGCGGCGAAGCGCCCGAAGCTCGCCCAGTCGCAGCCCGGTGAACGCAGCCAGCAGTACCAGGGCGCGGTGTCGGGGGACGATGGCGCCGGCGATGGCGTAGACCTGCTCGACGCTGAGAGCGGGGCGCTCCGGTGTGTTGTCGGCCCCGGCACCCCTAGATGCCCCCCGAACCAGCGCTCGGTAACCTCCGGTCCCTGTCGCACCCGATGTGCCGATCTGGGCTACGTCCGATGGGCCGGCACCATCGTTCTGGCGCGACATTCCGCGTCGAGCGCGGCTGAGAGCCTCTCGACTGCCTGAACGCTCAGGCGGTGTCTACTTCTCGTCTACAATGAGTGTCATGGGTGCTGAAGAGACGACCACCGTGCGCGTCCGCCGGCCTGACTCCGAACGGCTGCAGTCGATGGCGAAGTCCCGGCAGACCACGGTCGTGGAGGTCGTCCACTCGGCTATCGAGGCCCTCGAACGCCAGGAGTTCCTTCGCGGCCTGGGCGACGACTACCGCCGACTCCGCGAGGATCCCCAGCGGTGGCAGGCGTGCCAGGACGAGCGTAAGGAGTGGGATCCCCTCGGGTGATCTGGCGGGGTGAGATCTACCAGGTGGACCTCGGCCGTCCCGTCGGCCACGAGCCGGCCTTCCTTCGCCCGGCGATCGTGGTCTCAAGCGACATCATCAACAACGGACCTGGCGATCTCGTCGTGGTCGTTCCCCTCACCTCCACCGACTATGGGTTGCGCAGCCATGTCGAGATTGCAGCAGGCGTCAGCGGCCTGAAGCACCCCTCATATGCGAGATGTGACCACATCAGGGTCGTCTCCACCGCCCGCATCCGCCACAGGCGCGGCCACGTCGCGACCGACGAACTGCGCACCATCGAGCGGGCGCTGCGCTTCATTCTCGAGCTTTGAGCCCATCAGCGCCGAGCCGGACCGCTGACCCCCCCGCAAGCTCGAGTCTGCGCTCCATACGTGCCGTTCTGCGTGCTGGTCGAACCGCGGATGGAAGCGACGAGAGCCCGCAGATCTGCGCAGCACGTTCTGCTCGGCGGTCGTGAGCGGGGCTAAGTTCCCTAGCCGTCGTTCGGAGCTCATCCCGTGCCTCGGGAAGTGGTGGGGCGCCCGTCCGAGAACGATCGTTCTGTGTCGCCCCGAGCTGCGTCGTGGCCAGACATCATGGACGAGCTTGGGGTGCGGACGGCGAGCTGCTCGTAGCCGCGCAGCACGAGCAGTTGCCGTTGGGTAGGGATACCGACCATCTGGAGCGTGGCGTACCGACGCGTGAGCTCATCGATGGCGACGCTGCCTTCGAGCCGGGCAAGGGCCACCCCGAGGCAGTGGTGGATTCCCACCGAAAACGCCAGGTGCCGCGACGCCTCTGGCCGGTCGATGCGGAGCTGGTTCGGATGGTCGAAGACGTCGGGATCACGGTTGGCGCCGCCGACGGCCACGAGGATCGCGGCGCCCTTGGGGACGGTGCCGGCGCCGTCGAGCTCGATGTCGTCGGTGGCGATCCGCGACGTCATCTGGACGGGGCTGTCGTAGCGGAGCAGTTCCTCGACGGCCGTTGGGACCAGCGCCGGCTCTTCACCGAGGCGGCGCCATTGTTCGGGCTCACAGAGGAGGGCGACCGTGCCGTTGCCGATCAGGTTCACGGTGGTCTCGAAGCCGGCGACAAGGAGGAGCAGCGCCGTGGCGACGAGCTCGCCGGAGCTGAGCCGGTCGCCCCCCTCTTCGGCCGCCACGAGGGAAGAGAGGAGGCTGTCGTCGGGCTCGGTCCGGCGCTTTTCCACCAGATCCCGCAGGTAGGCGGTGAGGGCGAGCTCCGATGCGCGCTTGCGGCTCTTGGCGGCGACGTCGGTGTGCGGCAGGAGGGTGGCGGCGAGGTCGTGGCCCCAGAAGCGGAACTTTGCCTGGTCTCGATCGGGACGCCGAAGAGGTGGCAAATGACCGCGACGGGAAGCGGCAGGGCAAATGTCTCGATGAGGTCGAAGCCCGCCGGTGCGTCGATGCCGGCGAGGAGCCGGTCGGTGACCTCGCGGATCCATGGTTCGAGATCGGCGATCACTTTGGGGCTGAATGCCTTGGAGACGAGCCGGCGCAGACGGGTGTGGTCTGGAGGGTCCAAGGTGAGCAGGTCAGCGGCGGGGAGCCCGGCGCGGGGATCGTCTGGCGGGTAGATGGGCGGTTTGTACCCGCTCTGGTGGACGGGCGAGGAGCTGAACCGCTGGTCGCGGAGCACCTTGGTCGCAATGGCGTGACTCGACGTCGCCCAGACGCCGAGCGGGCTGCGGAAAAGGGGGCCGCGGCGGCGGAGATCGGCCCACAGCCGGTAGGGGTCGAGCTTGGTCTCGGGTCTCAGCAACCTGGCGACCGGATCGCCACGCCACTGGTAGACGCGAAGTACCGCCGGTTCGAGGACCCGGCTCTTCACCTGCTCCCAAGCCGATGCCTACCCTGCGTACGAGACTCACGATGCACTCTCCTCCAACGGTGTGTGGGTGTCGTGTAGTCGGACTGTTAGATTTGACCGGCTGGCATTGGCCAGGGCCACGCCGATGGCGACGGCGACGCCCAGGGCACCGGCCATGGCGTAGATCGCCCGGGTCGCGGCCCGTCAGCAGTGCTGTTACCGCGTACTTGTCGCCCACTCGGAGAGATTCGAAACTCCAACAAGGAGCAGAAGGTTGATCGCACGGCCTATCGGCTGCACGCCGACCAAGCGTCAGTACGAGAAGTGTTTAAGCGCCTAGAGGCTGCCGGGTGCGGACGTCTCATCCCGTGGCGTAGAGGTCATGTCACCCGGTTCCAGTGGTTTCTCGGAATAGTTGAGGTTGGCAAGTACGCCGCGAAGCAGGCAACGAGTCTGCCCGTCATTGAGCCGACCGAGCCGGAGCCAGAAGGGGAGACCGACGGCGCGGTAGCCAGCTGCGACTTCACCCATACCTTTCAGCTCCGCGCCGACCGAGTTGTCTCGATCACGCTGCGGCCTGACTTCGGCGATGCTGAGGCAGCGCGTCTCGCCTGACTTCGGCGATGCTGAGGCAGCGCGTCTCGGGACGTGGCTGAGCACTCTTCCTCTGCCCTGAGTCCGGAGTGCGGTCGCCGGCGCTGCGAAGAACCCGGAGATTTGTGCATCGGAGTCGGGGAACGTCCCTCCTCGGGCTGAGCGCCGGCCTCAAGCGGTGGCGGGAAGCGAAGAGGCATCGGGCGATTCAAGTGCGACTAGACATACGGCGGGAGCTTTTTAGGTTCGACGCCTACCGGTTGCGGTTCGCCGATCCGTTCAAGCCAATGGCGCCCCGGATCAGAGCCTTGAGCGCGCCCGCATGTACGGCGTCTCCTTCTCGGATGTCGACGGCACGAACGCTCTTGCTGTCCAGGCGCGTGTTGAAGAGCCCGCTCGGGTCCTTTAGAGCGGCACCTTTTGGGAAGGTCAGCCTCACCGCGCCCTTGAGCATCTCACCGGTGCAGATGATCCCGTCGTGGGCCCACACCGGGACGCCCTCGGGACGCGACGGCTTCTTCCACTTCACTTCCTCCACGACGCCCGGGTCAGCGCCGAGCACTATCGCCCGCAGTTGCGCGAGCATCTCGCCTCGCCAGTCACCCGCCTTCTCGATGATGGCATCGACGTCGTTGGAGGCTGCGCTCTGCGTCACGTTGGCTCCTTCACTGGCGCTGTCTTCGAATATTGGCACGGCGGTCGCCGGGCTCTGGTCTGTCGGGCACTGGGGTGCGCCGCTATTCGTCGGGTAAGCCGGCGAAGTCGCGCTTGGCTTGGCGATACCACCCCATTCCCGAGATCGGGTGCCTCCAGCGTCCCTTCATGGCGCGAAGGGCAACTTGGTGGTTGTCGTCACCGCCGTCGACCATCTCCCGGAGGTGGCGGTCCTGCGCTTTGATCACCTCGTCGGCGGTCGCCCCACGGTGGGCGAGATCGCAGGGCCCTCCCAGTTGCTTGCACGTCATCGTCTTCATCTATTGCATCCCTTTCAGTGGAGTGGTGGTCCGTCCTGCCGCAACCGCCTGCGGGACCGGCGCTCCCGAAGTGACGGCCCCGGCCCATTATGGATGTCACCACGCGGCGCCGGCAGGCTGTTTGGTCGTGGCATTGAGCCGGTTGAAGAGGTTGGTGGTCGCCACCCACAGGACCAGCCCCGCCATTTGCTTGTCGTCGAAGTGCCTGGTTGCCTCGTTCCATACCTCATCAGGGACGGGATTGGCCTGGTCGGCCATCCGGGTCATGGACTCGGCCAGCGCCAACGCCGCCCGCTCGGCCTCGCTGAAAAAATCGGTCTCGCGCCAAGCCGCGACTGCAAAGAGACGCTCGTCGCTCTCGCCGGCCTTCTTGGCGCCGATGGCACCGCTATAGACACAGGGGCCGCACCCGTTGACCTGACTTGCCCGAAGGTGAGCCAACGCCATCGTGGAGCCGGGAACGCCTGCGCTGTGAGCGGCCTGGATGATGGACTGGATCCCCTTCATCGCCTCGGGTAGGAAACTGGCTGGGTTGTTCATTCTCGCTGTCATGGTCTTCATGACGCGCCGGGCCGGCTCTGTGTGACAGCCCGCGGGGAGCGGCCCGGCCCGCTCGCAAGCGCGGTCCGCTCGCGGGCGCGATCGGTATTGTCACATTCCCGGCCGGTATCGCGTCAATGTGAGAACTATGGACGAGAACCTGGCGGCCCTTTTCGAGGCCAATCGCCAAAGGCTGCAGTCGGTGGCCTACCGCATGCTCGGGTCATTGACAGAAGCCGAGGACGCAGTGCAGGAGACGTGGGTGCGTCTCAGCCGGTCTGATCCGGGCACCATCGACAACTTAGGAGGATGGTTGACCACCGTCTTGTCCCGGGTGTGCCTCGGAGTGCTCCGTACCCGCCGGAGCCGGCCCGAGGAGCCGATCGTCGGCGACCAGCCCGACCCCGGCTCGACCGGTCCCGAAGACGAGGTTCTGCTCGCCGATGCCTTGGGCCCCGCCCTGCTGGTGGTGCTCGACAGTCTCGGCCCGACCGAGCGGCTCGCTTTCGTGCTCCATGACCTCTTCGCCGTCCCCTTCGAAGACATTGCGCCGATCGTCGACCGTTCACCCGCCGCGGCACGCCAGCTGGCCAGCCGGGCCCGGCGGAGGATCCAGGGCATCGATGAAGCCCATGCTGCAGACCGGCGTCGTCAACAAGAGATCGTCGAAGCGTTCCTTGCCGCGTCCCGGCGCGGCGACCTCGGAACGCTGATATCGCTCCTCGATCCCGATGCTGTGCTCCGAGCCGATCGGGCGGCGGTCAGGTCGGCGACGGCGAACCGCGATCGAGGCGCACCTCTCCTGGCTCCCGAAGTGCGCGGCGGTGCGGCCGTGGCCGCCGCTTTGTGTGGCCGGGCCGCAGCGGCGCAACTGGCGCTTATCGAGGGCGCAACGGGTGCCGTCTGGGCGCCCGGCGGCCGGCCCCGGGCGATCTTCGCGTTCCGTACCATCGGCGATGTAGTCACTGAGATCGAGATCATCACCGAGCCCGCCGTAGTCAAAGCCCTACCGGTCCAACTGCTCACCCAGTAGGCAGGAATGCAGCTCAGGACGGGCATGACAGCGGCTGAGGTCAAGCCTCCGCCCACACCTTTTGGTCCCTTCAGAATGGAGTCATCATGGCAGTGGAGATAGTGAAGACCAAGACCGTCACCGTCGAGTTCAGCGCGACAGTCGACACCATTGGTACGACTACCCTCGTGCGCCTACCCGAGCCGGCAAGCCGGCAGCTGCCATCCAGGGGACAGGTCGCAGTCCGGGGATCCGTGAACGGCTGTGAGTTCCGCACCGTGCTCGAGCCCGACGGCGATCGGGGCCACTGGATGAAAGTTGACCCGCAGTTGCGACAACGCGCGCATGTCAACCCAGGCGACCATGCCACTATCGCCCTTGAAACGACGCCGGAGTGGCCCGAACCGGATGTGCCAGACGACCTCAGAGCGGCCCTGACCGGCGCTCCACCGCACATCACCGACATCTGGGCCGACATCACCCCAATGGCGCGATGGGAATGGGTGCGCTGGGTTAATGCAACGGCGAACCCCGCCACCCGTCAACGGCGCGTCGAGGTGACGATCTCCAAGATGGAAAACGGAAAACGGCGGCCGTGCTGCTTTGACCTATCAGCGTGCACCGACCCTACGCTGGCCAAGAACGGCAAACTGCGCTCAGCCAACTGAAGCTTCCCAAAACGCCCGATGGGCGGCTGGTCTCCCGTTCGTCGCCACAGGGGTGAGGACCTGCTTGACTCGCAGGCCATGAGCGAGAACCGGCTCCTTCTCACCTGCGGGCTGCCCGGGGCAGGCAAGACCACGCTCGCAACTCGGTTGGCCGCGGAACGCAGAGCGGTGCGCCTCACGAAGGACGAGTGGCAATGGGCTCTCGGCTCTACGCCGTGGGACAGGACCACTGGGGAGAAGATCGAGCAGCAGCTGTGGCGCTTGGCCCAGGAGATCTTGAGCCTGGGGCTGAGCGTCGTGCTCGACTTCGGGCTCTGGGGGCGGGCTGAACGTGACGAGATGCGCACGGTAGCTCGCAGCCTTGGCGTGGGCGTCGAACTGCACTACCTCGAAGTGCCTGTCGAGGAACTCTGGCGGCGCATCGAAGTTCGGAACTCGGCACCGCCGTGGAAGGGTGAGCCGATCACCCGAGCCGACCTTGACGATTGGGCGGCGAAGTTCCAGACCCCGGACGCTTCAGAGCTTGCCCTGTTCGACGCCCCGCTCGACGCGCGCTGAGCTGGAGGAACAGTCTGCGGCACCGGGCCCGGGTGGCACTCGAGGCGCTCCGGTAAGAACGGGATCCTCGCTGCTCGTTTTCTGAGGCCAGGGGCTGCTAGCCGGGACATGAGACGTGGCCACCTGCGGCCTACCATCGTCGGCGTGGAGCTTACGATTTACGAGGCCATGGGCGGAGCTGATGCTCTCCTCGCGCTCGCCGAGGCGTGGCACGGACGATGCCTGGCGGACCCGGTCCTGGCTCATGCCTTCGAGGGCGGCGTCCATCCGCAACATACGCAGAGGCTTGCTGCCTACTGGTCCGAGCAACTCGGCGGGCCGGCAACATACACGGCCTCGCTTGGGACCTACTCCCATGTCGTGCGAGCTCGAGCCCCTGGGCGTGTCGCGCACGCTCGTGACCCATACCTACGACTGGACGGACCTGACCGACGAGTGGCGCGTCCCTCGCGCCCGGGCGACCACGGCCGGGAAACTAAAGACCTCGCTTGACCGGTTCGCGCTAGTGGCCGAAGGTGACTGAATGTTGCTGCGCCCAAGCTCTCACGACCCCATTGAACGCCAACGGGCTCCTCGTCGCTACTGGCTGCCGATGTCTTTCACCGGCCAGTCGGCTGGGTCACCGTCCCAGGAATCAGGGGGCTGGCGGAGCCGACCGGACTCAATGCACTTCACGCAGGCCCAGACGTCTTGATCGCCTGCTCCGGCCTCGACAGACCGTTGACGGCCGACCGAATCGACGGGGCCGAAGCGCCAATCGCAGTAGGCTTGCTCAGTCGTCACGTCTTGCTCCTATGTCAAGCGGCCCGCTCGACACAAGTCGGCTCAGTGGCCGAGGCGTCGAGGAGCAGTGTTCGGTAGACGACGTCGGAGAGCTTTCTTTTGAGCGCCCGACGCGCCTCGGTGGGTGTGTTGCCCATCGCCTCTCGTCGTTTCATGTAGGCGCCGGCGCCCTGGTGGCAGCGAGCCTGGGTGATAGCGATGCGGTGGATCGCAGCATTGAGCTGGCGGTTGCCAGTCCGGCTCAAGCGGTGGCGTTCGCGATTGCCCGACCAGACCGGCAGGGGCGCCGTCTCCACGCCGACGGCTTGGAACTGATCCCCTGAACCTCACCGTTCATGGGCGCGGCTGGGGGCGCAGCGAGAAGGTTGCCCGTGGATCAGCCACACGCCTTCTTGGACGTCGTAGGTCTCGGACTGCAACACCGAGGTCAGACAGGGCCGGCGATGACCTCCAATGACCTGGTGGCGTAATCCGAGAACGCCGCCCCGCTCCGCCTCCTTCTGTGCCCGGAGCGCCCGACCGGGCTTGGGCTCGGGAAGTGGGGTGCGGAAGTCCCGCAAGTTGTTAGCTCGTGGGCCGCGCCGCCACCGCTCACGGTGCGGAAGTCCCCTCGTCGGCGCTCTTCCCACCGGCTTCCGACCGACTTCCGCATGACTTCCGGCTCCACGACGCCCGGACCATCCCTTGAGCAGGTACTTCTCTACCTCTGTTGCGGAAGTGACGTCCAAGCATCGGGAAACCCGTTTGGCAGGCCGCCGGCACCGATGTTCGTTGGTAGCGCCGCCTGACTTCCGCTCCGGTCCCGTGACCGCCAGCTCACCCAGGTGCTGGGGGCGAGGTCCGCCCCCGGCGGACATGAGGAGGCGTGATGGTTTTGCCCGTGGCTATCGTGGTGTTGCCCGCTACGGTGACCGCACTCGGCGCGGCGGCGCTCTGTGCGGGCTTGCTCAGGACCCCTGTCGGGCGAAGCGTCGGGAGTACGAGTGGCGAGGGCCGTCGGGCTTACGGAGGCGTGCCGATGACCCCGACGGGCGGGCGTTCAGTGACTGGCGGGCAGGGCCAGGAGCCGTCGGCTCGCGGCCGCTACTTCACGCTCCAGCAGGCGGAGGCTGCCTTCCCCGTCTTCACCCCGCGGCTGCTGCGCCGGCTGGTGCAGGAGCGGCGGATCGCTTTCAGCCGTGCCGGCCGGTGCATCGTGCTGGCCGAAGCCGACATCCTCGCCCACCTCGAAGCCAACGGCGCTGGCCGGCCCGCTGGGACCTCGCTTCATGACGGGCTTGCCGAAGAGGCAGTCCGCCGGCTGATCTGGGCGGCCAGGGCCTCGACTATCGCCCTGTCCCGCTCGGCCGAGGCGTGCTGGTAGATCAGCGCCGCCCTGGGGCTGGCGTGGCCTATCCGGGCCATCAGCTCTCGGGTGCTCGCTCCCGTGTCGGCGGCCAGAGTGTCGCCCGTGTGGCGCAGGTCGTGGAACACCGGCCCGGGCGGTAGCCCGTCGACCGAGGCCACGGCCTTGCGGCACTGGCGCCCGAACGCCTCCGCGTGGAAGGGGCGCATCCGTCAATGCTCTTGTCGGCTGGGAAGACCAGAGCGTCTGGGCCGTGATCTCCCACGAGGTCGAAGTGAGCCCTCATCTCCTCGATAACCGGCGCGGGCACAGCGACGGTCCGGCTCTTGGGCCGGGTGAAGTGCACCTCCCCCGCTGCGGTCGCCGCTGCACGTTGCCATCCTCGGGGGCGACGGTGACCGTAGCGGCATCCAGGTCGAGGCGCTTCCTGCGCAAGGCCCGCAGCTCGCCCAGGCGCAGCCCGGTGAACGCAGCCAGCAGCACCAGGCGCGGTATCGGGGGACGATGGCGCCGGCGATGGCGTAGACCTGCTCGACGGTTAGAGCCGGCCGCTCGGGCTTGTTGTCGGCTCCAGCACCCCCAGATGCCCCCCGAACCGGCGCGCGGTAGCCTCCGGTCCCTGTCGCACCCGATATGCCGTTCTGGCGCGTCGTTCCGTCGAACCTTGTAGTCGTTATGGCGTGATGTTCTGCGTGCGGGGACGATCGGTGGGTCCAGGACCGAACTCTCAGTGGGCGGCCTCGACGAGGTGGCGCCGGCAGTCCAGTTCCGTCGCTCAGCCCTAGGCCCTGGCGCCCGCGGGCACTCGGGTCGCCTGCCCCGGCGGTGTCACCGGCACCGCCAAGGTGACCCACCGCTACAGCCTGCGATGATGGTGGTGTGCGCGTCCTGTTCAGTTTCACCGGCGGCAGTGGCCACTTCTTGCCAACAGCGCCCTTCGCCCGGGTCCTCCGAGAACGGGGACACGAGATCATGTATGCCTGTCAAGAGGGCATGGTCCCGACTGTCGTTTCCGCAGGTTGGGCCGCCGTCGCGAGTGGCGGGAACACGCTTCGGGATCCACGGGCGCGTCGCCCTTTGGCTGCGGTTGACCGCGCCGCCGAGGAGTCGGCGATTCGCCGCTCATTCGCCGGGAAGATCGCTCGCGAGCGCACGGATCGGCTCCTGAAGCTCGCGGGGACGTGGCGGCCTGACCTGATCGTGCGTGATGAGGTCGACTTCGCCGGCGCTGTTGCCGCCGAGGTTCTCGGGCTTCGCCACGCTGCGGTGGTCGTGGTCGCCGCAGGCGGCTTCCTGCGAGCCGACTTCGTCGAAGAGCCGCTGGCAGCACTGCGCTCCGAGCACGGTCTCGACCGTTCCTGTAACTGTGGCGTTTTATTCCACAGCCGCCGAGCGAACAGCGTTCTCGACTTCTGCCGGGGGTCGCACCCCGGGAAGACGACATCGCGGTAACCCGCATTGTCACAAAGCAGGCCGTGGCCGCCATCACAAGCGCGACCCGGTGCTGCCAAGGACGGGGGGTGGTCCCCCGCCGCCTTCTCCCTCGGAGGGACAGCGACCGAGGGAGAAATCTTCCCTCAGCCTCTTTGCATAGCGCCCCCAATCGGACCAGACGTGCCTTCCGCGGTTCCTTGCAGGTAACGGAGGGGCGTTCCTGGCCTTGGTAGCGAGGCGCTCGCTCAGACCAACCGGACGTGGGGTATGCGAGCATGGCCCGTCGTCCGTACACTTACAAAACCTCTTTCGCACACCCATGCCGCGTCTCCCGATGCTGAGCGCGGCGGCCTGGTGACTGGTGACGCCGTAGCCGCTGGCGAACTTCACAAGCCCGATGAGGCTTGTCCAGGCTGGGTTGACCAAGATGAGCTCTACGCCTTCACGGGCACAACGGGCCTCGAGCATCGAGAGGAACTTCTTGTAGGCGAAACCCGATAGCATCCTCGCGTACTTCGGCCCGAAAAGCTCTCTGAGCCGGGCTTTTTTCTCGGTGAAGTCGAGTTTTTCGGCCACGATCGGCTTCCCGAGGAGCTTGGCGGCTCCGACGGCCTCTGCCACCACGTCCCCGAGGGCCGCCTCCACCTGGGCGTGGGAGCGCTTGTAAATGACCACCGGGATGCTCCTCGCCCAAGTCTTGTTCCCGAAACGGTCGAGCCCCCCGAGCGCTACGTGGTCAGCGTTCAGGTCCACTCCTATGGCCCCAAGCTCTGGCATGGTAGTGACCGGCGCCGGGACGTCTTCGACAGTGGCTTGCAGGTACCACCAACCGTCCGGCCGGTGGAGGAACCTGTAGGTGACTGGCTTGTCTGCGGCCCAGGCGGCTTCGACCTTGTCCCCGCCATACGGGAAGTCAGGTGCGGTGAAAGTGGCCCAATGGCCGTACTTTCCTTCCAGGGCTGGCGGCACCCGGAGACGGAGCGTACCGCCCGCCATGTAGGTGAGGGTCTGGTTACCGGACTCTTCGTCGTGTGAGCCCAGGCACAAGAACTGGTTGGCCCGCTTGGCGTGCCATGCCTCCCTCCAGTCGTCGGGGGCGGCATAACCATTCTCTACCAGGTGGGACCGCTTACCGAGGAGCTTTCGCCCACCGAAGCAAAACCGTGGGTTGCTTGTTTCAATGTCGACTTTGACCTTGGCCAGGTCTGTTTCGAGGTTGGCCAGGTAGCGGCGCTTGTGGTGGAGCTGCTCTCCCAGCCTCTTGCGCTCGGCGACCGCTTTGGCGAAAGCACACCCGTCTGGGGCTTTCGTGCGCCTGCTGGTCGAACGGGCCCGTTTTTCCTCGGTACGGATCACCTTGGTGGCGGCAGCCACCTTCTTTTCCTTCTCCTTGACCCAGGACTTGGCTGAGGTGATGCGCCCTTCCAGGGCCGACCGGTGCAACTTCATGGGCTCCAGTGCTGCAGCTACTTTGCCGGCCAGGGAACGCGCCAACCCGTTGAACTGTCGTCCGGTGACCCCATTAGACTCCAGGAGCTCCCGTTTCACGTCCTTCAGGTCCCTGTGGTGGACGTAGACCTCGTCCTTCAGGTCCCTTTGGTGGACGTAGACCTCGACGTAGAGCCGGTGCTCAACGTGCGCTGTCAGAGCAGCCACATCCTCGTACAGCGGGTAGAGGCTGCGGTCGGGTAAGCGGGTCTCGTACGTGGCCTTCATCAGCCCGCCTCTGTCCTGTGCCCGGGGCTGCCTGTCTCGCTTGCTGCGCAAGCAAGGGCCTTCTTGGCCCGGCTGCGCGCAGACCGGCGCCCGTAAAGCCGGGCGCAGAAAGAGGTGAGGACTTCGATCATGTCGCTCACCAGGTCGTCTGTGACCTCGGTTGGCTCCACGACGAGAAGCCGGCGGCCGCTCGCCCTGAGGGCTGCCTCCACGTACTCGGCCCCGAAACGCATGAGGCGGTCCCGGTGCTCAACCGCGATGATTGTGACTGTCTTGTCGGAGAGCAACCGAAGGAGCTTCGGGCGGTGCCCGTTCAGCCCGGAGCCGATCTCGGTGACGCTCTTGGTGACAGGTACTTGCTTCGTGCTCAGATGGGAAAGGACCCTTGCCACTTGTCCGTCAAGGTCGTCGCGCTGGTCAGCAGAAGACACTCGCGCGTAAATAGCCGCGCTTTCTGGGAGCATGCCTTGCGGCTCGTCCACGAGGATCGTCCCTGTAGGGAGCTGAACGGCCGGTACCGGCAGGATGCCCTTTTTGTACCAAGCCCAGGCAGTGTGGTACCCGATGCCTTGCCTACGGGCCCACTCGCTCAGCTTCATGGATCATATTTTATCACAACACATACCAAAGAGACAGGTAGCTTTCAACAGCTGCTAACCCC
>JAJYMM010000004.1:0-4455 GCA_021787035.1 Actinomycetes bacterium
GAACGACCATGACCGAGGCACCCGCCCTGTTCCAAGCCGAACCGAGCTGGTCGTCGCCTGCCGCCCGCCCGGCCACCGACATTCCAAGCGTGTTATAATGGTGGTCGGAGGTTGGCCCTACCGCTACTTGGCGGAGGCCGTCGCAGAACGGAATGCGCTCGTGCCCAAAGAGAAGGCCGCACTCATCAACGCTGAGGCGAAGCTGGCCGTGCTTGGCCCAAACCTGCCCTATCCACACAGTAGCGCCGTGCAGGGCGCCGACCGGCTCCGCGAGCTACGTCCCCGTAGCGGTCGGAGCCCGTGGCGAGCCCTGTACCGTCAAGTCGGCGGCGAGTTCGTCATCGCCGCCGTGGGGCCGGAAGCCCAGGTAGACCCCCGAGGGTTCGCTACCGCTTGCCGGCGAGCAGAGGCCCGACTGACCGCAATGGAGCCACGATGAGCAAGCTGTCGGAATCCAAGACCGGGGATCAGCTCCTAGCCGACGACCTGCGTGACCCAGAGGTCGTCGCCGAGCTGGCCCGCACCGCGGTAGCCAACCAGCTCGCCATCCTGGTCATCCAGTACCGGGTCGAGCACGGCTTGACCCAGACCGCGCTAGCCCGCCAGCTCGGGATGCGCCAGCCCGCCATCGCCCGCTTAGAGGCCAGTGACCACGAGCCATCGGTCGCCATGCTCGCCCGGCTGGCGAACAAGCTGGGCATCACCCTCCGCCTCGACCTGACCCCGGACTCCGTAGAACTCGTCTCCGCCTGATTCCGGCCCGCGGTCAGGCTGCCCCGCGAAGCTCCGACCAGGGACTTTCCATCACGACGGGGCGTGGAGCAAAGTTGCAAGTCGGTCCTCCGACACTGACGAAAGTGCTGGTCAAGGCGCGTCGTCCGCACGGCCAGGAACGGCGGGACCCGGTCGAGCGCCAGATCTCGCCATCTCAGGCCAGCGAGCTCGGCCCTTCGTAGCCCGGTCGCCAACACTAGGTACCACATCGCCCGGAGCCGGTCTCCTTCTGCGGCCGACAGGAACTGGCGGACTTGGTCGGGCGTGTAGACAGGTCGCTCCTCGGTGTCTTGGCGCGGCTTGTCGATGGCCTCCGCCGGGTTACGTGAGATGTAACCCATGCGCACCGCATAGCTGAGGGCGTTGTGGAGGACGCCATGGATGTTGTGCACCTGGGTGCCGGACAAGGCCTTGCCGCCCTGGCCGCCGGAGCTGCGCAGCTCGGAGTACAGCTTCTGGATGTCAGCCGGTGTGAGACGGTCCAGTCTGACCGAGCCGATCCGGGGCACGACATAAGCGCGCATCAACCATCCGTAGTTGCTGAAGGTGGAGGCCTTTCGGTTGGGGCGCACTGCCTCCAACCACTCACCAGCGAGGTCCACCACCGTGCGCCGAGCGCCGTAACGCAGCCGGCCGGTATCGATGTCCACCTTCGCTTGGACCAAGGCTCGGCGCGCTTCGCGTTCAGTGGCAAACCCGCTAACACGCCTTTGGCGTCGCCTGCCATCTGGGCCGGGTGGAAAGTCGACCCTGTAAAACCAAGAGTCTCCTCGCCTGCCGACGTTCTCGGCCATTTTCGCCCCCTGTGTCCACTGGGCACGCGCCCCGAAGGCTTTGTGTCCAATCTGTGTCCACGACCGTACCAGGGGGCTGTGACGAGAACCCCGAGCTGCTGGATTCTACCGGACGACCGCCGGCCATTTGGTGGTCGAACACGACCCCAAGACCAAGTCGAGCAGGCGGGTGCTGCACTTCGACAACGTGACGGCGGATGTCCTTCGCGACCATCATGAGGCCATCGCAGGGGAAGCCAAAAAGCGTGGCGAGCCGACGGTCCCCGAGTACGTGTTTGTGGACGAGCTAGGTGACGCGTACCACCCGGCGCAATTGACGCGTGACCTTCACTCGC
This sequence comes from Actinomycetes bacterium, assembly GCA_021787035.1. Lineage (GTDB taxonomy): Bacteria > Actinomycetota > Acidimicrobiia > Acidimicrobiales > Palsa-688 > JAJZYO01. Next base: position 1,904 of record JAJYMM010000004.1, read on the forward strand.
TGCAACATCGAGCGGGCTTGCCGGAAATCACCCTCCATGACCTCAGGCATACGGCAGCGACGATCGCGCTGCTTGCCGGGGTGCACCCGAAAGTGGTGAGCGAACGCCACGGTCATGCCTCCACGCAGATCACGCTCGACCGCTACAGCCACGTGATCGAGTCGATGCAAACGGCGGCGGCGGACGCCATTGGGCGGTTCCTGCGCCCCGAATGAACCTGCCGGTGCCACCGGCCTGGCCACTGGGGCGCGCTCAAGCCGCGTCGGGGCCCGGTAGGTGTGCTTCTTCGGTGATCGTGAGGCTCAGCGCGTCTGCGACATCGCTGATGCGGGCAAGGCTGGCGGAGCGGTAACCGGTCGCTTCGTAACGTTGTACTTGCTGTTCGGCTATGCCCAGGGCCTCGGCTAGTTGCCGTTGTGTCCAGCCTCGGGCAACGCGTGCCTTCACTAGCAGCGTTGCCAGGTCAACCAGTGACTTGCCTTGCAGTACCTCGACTTCCCCGCTGCGTAGCCGCTCGTACTCGTCGATCTCCGCGCTGAGGTCATCTGCTTGAGCCTGGACGGCGTCGATCTCGAGTTGGGCACGCTTGGTGCGCGTCGCGGCTGGGTACTTGGCCTTGAGGTTGCGGAGGGCCTCCTCGAACTGGCGCAGGTGGTTCACGGTGGCGCGGTACTGGACCTCAGTGGCGATCACGGCAGCTCCTCGAGATGGACAACGATGATCCCCTTTCGGCCGGTCTCCCGGTCGTTCTGGAAGAAATCGGCGAACACCAACCCGCTATCGGCTTCGACCACGTTGGGGAAGAACTCGCCCCCGAAGCGGGCCTTCTGAGCGCGGCGGCCGGCTGACAGGTCTAGAAGCACCGGGTCCACACGGTCCAGGTCAACACCGTCGAGATCCCAACAGGTGTCGAAGTCCGCCGGTTCGTCCTTGGCGGTGACGAAGCTCCCGTTCAGCCAAACTTGCCGGCACCCCGCCGACGAAAGCGCCTCCAGGCCATCGGCAAGGCCGTCCAGGAGCCTGCGACGGTGCGAGTTCCAGCCGAAGCGCTCGACGACTTCTTCCCAGGTCGCCACGTGCTCGCCCAACGGCAGGCGACCGAGGTCGTCGAACGGAGGGATCACTCCACAACATTATAGTTGTGGAGTTTAGCTCGGTCTGCAGAGGGGCACTCTCAAGTTTGTGCCGGGGTCTTCTTGGTCCTGCGGTGCGGTTCGGGGAGCCCCACATAGTCCGAGTCGTCGAGCTGCTCGGCCACAAGGCCTCTGACGCCGACCTGGCGGAGGTGGTCGAAGAAAGCCCCCATCTCCTCGGCGACATTGTCGACGGGGTCGGCGTACTGGTCAAGGAGGGCCAGGAGCATCTGCTTGCGCCGTTCGCGGTAACTGGCCTGGCGGGCGGGGCTCGGCCTCCCGGTGATCGCCTCGACGGTGCGCGCCGCTTCGGTGGGCTCGTCTATGCCGAGCTGGCGCAGCCGGTCGTAGAGCGGTCCCAGCTGGCGTTCTTGCCCTAACAAGATCCCGTACAACTCGCTCACTGTGTTCGTGGTGTGGTGGAGCGTGCGGGCCTTCGCAGGGCTCGGTGAAGGAGGCCGACCTCGTCTCGCCAGAGATGCTCCACCGCATGCTCGCCCAGCTGGCCGACCCGATTACCGCCGAGCCCCTCGGCCGTCTCCCCGCGATCGGCAAGCGCTCGCCGGTGGCCGGCTTCGACATGACCTTCAGCCCGCCAAAATCGGTCTCGCTCGTGTGGGCGATGGGCGACCAGGCGACCAGGGCGGCTGTCGAGGAGGTCCTCGCAAAAGCCACTTTAGAGGTGATCACCTGGGCCGAGGGCCACGTCTTCAGGACCCGCACCGGTGCCCAGGGCGCGCGCCAGGAAGCCGTGAGAGGGATCGTGGGCTCGGCATGGCTGCACTTCGAATCAAGGCTTGGTGATTGCCAGCTCCACCACCACGTCGTCGTGCTCAACCGGGCCCAGGCAGCCTCCGACGGGGCCTGGCGGACCCTCGACAGCAAGGCCCTGTACCCATATGGGTGGTGGCGCTCTCGGAACGCCATGCCGGCGTCGTCGAGGACCTCCTGACCGAGCGCTTCGGGGTGGCCTGGAAGGAGACACGGGCCATCCCGGAAGACGGCGAGGCCGAGGCGCCAGTCGTCGGGGGACCAGCCCGCCCGCTCGCTCCACCAGAACTGAGCGCTCGTGCGGGCGCGCGCCTCTGGAGCGGTGTCGGTCCACGGCACCGAGAACGGCATCTCCTCGGGCGCGTGGATGCCAGAGTCGATAGCAGCGATCAGGCCGGGGAAGTCGTCGTCGGTGGGGGCGCGCAGGGCCAAGCGCGCTGTGATAAGACGAAGGTCGAACAAGGGCCAGAAGCTCAACGCCGCCCGGCGGTTCATACCGCCATGTTGTCAGGGCGGCGGTCCCGCTACCAACCAACAAGCCCGATTGAACTGTGGCGGCCCACTGGGCTTAGGGAGCCGTGGCCTGCGCCTTGGAAGCGTGCCGGGGAGACCAGCGTGCCTCGCGAGGTCGCCACCCTCTGTTGGGTT
>JAJYMM010000004.1:4465-22879 GCA_021787035.1 Actinomycetes bacterium
AACCAACAAGCCCGATTGAACTGTGGCGGCCCACTGGGCTTATAGGGAGCCGTGGCCTGCGCCTTGGAAGCGTCCCGGGGAGACCAGCGTGCCTCGCGAGGTCGCCACCACCCTCTGTTGGGTTGGCCGCCAATGCGGAGGAAGCTATGCCGCCCGGCGCGACATCGCCACCTCCGCCCCGTTAGGCGTGAGAACTCAACCAGCCAAGCCAACACATGATCCGACCCGTTGCCCCGCCTGGGCTGCTTACGGGCCTGGGCCGGTCGTCCACTCAGGGCGTCGCTCGTTGCGGGCTTCGCCACCGCCGCTCAACCCCACAGGTCCAAAGATGGCGTCGAACGGAGCACCCCCAATGCTATGTGCCGGTGCGCTCCGGGCCACTCCCGTCCCGCCGTCCACAACGACAGCCGGCGCCGCCACCACTACCGTGCCACTGGCTTCAGGCCATGGCCAAACGGCGACACAGCCCGGCACTCGCGCCCTCGCCCTTCACCTCTGCACCCGCTGGGTGCGCCAGGGCGGCGCCGGTGGAAGTGAGCGCCAAATGATGGGCCTCGCGAAGATGGCTCCCGACGGCTGGCGGTACTACGCCGAGGAAGTCGGGCTCGGGCGGGAGGACTATTTCGCCGGCCACGGCGAGGAGCCCGGGCGCTGGATCGGCCGCGGAGCAGAGGCCCTGGGGCTCATGGGAGAGGTCACCCCCGAGCAGTTATCGGGGCTCTTTGGCGAGGGCTGCCACCCCGGAACTGGCACCGCTTTGGGCCGCCCGTTCCTCAGCGAGATCGGTGGGAAGGGTGCCCGCGATGGGGGCAAGAGGGGGCAGGGCGGAGCCGAACAGGTAGCCGGTTACGCCCTCAGCTTCTCGCCGCCCAAGAGCGTCTCATTGCTGTGGGCACTGGCCGAAGAAGCTGTCTCGACCGAGGTGCGCAGGGCTCATGACGCTGCCGTCGCAGCCGCCCTGGAGTTCCTCCAAGACCATGCAGCTTTCACCCGCCGGGGCCACGCCGGGGCCATCCAAGCAGACACGGACGGTTTCGTCGCGGCAGCCTTCACACACAGGACTTCACGGGCGCGTGACCCACAGTTGCACACGCACGTCCTCGTTTCCGCGAAGGTGAGGGCCAGCACCGACGGTGCCTGGTTGTCCCTCGACGGCCGCGAGCTTTTCGAGGTGCAAAAAGCCGCCGGGCTCCTCTACAAGGCTGGGCTGCGGGCCGAGCTGAGCGCCAGGCTGGGGGTCGGCTGGAGCCTGATCGACGCCAACGGAGGGGCTGAGATCGACGGTGTACCGGCCGCGCTGGTCGGGCATTTCTCGACGCGTCGCGCTCAAGTCGAAGCCCGCGCGGCACAGCTCATGTCGGAGAAGGAAGCGGCATTGAGCCGGTCGTTGAACGCGGGGGAACAGGCAGCGGCCTACCAGTTGGCCGCGTACCAATCTCGCGCTGCCAAGGCCAAGGGTGCGGAGACGACAGCTGAGCTGAAGACGCGCTGGCGGCGTGAAGCCGCCCAAGCTGGGCACGGCCCAGATGACTGGGTAGGAGCCGTCCTGGGTGCTGGACAGCTGGCAGGCCGACAGCAGAGTGACCGTCCGCGTACCCCGCGCAAGTCGGTGGAGGCCTCGGCTGGCGAGGCCCTCGAGGCCATGGAGCGAGCGCACTCGACCTGGGGCCGGGCAGACTTGGTGGAGGCGTTGGCCGTGCGCATCGGGCCTGAAGCCGTGCCCACTGCTGAGCGCGTCCGGGACCTAATTGACCGGGCGGCTGGCGAGCTGCTGGCCCACGGTGACATCGTCCCCCTTGGCCCTCAGCCCATCACTACGGCGCCGGCCCCAAAGAACTCCGCCGGCGGGACGGGCTGGAGCCGGCGGTCCGCCACGGCGCGGCGAGGTACACGACAGGGCGCTCCTGGCAGGCCGAGTGGGCCGTACTGGAGGCCGTCGAGGCAGGGCGGGGCGCAGGGGTGGCCGTGGTCCCCGATGACGCGGTCGAAGTCGCGGTCAAAGAGCCGAGGCTGGGTGACGACCAGGCCGAGGCGGTCCGCCGGCAGTGCGTCGGCGGTGAGCGGGTGGCGGTCATGGTCGGCCCCGCTGGGTCCGGCAAGACGAGGGGGATAAGTGCCGCCCGAGCCGCCTGGCAGTCAGCAGGGTTCGTGGTCCGAGGCGTGGCACCTTCTGCGGTAGCCGCCGGCGTCCTCACCGAACAGGCGGGCATGCCGTCCGAGACTCTGGCCAAGTTCCTGATCGAGGCTGGAAACGGTCGTGTCGCTCTCCAGCAGGACGAGGTAATCGTCTGTGACGAGGCCTCCATGGTTGCGACGAGGGACCTGGCCGCACTGGTGGCCCTGGTCGAGCGGTCCGGGTCGAAACTGGTCTTGGCAGGAGACCATCACCAGCTTGGCGCGGTGGAGGCCGGCGGGCTGTTCCGGCTCCTCGTACCCGACGCCAGAACTGCAGAGCTGAGCACCGTCCGACGCTTCTCTGACTCCCTGGGAAGCGGAGGCCACGCGGCGGTTGCGGGAGCAGGACGCCTCGGTGATCGGCGAGTACGAGTCGCACGGACGTGTGCACGCCGGGGCACGAGACGAAGTACTCGACGCTGCCCACCAGGCCTGGCTGGAAGGCCGCTCCGAGGGCCGCTCGGTAGTGGTGATGGCCGCCGACCACGCCACCGTGGACCAACTGGCCATGCGCGCCCGGGCTGCTCGCGTCGCAGCCGGCCAAGTGGAACAGGAGGGCATCGCCATCGGCGACCAGGTTGTGGGCGTTGGCGACGAGGTGGTGACGACCAAGAACGACCGGCGCCTCGTCAGCAGGTCGGGCGCATGGGTGCGCAACGGCGACCGCTGGCAAGTGCTCGACCGCCGCCCCGACGGGTCGATCGTCCTCGGCTCGCTCGGCGGGCGGGGCAAAGTGAACGTCCCCAGCGAGTACGCCCGTGACAACATGGCGTTGGCGTACGCCGGCACGGTCCACAAGGCCCCGGGCATCACGACCGACGTTGCGGTCCTGGTTGTGGACAAGGCCACGACCGCTGAGCATCTCTACGTGGGCCTCACACGGGGGCGGGTTCGCAACCTGGCCTGTGCGGTGACGGAGCCCCTCGACGACGGCCACCGCCACTTACCGGCGCCGACTGCCAATGACGTGCTGGCTGCCGCCCTCAGCCGTAGCGGGGCCGAGCTGTCGGCCATAGAGACCGTGCGTTCCGTGCTCAGCCACTCCAATGACGTGGGTGTGCTCCGGGCCGTCCTCACCGACGCTCTCGGTCGAGTGGACGCCCTCGCCGGGCGCGACCAGACCAGAGAGATAGAGCTCTTGCAGCGAAAGATGGGCGGTGAAGCGACTGGGCCAGTCGAAGGTGTCCGGCTCAGAGCGCTCCTGGACGCCCAACGAGCCCGCTCGGACTGGCTTGAGGCTCACCCCGAGGTGGTGGCCTACGTCCTCGACCTTGCTCAGCGGCTCAGAGGAGAAGAGCTGCGCAGGGCGCTTGGTGGACCCACCGGACCTCGTGCTGACCATGCTCTTGTTCCCTTGGGATCGAGCCCTGAGTTATGAGGTCCCCGGGGTAGGCGCTCGATTCCGCTTCACGGAGAGCCAGCTGCGGGTGACACCAAGCTGCTCAGGCACCGACTACGCTACGTGAGGACCATCGTCGAAAGTAGAAGGGTTGAGCCGCATCAGTGGCAGCGGAGTTGGCCACCTCCTTGGCCGCACGACCATGTGGCATGTTTCCCCCGGTCAGCGTGCTGGTGGGACGGGTGTCGGCTACGCGCGGGGAAGTCCCAGCCAGTGACTCAGCTCCGACCGGGCCTCCACAAGCGACATTCGCTGCTGGCCGTCGGGAGTCAGCATCTTCGTGAGGTCTTGTAGCGACCACGTGACAAGCTGGTACTGGCGTGCGAGATATAGCCCCACCGTGCGGATGCCGTAGCGGTCTTTGGTGTCCAGAAGGACATAGCCGAGAAGCTTTCTCGGCCACTGAGAAGGCGAGGGCCTTTTGGGGTCTCGCGCCGCCTTGAAGTCGATATAGCAGTCGTCAACGATCAAGTCGCCCTCCCCTCCGGAGAACCATGGGTTGAGCGCTGCCTTCCCCTTGAGCAGTTGGGACTGCGAGCCCTGGAACGCCTCAGCCATGGCAGCCAGGTCAGCCGCGGCTGCAGGTGGGCAAAGGGCCAGCAGGTCGTCTGTGGCGGCCCCCGGGTGAAGGCTCAGCAGGGGCGTGCCGCTCCACGCACCGCGTGAGCGGGCAATCTCGTCGTACAGCGCGAGCACGAAGCAGAAGCGGCACAACCGCTCCTCTGTGCACGTGTCCAACTTTCCTTCGTGAGGTTGCGCATTGCGTAGGAACAGACCCAGCTCGCCGAAGAACGGACCCGCAGCCTTGAGCCAAGCTGAGTCTCGGCGGCCGCTGACGGCCTCGGAGGCGCCGTACTCGGCCACGAGGGGCCTAGGGAGGTCGGTGTCCCGGACAATGAGGGCGAACGGCATCTCTGGGTTCGCCGCCCAGTTGTCCCATCTTGCAGGAAGGCTTGCGGCCACCGGAAAAGAGAAGCGCAGACGGTAATCGATGGCCACGCCGACGGTGCCCCACGGGTACCCGTCCTTCTCGGCTGGTTCCAGCGTCTCCGCCCCTGCGACTGCCGAGCGCAGCGTTGCCCGCACGAGCCCAAGGTTGGGGAAGTACCTCTCAAAAAAGACCCTGGCCTTGGTGCCCTCAGTCTTCAGGTCGTTCGTGAACGACCCAGTCGCGGGAAAGGCTTGTTTCTTTGTGATGGCTCGTAGCAACCTAAACGCCTATCGTCCATTGGTCGAGGTCAGTGCTCTAAGCACAGGTGTCTAGACTTTACCGTTTCTTCAAGAGGTCCAAGATGTACTAAAGCGCGCCGGGGGTGTGCAACCGATCGTCTCGCGTAAAACGGGGCAGTGACTGGTAAAGCAAGCTGCGGGCTCGGGCCCGACGGTAGCCAGGGCAGCGAGTGCTGGCCGCCGAACGCGTGCGCAAGCCAAGGCCATCTCAAGCTGGAACCCACCGAACTTCGCCGCTGCCGGGTGTCGGAAAACCATCGGGGTCAACAGAGACCCGCACAACCGCCGGGCCGCTGATTGCTGAAAGAAGCTGATCGGTAAAAGGGACGGTCGCACCAGGGGTTATCATTGCCCCGGTCGTTTCGTTGTCACCACCCAGCACTTTGCCTCGCGGGTTCAAGTACACCATGTAGATCGTCGCGCCAGAAGGTAACGGCACCCTGTAGGGATTGTGAACCTCCCCGGTAAGCTCCGCAAACGGGAGGACGTTCTGTATTCTTGCTGTCGCAGTAGGGAGCGGCATCTGCTGGACCGTGCTGCCAGCGACCTTCAGCGATACCCTCATGTGGGCCGGGGCCAAGGAGATAGCCGAGAATGCGTTGCCACCTACGTCGAAGTAGCAGCCCGGCGGAACCTCGGTGATCGTCTCTTCGTCAGTGGCAACTTGGGCGTCGGAACGGCTTGAGAACGTCACCGTTACGCTCACGTCAATGGCCGTCAGGGCGATGGACCGGTTGCGGAGGACGAGGCCGTAATTGATCGCGTTGAAGGCGTCCTTTTGGGTGAAGCCCCGGGTTATCACGGCGAGCTGGGCAGTAGCCACCTCTGGCGTGCCCACGGAGCTGTGCCGTTGCGGCCTGGCGAGGTCGGTAACGTGTGATCCGGGCCGACGGCCTACAGCCCTCGGTAGGAGACGAACTCCGCCTGGTGGCCGGCGCCGCAGCCGACCCGGGGCCCGCGATAGCCGGTGTCGGCGGAGAGGAGCTGCCCGAGGAAGGACGCCCCGACGTGGAGCATGCCGTCCCGGATGGCGAGCTCCAGGGCAATAGCCGTCACGGACCGCAGCATGCCGGCGGACAGGTCGAAAGCCACCACTGCTGCCCCTCTGCTGGCCAGGGGCCCCACGTACCTCCCATTGCCACAGCCGATATCGGCCACGCGTCGGCATGCCACGAGGCCGAGGCGGGCGAGCACCTCGGCCTCGAGGTCGATGCGAGGGCGCTGGTGCTCGTAGAGCGCCATGCGGTCTGTGAGCGGGCCGTCGTCTGCATATGCGACGGTGGCCAGGTACGCCCGGTCGGCTCTCAGCTCCAATGTGCCCTCTTTCCTTAGCTGTCAGCGTTCACCGTAACAACGGAGGGACCGCAAGTTGCCAATCCTCGCGTTGTACCCTGTGCCAAAATGAGCGGGTGAGCGGGTGAGCGGGTGAACGGGTGAACGGGTGAGCGGGTGAGCAGATCGGCACGAGGGCCGAGGTCCGTGGTCCGTGGTCCGTGGACGATCAGATCGGTTGGCTGCCCGGCTGGGTCGAGCGTCCGCGAGACAAGCAGCGCGCCCTCGCGTCAAATATCGCTTCGTCGGAGGAGTGGGTCCGGCGTGCGGATGCTGGCCGTTGACCCGCCCGCCCAGGTCCGGGGAGTGGGCCGAGCCCTCCTCGACGCCTGCATCGAGCGGGCGCGCCAGCTGGGCCGAGCAGGCCTCTTCCTCCACTCGACGCCTTGGATGGAGGCCGCCCCATCTCTACGAGTCGGCCGGCTTCGTCCGGGTGCCCGAGCGCGACTGGCTCCCTGTACCCGAGGCGCCTTTGCTGTCAGTCTCGGGTTGGCTTCGGACTGACGATAGGCCGCCTGGGATATTGGCGTTGACCCGGGTCGACTTCACCTTCTGACAACGGTACTTCCCCTCGCCCGACAATGCCGAGCAATTGGCTGCATTTGCTCGCTCAGAAACGCCTGACTTGCGCCGACGCCAGCTGAGCCGACGAGGTGGGAGCATCTCGGGTTCCGGCATCAGTCCGCGTAGACGTCCTCGAGGTCGATGAGGTGTACGTCGGCCCGGTTCGCGGTCGCAGTTAAGAGGCTGTGGGCGAAACCGGATGCCGAGACAAGGACGATCTGGGCTCGTTCAGCCCGGACGTGTTCGGCCCTTTCGAGCATCGACCTGATGCGCTCCAGCCGGCTCAGGTCACCGACGTCGAGCTCACGGAGTTTCGCCTCGCCGATTGCCCCGATGGTGCGGTGCCGCGGCCCTGTTCCCGGGCCGAGCGCGACGATGTCGAGCTCGTGGGCGGAGCGGTCGTCCCTGTTGTTAATGACCGTCGTGCCGACGGTGACGACCGGGGCACCGATGAACGTTCCACCGACCCGGCGGATGTGCTCGCGCGCCAGCTGCTCGAAGTGGGGGCCGAGGACGCGTGACTCGAAGCTCGGTTGAGAGTCTGCCCACGCCTCAGCACCCCGCCGGTCTTCGAAGAGGGCGACCCGGGGGTGGCGCACCACCTGGTGGAAGCGGATCACGGGGTCGGCAATGCGGTACACCGGGCGGCGCTGGCGGATGGCGTCGTTGTCCTTGTCAAGGAAACCCGATCGAACGAGGGCGTCGAGCGGGTGTAGAACGCTTTGTTGGGAACGCCCAAGCTCGTTGGCGATGGCCGACTGGGTGCAGTTCCCAGCGGCGACAGCAGATAGCACCGAGACGTAGAGGGCTCGGTCCTCTAAGCCACGTTGTTCGCCGAGCAGCCACTCGTCCTCCCGGAACAGGGCGGCCGAGGGTGAAAGGATTTCGTCGACGACCCAGGTATCGAACTCTTCTATCGAGGGCGGCACGGAGCGCACAAGCTCGCGGTAGCCGGGGGTGCCACCGAGCACCGCATGGACACGGAACGCGAGCTTGGTCTCTGAGATGCCCCAAAATCGCGCCGACTCGCGGTGGCTGAAGGGCCGTATGAGGAGGTTGGTGTGGGCGCGCCCGCGGAGCGCCCCCTGACCCTCTAGGAGACCAGCCATCACTGAGATCGCAGAGCCGCAAAGGATGAGGCGCACGGCGGGCCAACCCTCGTCCTTGGAGCGATCGACTGCGCGCTGGAGGACCGAGGGCAGCTCGGGGGACTTCTCAAGGAGGTAAGGAAACTCGTCGATCACTGCCACGGCAGGGCCAACGACGGCCGCGCCGGCTCCCAGCGGCACCGTCCCGAGGAGAGCTGCCCCGAGCAGTCCGCTCGTCCGCGGTGCGAGCCGCCCAAGGGCCGAGATCGCCTCGTCCCAGTCGGACAGGGCCACGCGTCCGACACCGAGGTGGCCGCCGAGCCGGTCTCCCAGCTCGGCGAGCGCCTGCGCCGGCTCATGTTCCAGTGCCTGGTAGTAGAAGCCTCCGGTCGCGGCAGCTAGACGTCGGAGGGGGTAAGACTTGCCTTGGCGCCGGCGGCCATAGACGATGCCGATGCGAAGGCCCGGGGTCGTGTCGGAGACAAACGCCGAGAGCTCGAGCCACTCCTGCTCTCGGTCGAATAGGTCAGCTGGCCGTGGCGGCGCTCCGCTCATTTGTCAAGTATACAAGTCCAACTTTGTAAAACTCAACCTTGTGATGAAGGGGCCTGGGGCGAGTGGGTGAAGAGCCCTACTGGCCAGCGTTGAGGGTCCTCAGTCGGGCCGCGGGATGGCATCATCCTCGGGGGCTTTACAGGCCGTCCGCACGCAGTTACTACACCTAGCCGGGGGCATGGGCGCTTGAGCAGGTCGGAGCACAGCAATTTCGTAAAGAGCGGCCTGCGGGGTAGGCCTGGTCGTAGCCCCCCAGGACGATCCTGCGGTAACCGAGCGGCGGGCGCGTTGCCTGAAGTCCAGAAGAGCGGGGAGGAGTCAAGGGGAGGAGTCAAGGGGAGGAGTCAAGGGGAGGAGTCAAGCAGCATGACCAAGCTCTGACCAGCTACTCTCCACGACAACGGGGCGTGGACCTCGGGTCCGTGTCCCCCCTCCGACACCGACGAAAGGGCTGGTCAGGGCGGTAGAAGCCAGCGGATCGGGGTTCTCTTCCCAACCCCCTGGTAGCTCATGGACACAGATTGGACACAAAGCTTCGGCGTACGTGCCCGGTGGGCACAGGTGGGCACAGGAAGGTGGGGCGAGCGTGGCAGAGAACGTGGGCAGGCGAGGCGAGCCCTGGTACTTCAGGGTCGACCTCCCCGTCGGCGCAGAGGCAGGCGACGGCAGAGGCGGGTCAGCGGCTTTGCCACCGGACGTGAAGCTCGACGGGCCCTGGCGCAGGCCAAGGTGGACATCGGCTCGGGCAAGCTGCGTTACGGGCCTCGGCGCACGGTGGCGGACCTGGCTGCCGAGTGGCTGGAGGCGGTGCGCCCCAACCGGAAGGCATCCACTTTTAGCAACTACGGCTGGTTGATGCGGGCGTACGTGGTGCCCCGGATCGGCCCGGCCCCACTGGACCGCCTCACGCCAGCCGATGTCCAGAAGCTGTGCTCCGAGCTGCGCCGTTGTGGTGGTCAGGGCGGGGAGCCCTTGTCGGGCACGCAGGTCCACAACCTCCATGCGCGAACATCGTGAGGCGATGGCTGTCGAAGCCGAAAAGCGCGGCGAGCCGACGGTGCCCGAGTACGTATTTGTCGACGAGCTTGGCGACCCGTACCACCCGGCGCAATTGACGCGTGACCTCCACTCGTTACAGCACCGAGCGGGCCTGGCGGAAATAACTCTCCACGACCTCAGGCACACGGCGGCGACCATCGCGCTGCTCGCCGGCGTGCACCCGAAAGTGGTGAGCGAACGCCACGGCCACGCCTCCACGTAGGTCACGCTCGACCGCTACAGCCATTTGATCGAGTCCATGCAATCGGCGGCGGCGGACGCCATCGGGCGTTTCCTGGTCCCCGAATGAACCTTGCCGGTGCCGTCGCTCAAGTCTGTGCCGGGGCCTTCTTGGTCCTGCGGTGCGGTCCAGGGAGCCCTACATAGTCCGGGTCGTCGAGCTGCTCGGCCACAAGGCCTCTGACGCCGACCTGGCGGAGGTGGTCGAAGAAAGCGCCGATCTCCTGAGCGGCGTTGTCCACGCTGTCGGCGTAGCGGTCGAGCAGATCTAGGAGCATCTGCTTGCGCCGTTCGCTGTAGCTGGCCTGGCGGGGGGGGCTCGGGCTCCCGGTGACCGCCTCGACGGTGCGGGCCTTCGTAGGCGCGCTCGATGGCGGAGATGCTGGCCTGGGGGAGCCTTTGGCCTAGGAGCCGCTCGAGTGCTTGGGCTGTCTCCTCTTGGGTCCAGCCGCTCAGGTCCCCTGCGGCTCGGAAGTTGTAGGCGACGACCCCGTTCAGGTCGGCTTCGCCCAGCCGGCCGGCAGCCGGGTGCTCTGGCCCAGGTGTGCTGCCCGTTGGCGCCCGTTTGCGACGGGCCGTCCACCACCGTAGAGAAGAGCCGCTGCCCTGATGCACAAAGAAATGCCGACCAGGCTTCCCCTGAGTCGACGAGGCAGGGCGACCCCTAGTGGCCAACGCTGAGCATCATGTGCGTGCTGTCACCGTCGACGGGCGACGCAGGTGCTCGGCGACGAGCAGGAAAGCGACAGCGGGCTGGCGCCCATCTGGTTCCGCCCGCCAAGTTCCGAGATGCAGACCCCGTCGGACCCGCCGACCCGTCGCTTACGCCTGCGACCAAGCAAAATCGCTCTGCCAGTCGATCTGGCCGAAAAAGGCGCCCCAGTCGCCGCGGACGAGTACCGGGCCGGCGAGCTTTGCCGGACGAGAGCCGTCTCGCAGCAACCAAAGGTAATCTTGCGCCACGTAAAGGACGCTCTTGCCGTCTGCCGACCAGGTCGGTGCGGCCGCCCCCTGCGTCCCAGGGACCAGGACCGGCCTGGGCGAACCAACTGCCCACAAGAACAGGTGGTGGGTCGAGTACCAATTGGCGACGGTTGAGGGCTTGAAATCTTCAGCCGTTTCCGCCTTGGCTTCCACCAGCGCCAGAGTGCCGCCGTCAGGTGCCCACGCCGGGTCGAAGGCAAGCTGGCCCGGAGGCACCGATAGGGTCGAGCAGCGCAGGGGTGCCGGTCGGCAAATGTCGACGTGCTTGTCCATCCAAGCGTACTCGTTGCCGCCGGCGCCCACGGCCAGGACGCCGATGCGGCTCACCGAGGTGGCCTGCCGACTTCGCCCCAGGGCAAAAGGCTTGCCCCTCGGGGTCGCCAACCAGTAGAGGGGGCGGCCTCCGGAGTCGTCGGCCGAGTTCCCCGGGTCGACCGAGAACAGCACCCCTTCATGGCGGGGGAGTACCTGGGCCCCAGCGAACTGGTCACCCTGGAAGCCGCGTCCCGAGCGGGGGTCGAACGAGATCTGGCTCTGGTACCAAACGGTGCGTTTGCCTGTGATAGAGCTGGCCAGCTCCAGGGCCCATTTACCCCGGAAAGCGCCGTCTGCGCTCGTCTTCACCTGCGCCGTCTCGAAGGCGAACTCGTCCCAGCCCGGTGACCAAGCCACCAGGTGAGCCGGGACGCGCCCGGTCGTGGCGAGCTCGCCCGCGGCCTTAACTCTGTAGGTGGTGTCGCCGACGAGCAGGCGGCTGTCGGGCAGCCAGACCACGCGGCCGCCGCCGTTCGTGCTGAGAGGTACCCGGCGCGCCCCGCTCCCGTCGGCGTGGGCCAGGTAGAAGCAGTCCGCACACTCGCCGTCGAAGTAGGTCAGCCACTCACCGTTGGGAGAGAAGTGCGGGTTGCTCGCCCCGCCCGCCAGGGGCACCAGCTTGACGAGGCGGTGACGGGCGCCGTCCAGGACGTAGAGGGCGCCGAGCGACACGAAGGCGAGGTCACCGTGACCGGCAAAGGCGTGGTAGTTGACGACCGGCCCGGTGTAGGTGGCCCGAGGGAAGATGGCGTGCCCTCGGTTGGCAACTTGCTCACTGCGGGTGGGCGCCTTTTGGCCAGAGCCGGGCGCGGCGGCGCCTGAAAGGACGGTAACGGCCAAGGCAACGCCGGCCAAAGCCGGCGAGAGCTTCATGCATTCAGTAACAGCTTGTGCGTCTCCGCAGGTTCCACCTTCGGAGTCAGTAGTAAGTACATCAGCGCCACCCAGGGCAACGAGAGCGCAGCCCCTTGCCCCGGAGGGAACCGGGGACGGCTCGTACCGGTTGCAGTCGTATGGGCGTCGTCAGCAGGCACGCAGGGACGCTCTTCGCTGGTGCCGTTCTTGGCCTGGTGCTCCCCGGGCTCGTCCCTGCACCCCCTACGCCCGCGGCGGTGCTCCCCGCCCCTCCGGGGAGATGGGACATGGCCACCCTCGGGGCCATCGGCGCGGCCGGCGCCTGGGCCTGGCTGTCCGCCTATTACAACGGGGCCGTCCCCGCCGCCTACGCCGAGGCGATAGTGTCCACGACAAACGGCGGCCGTCCCTGGCTGGACCGCACGCCACCGGGCTTGAGCCAAGGCACGGCTCACCGTTCCATCGAGGGGCTGGACGCTGTCAGCACGGCGGACGCCTGGGTGACCTATGGGCCGCTCGGCAGCGGGAGCCAGCTGGCGCTCATGGCCACGACGGACGGTGGCAGGTATTGGCACCGCCTGGGCCGGCTCCCGTCACCGTACTGTTCGCCCCAAATGCTGGACGCCACCGTCGGTTGGTGCGTGGCCAGCGTCGGGGCCATGGGCTCTGAACCGGTCGCGATATACCGGACGACGGATGGGGGCCGGCGCTGGGCCCTGGAGTCGCGATCGCGATCGTCCCCGCCGTCATGGGGGCCAGGTACCCCGGGAGCCCTTCCCTTCGGCTGCGACAAGTTCGTCGGCCTATCGACCGCTACGGTGGGCTCGGCCGCGTTCGCCTGCCCCGCCGGACTGTCGCCGATCTACGTTTCCACCGACGCTGGGCGGACGTGGCGTGAGCGCAGGGTCCAGCCGCTGCCCGCCGGTTATGGGCTTGCTCCGGGGAACGCGGCCGCGTGGTCTTCGGCGCCGGTGCTGGACGGGAACCTGGGTGCCGTGGGCCTTACCGCCGTGGGCAGGCACGACGAGAGCCTTGTTTACCGGACCACGGACGCCGGCGCCACCTGGTGGCCGGTGGTGCCGCCCGGGCCACCCCGGGCCTGGTCAGTCGATGTCGTAACGGCAATTACCTGGAAGCTCACAGGAGGGACGGCCGTGCTCACGACCACAGACGCAGGGCGCAACTGGGCCACGGCCACATCTGTCCTCGACTTTGCTGCCCAGGGCGGCACGCTTGACTACGTGAACGCGGAGGACGGCTGGCGCGTCCCCGTAGGGGGGAACCAGCTTTACCGGACCAGCGACGGTGGCAAGACCTGGCAAACCGTAGCGCTACCGGCCTTCCCGGGCTGAGCGACGTAGCAGCGCCGTCACAGTGCGACCCGTCCGCCTTTCGTTACTAGACCGTCCGGGGCTGGTGCACGTGCCGCTGCGGGGCAATGGAAAAAAGGCGGGCGCGGCGGGGCTGCCGATTGAGCATCGGCCGAACGGGCCCGCCGCTCCCTGCTGGCAGGGTCGTTGGGCGTTGATTGACCTCTCTCTGCTTTGCCCCGGCGAGCTGGGCAAGTTCGCGCCGAGGAGGGAAGCCAGCGGTCCCGGGGCCTGCAGGGGCGGGAGAAGCTTCATCGGGCGGCGGTCCCTCCGAGTTGGATGATGGACAGGCGGCCGCCGTCCTAGCTGGAGCGGGTGCGACAGACTCGAAGCCGTCCTCGTTCAGGTTTGTGATGACCCCCTGACGCCGCCAGGCCTCGTTAATTAACGCCATGGTCGGTCTGGGCAACGCATGCCTCAACAAAGACGTTTCCGCGGCTCAGGAGTAAGTCACGACTTCGAATGGGGAATGTGGAACGGCAAGCTCTTCCGCGCCGAGGTGGATCCTGGCGACGAGTGGGACTTCCTCGATACGTGACGCTTGCGTCAGCTGGGGTAAAAGAGTGCGTTGAGCACGTAGCCGGCGAGGACCTCTTTGCAAACACACAGCAATTGTGTGAAGTACCTCGTCCGCAGTTGCCCACGGCAGCCCGGAACCAGTCGTGCACAGGATCTCCGCAGCTCATGGGTCCTGTAATTCTTTGGAGGGCTCGGACCATCCTGGAAAGGGAGCTTGGCTATGGATGACAGGTTGCTCGGAGGGGATCGTGTTCGCATCGATGAAGATGGACGTGGAGGCGCTGACCAACGCTGTGCTGGGCCCAGCCGCCCTTTGCCGCCACCAGGGCTGGCGCCGCGGGAGGTGAAGGTCTCTGACGTCGAAGGTCAAAGATCTGCAAGTAAGAAACATCGTCCCTTTGATGAGAAGGTCGTTGTGCCGTTGGTGGCTCCGACTCGGGCACCAGGTCCCGCGGACAGGCAGCGGTCGGGAGACGATGCTTCGCTTAGACTTTCTCCGTGCGGGACTATTGGCCGATGGCGTCCTATCTCAGCACGGAGCGGCCGAGGCTGCGGCCTTGGGCCGAGTCCGATGTCGACGAATACCGTGCACTCGTCACGGAACGGGGCAACGGCGTACCAAGCGTAGCGACCATCCAGGAGCGCATCACGGCCCAACTGGCCGCGACAGCAGAAACCGGGATCGCCTTGCTCCCCATCTGCCGCCACCTTGAAGGCGATTTCATCGGGTATTGCGGGCTCGTCATTGGCCGCTCCTCCCTCGACGAACCCGAGGTCGCCTACGAGCTGTTCCAACAAGCACACGGGCACGGCTATGCATCTGAGGCCGCCCGGGCAGTGCTCGACGCCGCGATAGCAACTGGGCGGAAACGCCTCTGGGCCACCGTTGGCGGTTGGAACACACCCTCGCTCCGTGTCCTCGAGAAGCTGGGGTTCCGACGCGATCACGTCACCACGAAAGACGACGGAGACGAGCTGGTCTGGCTCACGCGAGTGCTGCCCTGAGCCCTCGTGCTGAGCGGGCCCCTCGAGGGTCTCCGCAGCGTCAGCGAACTGATGGTGCAAAGAAATTGGTCGCTTCATTTGGTTGCTTAGCGACCCGGACCTACAGCACATATTGCCGGTGAGAACTGTTATTTGCCTCTCGAGCGGAGATTCGGCCGCTGCGCGCGGCCCCGCGGTGCAAGGCTCTGGTGCCGCGGCGGTGGTCCGACAACGCTTGGCACGGAGACGGTTGAAAGGGGGGCTCCAGTGCGCGAGCCCAGCTGACCGGTGCCCACCGGAACCGTCTTTGCCGCCCCGGCAGTAGGTTGCTGACCGTGACCGACGCCTACGAGGCCTGAGTGTCGCTGCGGGTCCCGTGGCAACGGGCCTTCGAGGAACCTGGGCGCCTTGGGCGTCGGGCGGCGTAGGGGTGGGCGCCGCCATCACCCCGCCCGACGGGTCGGTCCTCTCCACCGGCCGCAACAGCGGCGAGCCCCTGCCAGCACCAGTTCCGTGCGCAGCACCAGCTTGGGCCTCGAGTACGGATCGGCCCTCCGAGACGCTCCGACTGCACACCCTCCAAAGTCGAAGTGAGCCCTACTTCTTCGCGGCCGTCGACGCGCCGGTACCGGACGCTGAGACCGAGGGAGCGGTACAACGCAGCGCGTTCGGCTTGGTTGATCTTCTCGAGTAGCTCCGGCAACGAGCGGAGCTCCACGTCGCCTGCTTGCCGACCGCATCGGAACCGCGACGTTGTCCCGCGAACTGGCAGTAGCGCAGATGGACGGCCTGCTCGTCGGGCTTGACCGCTTGGCCGCCCAGTTGCCCCTGTCCTAGTGCCGGCTGGGCGGCGTTCCGGGCATCAGGGCCGCCATCCGTGATCATCTGGAGAGTGAACATGTACGTAATCTACTGGACGTAGCTAACGTACGTAACGTACTCTGGACTCATGGTGCCTGAATCGTCGGTCTCGGTCACGGACGCCAGGGAGCAGCTCGCCGACCTGGTCAACCGGGTCGCCTACACCGGTGAGCGCATCACCCTCACGCGCCATGGCCGCCCTATGGCTGTCATCGTCTCAGTGGCAGACGCTGACCGGGTGCGAGCTGGGGCGGAGGCCGGGGGACAAGGCATCTCCTCACTCGCAGCGACCACGGGGGCTGGCCACGTGGCGCCGAGCCCAGAGGGCGGCTTCCAGATCGCTGCCCACAGCCCCGGTACCCCGGCCCGGGGGCCGACAGGCACGCCCAGCTCGGGCCGGTGAGAGCGGCGGAGAGCGCCCGAACCACGAGCGATGGCTACGCTGCCGGGGCGCCATCTGGGGAACACGACTATGCCCTCATCTGGTCCGGAGGCTCCGTCTCAGTGCTCGGCAGCCAGGTGTCAGGTATCGCTTACCCCTTGCTGGCGTCGGCCCTCACGGGCTCGGCCACTGACGCCGGCCTGGTCGGTACCGTAGCCCTGGCCAGCCAGATGCTTTTCCGGCTGCCCGCCGGAGCCCTTATTGACCGATGGGACCGGCGTAAGGCAATGCTCGCCACCGACGCCCTGCGTTGCGCGGTGCTCGGGGCAGTGGCTGCATGCCTGGTCGTGGGCGTGCTCCGCTTCAGCTACCTCCTCGTCGCCGCCTCGGTGACGGGGCTCACCGGTGAGGTCTTCCGGCCGGCCTCGACTGCGGCGGTCCGTAAAGTGGTACCCCCAGAGAAGGTGCCACAGGCGGTCGCGCGCTTTGAGGCGGGGAGCTACGGCGGGGCGGTCGCCGGCCCTCCCCTCGGCGGGATCCTCTTCTCTCTCGGCCGCGGGCTCCCCTTCGCTGCGGACGCCCTCAGTTACGCCTGTTCTTTCGCCTGCACTTGGTTTGTGCGGTCCCCGATGGGCGTGGAGGCCACGACGACGGAGAATGTCTATGGGCAGCTCACAGGAGGGCTCCGTTGGATCTGGAGGCACCGCCTGGTCCGCTCGTTGCTCGTTTCGGCTAGCGCCGTGAGCGCCATCTACACCGCTCTTACCCTGGCTGCCATCGTCGCCGCCAAGGACCATGGCGCCGCTTCTGCACAGGTGGGGCTGATGCTGTCGATCGCAAGCGGGGCTGGCTTCCTGGGTGCCCTTTTGGCAACACGCCTGTCTGGCCACCCAAAGCCTTCTCTCATCGTGCTCGGCATTTTCTGGGTGACGGCCGCGGTGGTCCCCCTGATGGCATTGGAACAGGATCCCTACGTCCTGGGTGCCCTGCTTGGGGCGGGCATCCTGCTCGCCCCGACCGCGAACACCATCCTGGTCACCTACCAGGTCACCCTGACCCCCGACGCCATCCAGGGCCAGGTGAGCAACGCGGCCTACTTCGTAGCCGGCGCAGTGTCGCCGCTTGCCCCACTCGCGGCCGGTTTGCTGCTCAGCCACATTGGTAGTGCCCAGACGCTCCTGGTCCTGGGGCTGGCCATGGCCTTGGTCGCGCTCGTTGCTACCGGGAGCCGAACGATGCGGTGCATACCGAACTTCAGGCAACTCGTGCCCGCCTCACAGCCTGACTTGAAGGCCCAGAATGCCCAATCCTGAAGCTTGTTGCAGTCAAGCCAAGCGTGCCCTCGCCGGTACAGATGGAGTCCTCTTTGTATGTCAAGAGGCCCGGCGGACTTTTTTCTGCTTCCCATGGAAGACGAGGGGGCGCGACAGACGTCGGCGAGCCGGTAGGGCTTCTTCGGGGGCTTCTTCGGGCCTGAGGAGAACTCGATCGGGGCACTGCCGTTGTGGGCCGCGAAACAATCTTCATTGGGGACCTGCCGACATCGCCGGTCATGCCGAGCGTGATGGCAGCCAAACCAGTGCCCACCCCGAGGATCTTCGTCGTCGTGGTACCAGACGCTGCCACCACCGCCTCCAGGCGCTCCTTCCCTTCGGCGAGCTCTTCAGCGGTGCTGAAGCTCTTTCGCGGTGGCGTTGTACAAAGCGTTGCGCTCTTTGGCGGACAAGCGCTCCAGCTCGGCCCCCGGTATCTAAACGACCACCCGCACAAGGCCCCTCGACCCCCGGCAGGTTTCAGCGGGACCACCAGCTGAACTGGCCGCCCCAGTTGACCTGCCCGTAGAACGAAATCCCCGAGCGCAGCACGTCCTGCCACTCGGCTGGTGGGAAGAGCGGTGTCTCGAGCTCGGTCGCCTTCCCACCGAGCACAGGGGACACCCACAGCGCGTTGTCGCGGACATAGAGGATCTCTTTGCCGTTCTTTGACCAAGTGGGCACCGAGGCGCCGTCCGCCCGAGCGACCTCGGTCGAACGTCGCGTGGCGGTGTCGAAGACAAAGAGCCGGTGGGCCTTGAACCAGGTGAGCGAAGGCTGGCCACCGGTATCGGCAGAAGGCGACTTCACGTAGGCCAGGAGCTTGCCGTCTGGCGACCAGGAAGGGTCGAGGCTCACCGCCGAGCCGGCCTTGCCCGGGGCCGGCCACTGCGAGCACGACTGCGTGCAGCGGACCGGGTCAGGCCCCCTCCAGGTGCTCGCCCCCGGCACCGGCGTGCAGGCGAGCGAAGCGAGGTTGCAAGTCTCGACCTCTTTGCCTATGCCGTAGCTTCGCCCCGCGTCCAAGGCCGACGCCACTATGGCGAGCTCTCCGCCTGCGCTCGCCGCAAGGGCGTCGGTCGTCCCGTTGGACAGCGTGAAGCCGATGGTACGTGGCGCACCACGAGGAGCGTGCACCAGTTCCAAGGGCGAGCTGTCCAGCCCGTGGGTCGTGCCGCCCGAAAAGGCCCAGAAGGCTATTCCCCATTTG
>JAJYMM010000078.1 GCA_021787035.1 Actinomycetes bacterium
GACGACTTGAGAGCCCACAGGGACGACTTGAGAGCCCACCGAGACGACTTGAGAGCCCACAGGGTCGACTTGAGAGCCCACAGGGTCGACTTGAGAGCCCACCGAGACGACTTGAGAGCCCACCGAGACGACTTGAGAGAAGGTGAGGGGGCCCTCGACTGACGGTAGCCACACCCGCCGGCTCTGCATCGCAGCCTGCCGGGCCACCTCCTTGAGCCGGGCGAGCCTGCGGGGGGGGTCCCCTGCCCCCCACCGGGCAACGCAATGGGCGGTCGTCATGACGATGACCCGGTCAACGCCGGCTTCGGTCAACTTCTGCACCGTCCACTCGGGGTGCTCCCCCTTGGTGAGGGCAAAGGCCACCGTCAAGGGCGGCCAAGGGCGGCCCTGGTACGAGATCTCGCTGGCGGGTTCGAGCGCACGAGCCCCGGTCCAGCGGCAGGCAAGCGACCGGCCCGCCCCGTCGGAGGCTGACACTGCCTCACCCGGGCGCAGTCGGAGCACACGTGAGAGGTGGTGGAAGTCGGCGTCACGGAGGTTCAAGGCCGGCACCTCCACGTCTTCGACGAAGACGTGGGCCGCGACCCGGCGCACCCTCTCCCCAACCTCTTCCCGCTGCCCTACTTGAACGCGCTCCGGATCCGCGACAGCAAGCCCGCCTCCGGAGGCGTCACGATCTCGCCTCGCTCGGCCGCGAAACGGCGGAGCAGCTCCTCTTGGGACGAGGTGAGGTCGGTAGGAGTGTCGACGGCAACGGTCACGACCAAGTCGCCGCGCCCGCGGCGCTGTAGGTGCGGGACACCTCTCCCGCGGAGGCGGACCTCGGCGCCATTCGCGGTGCCGGGCTCGAGCGAGATCACCTCCGGGCCCTCGAGCGTCTCGACGCTGAGCTCGGCGCCGAGGGCGGCCTGGGCCATGCTCGCGTGTGCCGTCTCGCGCAGGTCGAAGCCATCCCTTGTAAGTACCGCATGAGGTCTCACCCTCAGGTGAAGGTAGAGGTCTCCGGGGGGCCCGCCGCGAGTACCGGCGCTGCCCCGCCCCGGGAGCCGCAGCGTCGAACCGTCGTCCACTCCCGCAGGGACGTCGACGGTGTAGGAGCGTTCCTCCACGCGCCTTCCCTGGCCCTTACAGCCAGGGCACGGGGACGGGACCTCCTCGCCGGAACCCCCGCATCGCGGGCAAGGGCTCGAGGTCACCATCTGGCCGAGCAATGACTGGCGGACCCGGCGTAGCTCCCCCGTACCGCTGCAGGTCGTGCAGGTCACCGGCGTCGTACCCGGGCGCGCACCGCTGCCCGAGCATGTCTCGCAAGTGACGCTCTCTTTGACCTGGACTTCTTTGGAGGCACCGAGGACCGCCTCGGCGAACTCGAGGTCGAGCAGGGACTCCACGTTTTCGCCCTGCCGAGGCCCCCGCCTCGCAGGCCCCCTGCCACCCCCAAACGGGCTAGCGCCCCCGAAGAAGGCATCGAAAATGTCCCCAAGCCCAGCCCCTCCGAACCCAGCGAAGGGGTCACCACCCGCCCGGTCGCCATCCCCGAACATGTCGTACTGGCGCCGTCGCTCTGGATCCTTCAGGACCTCGTAGGCCTGGTTGACGACCTTGAAACGCTCCTCGCTCGCCACCGCCTCCTTGGAGCCCCCATGGCGGTCGGGGTGCAGCTGGCGCGCCAGCTTGAGATAGGCCCGCTTTATCTCCTGGTCGGTGGCGTTGCGGTCCACCCCGAGGATCTCGTAATAGTCCTCCGCCATCAGCTGGAGCTCCCCCACCTGCTCGCCTGCAGGGTACCGGTAGGCCCCGGTACCAGCGGATCATCCGTCAACGAACTGCTGTCTGACAGCACTCGGGTGAGCTTGTTCGAGACCACTGCTACTGCGGCTAGCGCCTGGTCGTAGTGCATCCTGGTAGGCCCGAGGATACCCACCGTGCCGACACGCTCGCCGTCGACCTCGTAGGGCGCCACCACGACCGAACAGTCAGCCAGGGGCTGGACGCCGTGCTCCGTGCCGATTGCCACCGTGAGCCCGCTGTCGAGCACGTCCCGGAGGAGGCTGACGAGCACGTACTGCTGCTCCAGGATCCCGAGAACGGTCCTGATGGTCCCCACCGCATCAAAGGCCCTAGCCATCCGTGCGGCGCCACCTACAAAGACATGGCTGCCCTCGGGCTCTTCGGGGTGCCGCAGTGCCTCGACGGCAGCGCCGGCGAGGTTGTCCACTTCCCCGTCCCCCGTAGGCTCCGGCGACCCGAGCTTGTCAAGCGAGGACCCGGCGAACCAGGTGGCAACCTTGCCCGAAGCCTTCTCGACTTGTGCCTCGCCCATCTCTTTGGGGGTCTCGATCGCACGCCGCTCGACCGCTCCGTTGCCGAGCACGGCGACCGCCAGCACGAGGTGGGGCGCCAGCTTCACGAGCTGGATAGAACGCACCCGCCCGGGCTCCGGTGCATTGGGGCCCACGACCACAGCCGCGTAGTCGGTCAGGCTCGAGAGCAGCCCGCTCGTCTCGGCCAATAGGCGTTCGATCTCGCCGTGGGTGCGGGCGAAAAAGAGCCTGACCAGTTCGGCCTGGGCCGGCTCGAGAGGTGCCGGGCCCGCCAGCGCGTCCACGAAAAACCTGTAACCCTTGTCCGTTGGCACCCGCCCGGCGCTCGAGTGAGGCTGGAACAGGTAACCCTCCTGCTCCAAGACGGCCATCTCGTTGCGTACCGTCGCCGGCGAGACCCCGAGGCCAGACATGTCCGCCACGTAGGAAGAGCTCACGGGCTGGGCCGTGCGGATGTGGCACTCGACCACAGCTCGCAAGATGGAGGCTTTGCGTTCGTCCAACATGGTTAGCAATCAAGCCTACCGAGCGCCAGCGGGTGCACTCCGCCATGCCCGTTCTGCCCGCATAAGCTCCTGGTTGACACCTCGCCTCGGCACGTCCGCCCAGTTCTTGTAGACGTGCAGCAATCCTGACTAGTTTAGTCATGTTTACGAGCTGCGAACCAATGGAGGAGATAGAGACAGTGGCAGAGCACCTGATCAGCCCTCACGGGGGGACTTTGGTGGACCTGGTCGTGAGCGAGGGCCGGGCGGCGGAGGTGAAGGCCGAGTCGAAAGACTGGCCGAGCTGGGACCTTTCCCAGCGCCAGCTCTGCGACCTCGAACTGCTCGCCAACGGGGCCTTCTCGCCGCTCCAGGGCTTCATGGGCGAGGAGGCCTACACGTCGGTGCTCGAGTCCATGCGCCTACCCGGCGGAGCGCTCTGGCCGATGCCCGTCACCTTGGACATCTCCGAGGAAGCGGCGGCCGGCTTGTCGGCCGGCTCGTCGCTCGCGCTCAGGGACCAAGAGGGTGTGATGCTCGCCGCCTTGGAGGTGGAAGAGATATACCGCCCCGACAAACAAGCCGAGGCCAAGGCCGTCTTCGGCACAACAGACAAGACTCACCCAGGGGTCGCATACCTCTTCGACAAGGCTGGGCCGGTCTATGTAGCAGGGCGCCTCGAGGTGCTGAGCCTCCCCCACCACTATGACTACAAGGCCCTGCGCTTGACCCCGGCAGAGATGCGCGATCAGTTCTCGCGCCTTGGCTGGTCAAAGGTAGTCGCCTTCCAGACGAGGAACCCCATGCACCGCGCGCACGTCGAGCTCACGACAAGGGCGGCCAAGGCTGCTGGGGCCAACCTGCTCGTCCACCCCGTGGTCGGCATGACCAAGCCCGGCGACGTCGACCACCACACAAGGGTGCGCTGCTACCAGGCCGTCATGAAGGGCTATCCCCATGCGACGGCCACCTTGGCGCTGCTCGGCCTCGCCATGAGGATGGCGGGGCCGCGAGAGGCCCTCTGGCACGCCATCGTGAGGAAGAACTTCGGTGCGAGCCACTTCATAATCGGCCGCGACCACGCAGGGCCAGGCAAGGGCGCCGACGGCGTGGCCTTCTACGGGCCCTACGACGCCCAGGCTCTCGTCTTGGAGCACTCCGATGAGCTCGGTATTGGCGTCGTGCCCTTCCAGCAGATGGTCTACGTGGAAGATCGCGACGAGTACATGCCGGTAGACGAGGTGCCCAAGGGCTCGAGGACATTGGACATCTCCGGCACCGAGCTGCGCCGGCGCCTGGCCGAGGGCAGGGAGGTGCCGAGCTGGTTCACCTTTCCAGAGGTGGCCGCCGAGCTGCGCAGGAGCTACCCGCCCCGGGCGAGGCAGGGCTTCACGGTGTTCTTCACCGGACTGTCCGGCTCCGGCAAGTCGACTATCGCCTCGGTCCTGCTCACCAAGCTCTTGGAGGAGGGGGGGCGGCCCGTCACCCTCTTGGACGGCGACATCGTAAGGAAGCACCTATCCTCCGAGCTCGGCTTCTCCAAGGAGCACCGGGACACGAACATCCGCCGGATCGGCTGGGTGGCCTCCGAGATCACCAAAAACGGCGGCATCGCCATCTGCGCCCCGATCGCCCCCTACGAGGCGGTGCGCAAAGAGGTGCGGGAAATGGTGGAGCCGACCGGAGGCTTTATCTTGGTGCACGTCTCCACGGCCATCGAAGTCTGCGAGGCCCGCGACCGAAAGGGCCTATACGCGAAGGCCCGCGCCGGCATCGTGAAGGAGTTCACCGGCATCTCCGACCCCTACGAGGAGCCTACTGACGCTGAGGTCACGATCGACACGGCCGACCTGTCCGCCGAGGAGGCTGCACAGGTGATCATGGTCCACCTCCAAGCCGAGGGGTACTTGGGGCCATCCGCTCCGTAGGGAGCCATCGAGGGAGCACTCGACCAACAGGGACCACTCGACCAAGCGGCGGGGTAATCCCGTAGGGAGACCTCCCCTTAGAGGTGCCGGCAAGGCGGGCCGGCACTCTCCTACCGTGGGCCCGTGCGGGGCCAGACCATCCTCTCTCGCCGTCAGCTGCTCCAAGTTGGTGCCGCCGGCGCGCTCGGGGGCGTCCTCGGCTGGCTAGGTCCTCCAGGGTACGGGGCTAGCGCCAGCGTTCAGGACCGCCGGCCTGTCCCGTTGGGCCCAGGCGCGAGGACCGAAGAGCGCGCCGGGGCGCCCAGCCGGGCCGCCTGGGATGCGCTGGCCTGCGGGCTCGCGGGCCGCCTCTCACGCCCGGGCGACCCCAGCTACCTGGCGGACCATGAGCTTTACAACCCCCTATTCGACGGCACCCACCCGGCGGGGGTCGCTTTTTGCGCAAGCCCGAGCGACGTGGCAAGGACCATCGTGTTCGCGCGACAACACGGGCTGGCGCTCGCGGTTCGAAGCGGCCGGCACAGCTATGGCGGCTATTCGACCACGACCGGGCTCGTAGCCGACGTGAGCGCGATGTCGCGGGTGTCGGTGAGGGGGAAAGCAAAGGCCGTCGTTGGGGCCGGCGCGCAGCTGATCGACGTCTACTCGGTGCTCTCCCGCCAAGGCGTGTCCATACCGGCGGGCTCTTGTGCGACTGTCGGCATGGCTGGGCTCACGCTTGGTGGTGGGATCGGCGTCATGGACCGGCTGCACGGCCTCACCTGCGACAACCTGACGGACCTCGAGCTCGTGACAGCCGCCGGCGATGTCGTCCGAGCAGACGCGGCGACCAACGCTGAGCTTTTCTGGGCCTGCCGGGGAGGTGGCGGGGGCAACTTCGGCGTGGTGACGGAGATGGGGTTCAACACCTTCCCGATCGGGGAACTGGCTCTCTTCGCTCTCGACTGGCCCTGGCCGGCGGCAGCGCAGGTCCTCTCGGCGTGGCTGGGCTGGTCTAGCCGGGCGCCTGACGAGATGTGGTCGACATGCCAGCTCGCAACCGTCCCGGGGGGGCCGTCTCCAACGGTGCGAGTGGCCGGCGTGTGGGCTGGGGCACCGAGCGGCGCCGCCGCGCACCTGGCTCGCCTGACTGGAGCGGGGCCAGGAGCAGGAGCGAGCGGTGCCGGCACGCCAACGGGCCAGTACCTCGCCCCCAGCAGCTTCGAGCAGGCGATGTACGTCGAGGCCGGGTGCCAGGGCCTCTCGGAAGCTGCCTGCCACATAGCCGGCCACTACCCCGGCGGAACGCTGCCGAGGAGCGTGGAAGTCGCGAAATCCGACATCTTCGTCCGGCCTCTCAGCGACCCCGGCGTCAAAGCCGTCCTGGCCGGGATCGAGGAACGCCAGGCCGCGAGCGCCCCAGGCGCGGTCATCTTCGACTCCTGGGGCGGGGCGGTCAACCGCGTTGCGCCTAGGGCAACGGCCTTCGTGCACAGGAGCGCGATCGCGTCGGCGCAGTACATCGCGATGCTTCCAGCGAGCGCGAGCCTTGGCGCCATCTCCTCCGCCCGTGCCTGGCTCGATGCCTGGTACGAATCGCTCCGGCCGTACGCGAGCGGGCAGGCTTACCAGAACTACATCGACCCCAGCCTCCGCGACTGGGCCCGCGCGTACTACGGCGAGAACCTGCCCCGCCTGGGAGAGGTAAAGGCAAAATGGGACCCAGACGACGTGTGGCACTTCGCCCAGAGCATCCCGCTACCCAAGCGTTAGCGCCGGGACCCGCGCCCGGCCTCACATCGGCGGGTCGAAGGTTCAGTCCCCCATGCGGAGGGCTTGGATGAACGCTTCCTGGGGCACCTCCACCCGGCCGATCGCCTTCATACGCTTCTTGCCTTCGCGCTGGCGCTCCAAGAGCTTGCGCTTGCGGCTGATATCGCCTCCGTAGCACTTGGCCAACACGTCCTTGCGTTTGGCTTTCACCGTCTCTCGGGCGATTACCTTTCCTGCCGCCGAGGCTTGGATGGGGACGTCGAAAAGTTGGCGAGGTATGAGCTCGCGCAGCTTTTCGGTCATCCGCCGCCCGTAGGCGACCATGTCGCCCCTGTGGACTATCGCGCTGAACGCATCGACCGGGACCCCGTTTAGCAAGATGTCGATCTTCACGAGCTCGCCCGGCGCAAAACCGGCCGGTTCGTAATCCAGGCTCGCGTAACCTTTGGTCCGGCTCTTGAGCGCGTCGAAAAAGTCCATCACGACCTCGGCGAGGGGGAGCCTGTAGACCACCTCCACGCGCTCAGGGGAGAGGTACTCCATTCTCATGAGCTCGCCCCGCCGGCTCTGGCAGAGCTCCATGACGGTGCCCGTGTACTCGGTCGGGAGCAGCATCGTCGCCTGGATAAAGGGCTCCTCGATCACCTGTATCCGTTGCGGCGATGGCATTTCCGCCGGGCTGTGGAGGCGTTCTTCGGTGCCATCAGTCAATTTGGCAACGTACTCGACGCTCGGGGCTGTGGCAATGAGCGAGAGGTTGAACTCCCTTTCCAGTCGCTCGCGGACTATGTCCATATGGAGCAGGCCGAGGAACCCGCAACGAAAACCAAAACCAAGCGCCGGCGAAGTCTCGGGTTGGTAGGAAACGGACGAGTCGGAAAGGCGTAATTTTTCCAAGGCATCGCGCAAGGCCTCGAACTCGTCGCCGTCCACCGGGTACAACCCGCAAAAGACCATCGGCTTTGGTTCTTGATAGCCTTCGAGGGCACTTTCCGACGGGTGGCTCACTTCGGTTACGGTCTCGCCGACCCGGGCCTCGCCCACGTCTTTGATGCCCGCGATCAGGTAGCCGACCTCGCCCGGGCCGAGGCTCTCTACCGGGCGCGACGCCGGGAGCCGGACCCCGATCTCCTCGACCTCGTGCGCCCGGCCGGTCTGCATGAACCGGAGCTTGGAGCCGGCAGAGAGCGAGCCGTTTACCACGCGGACCGCGCTCACCACACCCCGGTACTGGTCGTAGTAAGAGTCGAAGATGAGCGCCTGGAGCGGCGCCTTGGGGTCGCCCTTGGGAGGCGGGATCCGCTCGCAGATCGCGTCCAGGAGCTCGGGGACGCCCTGGCCGGTCTTAGCCGAAACGCGAAGGATCTCGGCTGCGGGCAGTCCGAGCACTGACTCGATCTCGGCCGCACAGCGGTCGGGGTCTGCAGCTGGGAGGTCGATCTTGTTGACCACGGCGACGATCTCGAGGTCGTGCTCGAGGGCCAAGTACGCATGCGCCAACGTCTGTGCCTCGATGCCCTGGGCGGCGTCGATGAGCAGGACGACACCTTCGCACGCAGCCAGGCTGCGGCTCACCTCGTAGCTGAAGTCGACGTGGCCGGGCGTATCTATCAGGTGGACCGTATAGCCCTTCCACTGGACGCGGACGTTTTGGGCCTTGATCGTGATGCCGCGTTCACGCTCGATGTCCATCGAGTCGAGGTACTGGTCTCTCATATCGCGAGGGCTGACCGCGCCGGTGAGCTCGAGGATCCGGTCGGACAGCGTCGACTTGCCGTGGTCGATGTGCGCGACGATCGAGAGGTTCCGGATGTGCTCGGGCTTGACTGAGGGCGGTGTGGAGGTGCTCATGGGCGTAGAGGGATCACCTACCAGTTTGGCCTAAGGCGGCGCTCCGCCTGCCGGCGTCTCTTACTGCTAAGCTGTCGGACCCTGTGGCGAACATAAAGAGCCAGATCAAGCGGATCAAGACCAACGACAAGCGCAGGCTGCGCAACAAGGCGGCCAAGTCCGAGATCAAGACCCGGGTGAAGCTGGCGCTACGCGCCGCCGAGACGGGCGATGAGCGCGCCGGCGACTACCTCCGATTGGCCGTAAAGAAGCTGGACAAGGCCGCTGCGCGCGGCATAATCCACTCAAACCAGGCCGCCAACCGTAAGTCCGCCCTCATGCACAAGGCAGCGCTTCTCCAGGCCGCTCCTGGCTCCTCCACCCTAGAAGAGCAAGAGGCGGAGAGCGCCGCTGTGACACCAGAAACAACGGCTCCGCAGGCCAGGGGCAGGGACAGGGGCAGGGCCGAGCGGGCCGAGAGGCAGGCGCTGCGGGCCCGGATGCCGAGAAGGGGCAGGCGGGCCAAGGGCCAGGAGATGCCCGACGAGGCCGGCGAGCTCGAGGCCGGCGAGGATGCACCAGGTCAGCTCGCCAGCGCGGCCGGCGAGGAGAGCGCCGCTCCGGCGGGCGCCGAAGAGGTGGAGAGCGACAAGTAGGAAACAGGTAGGCGCCAAAGTGGGCGGGTCCTCCCTGGGACTTCTCGGTACTTCTCGTCGGTACTTCTCGGTACTTGGACAGCTGGCAGGGTCCCTCTACGACTTCTGGGCACTTTGAGCACCTATAGCGTGCTCAAGCCCACGTAGTTGCCCGGCGGCGCAGCTCCGGCCCCCCTAGCTCCGGCCCTCCTAGCGCCGGCCCCTTGCGCCGGCAGACTTCGGCCTCGATTGCGACCGAGAGCCCGCTCTGGCGGCACGTGACAGCCGGCACAGGCGGGCGACAAGTACCTCGAGCACCCACAGGGGCTCCCAACTGAGCTTGCCCTTCACCGCAAGCTCGGCCTCGGCCAGTGCGGTGATCGCGTCGCCGGCGCCGGCAGGCCCGAGCCGGCGGGAAGCGTCGAGCGCCTTCTTGGCGGGGAACGTGCTGCGACCTTTGGCGATGCCGAGCGCTTGGGCGGCGTCTGCTTCGGAGACCACCTCAGGCGACTGCACCCTGAGGACGTTGCCGAAGTGGCGGTGGAGGATGGAGAGGACGACCAGAGGATGGCGCCCACCGGCGTCCGAAAGGCGGTGGAGCAGCGCGAGCGCCGACTCCGTGTCGCCCCTGTCGATGGCGTCGGTCAGGTCCCAAGGCGGCACGGAACCGGCCTGGCCGAGGTAAGGCCCGAGCTCTTCCGGGCCGATGCGCGCTCCACCCCCATAGGCCGCTTCCAGCACCCCGAGCAGCGCTCCGATACGGGAGAGGTCCTCCCCGAGGTGCGCCTCGAGCAGCGCCGAGGCCTCCCGGTCCAGCTTGACCGGGGCACGGGCGAGACGCTCTAGCATCCAGCCGTGCGCTTCCCTCGCAGCTACGTCGGTCCCGACGATGGCCGCTGCCGGCGACTGCTTGAAGGCGTTGACGAACTTCGTCGGGAGCTGCCCGCCGCCAGCAGCCACGATCAGGCGGCTCGTCGGTAGGGGGTGGCCGAGATAGGCCAAAAGCGCCTGGAACTGCTCGGGGGGGAAGCGGCCGGCGTCTCGCACCACGACGACCCGGCGGTCCGAAAGGAACGGCGGCGTCATACACGCATCCGCGACCGCCCTTAGGTCCACCTCATCGCCGGAGTAGTCCTCGACAACAAGCGAGCGGTCGGCGCTCCCCACTGCTTTGGAGATCAGCTCCGCTACGGCCTCCGACACGAGCGTGGCGTCCTCTCCGGTTACGAGCCAGGCGTGAGGGCCGCCGCCGGGCTGTCCGGCCTCGGCGCTGCTCACGCCGCCTCGAGGATCGCAGCGATGATGTCCCTCACCCGCCGGGTCGCCTCGACGAAGTGGGAGCGCAACACGCGACAGCCGAGGCTGGCACCCAGGGCTTGGGCAGCGAGCGTGGCGTCCCGGCGCTCCGAGATCTCCAAGTTGAGCAGGCCGTTTAGGAAGTCCTTGTTGGATGCCGCGAGGAACAGGGGGTAGCCAAGGCCGGTGAATGTCCCCGAGGCGCCAAGGAGGGCAAGCGACTGCTCGGTGTCTTTGCCGAGGTCGAGGCCAGGGTCGACCACGATGCGCTCAGGAGGGATGCCGGCTGCCTCTGCCCAGGCCGCTCGCTCCTGCAGGTAGGAATAGACCTCGGCCACGACATCCCTATAGACCGGGTTGGGGTCGTACACGCGGGGAGCGAGCCGTATGTGGGTGGCGACCACAGCCGCACCCGCCGCTGCCGCCGCGGGCAGGTACCCAGGGTCGGAGAACCCGCTGATGTCATTGCCGAGCACCGCACCGAGGCGGAACGACTCAGCCGCGACCGAAGCCCGCCAGGTGTCCACGGAGACGAGGGCGCCGAAGCGCTCCACCAAGCCCGCGACAGCCGGCAGCAGGCGGTCCATCTCCTCGGCCTCGCTCACCTCGGGGCCGACCCCGGCCTTGACGGCCCCCACGTCGATGATGTCAGCTCCCTCGTCGACGATCTCAGCCGCCCGTCGCCAGAACGCGTCCCACTCCCAGGTCGCCCCGTGGTCGTAGAACGAGTCTGGCGTCCGGTTGATTATGCCCATCACAAGGGCACGGCTGGATATGTCGAAACGGCGGCCACCGAGGTCTAGGACGCGCGCGGCAGGGAGCATTGCGCCTCGAAGATTAGCCCGACGCTAGGAC
The DNA here is from genome assembly GCA_021787035.1 of Actinomycetes bacterium. Lineage (GTDB taxonomy): Bacteria > Actinomycetota > Acidimicrobiia > Acidimicrobiales > Palsa-688 > JAJZYO01. Next base: position 11,106 of record JAJYMM010000078.1, read on the forward strand.
AGCGAGGCTCAGAAGAGGCGGGCCGTGAGTGCCTTGCGGTACTCGCTCACCCGTGCGTCATCGGAGCCCATTACCTCCAAGATGTCGAGGTACTCCTGCTTGGCCGCCGGGTCTTCCTTCACCCGGTCAAGGAGGGCGTCAAGCCTCGCCGTGACCGACCCGCCCCCGTCAGACGCCTCGTCGCCGACTCGGGCCAGAGCGACCAGGTGCCGGACCTCGGCAGTCTCCGGGAGACGCGCCAAGAGCTGCAGCGCTTCCTGTTTGCCCTGGTCCGTACCGCCCTCTATGAGCAGGCCAGACAGGGAAAGGATCGCCGCCTCGTTGGCGGGCTCCGCCGCCAGGGCCTTGCGCAAGGAGGCTTCGTCGCCCGCGGCGATTAGCTGGTCCACCTCAGTAGGCGGCGGTGCCACCTCGGACACCCACGCCCTGACGGCCGCTTCCGGCTGGGCGCCTATGAAGCTGCTCACCACTCGCCTGTTGCGGATGGCGAACACCGCGGGGATGGACTGCACCTGGAAGGTGGCCGCTGCACGCGGGTTGTTGTCCACGTCGACCTTGGTCAGCGCAACATCTCCATCGCGCTCGCCCACCACTTTCTCCAGGATCGGCCCGAGCATGCGGCACGGACCGCACCAAGCGGCCCACAGGTCCACTACCACCGGCACCTCTACCGAGCGCTCGAGGACCTCTTTTTCGAATGTGGCATCTGTTACGTCTATGGCTACGCTCATTTGACCTCCGGCCCAGGCTAACGCACGCCGGCCCGAACGCATTCCCGGGTCCTCCCAAGTAGTCTTCCTAGCCGAACGACGATGCCGCTTGCCCAGATCGACCATTGGCCCGAGCTCGACCACCCCGTCCTGGTGCTCGGGATGGAGGGCTGGGTCGACGCGGGAGCTGCCGGCAGCCAGGCCGTGAGCACACTCATGGAGGCGTTCCCGCGAGAGGTTGTAGCCACCTTCGACGCCGACGCGCTGATAGACCACCGGTCCCGCAGGCCCATCGTCCGGATCTCACATGGCATCCATGGCCCACTCATGTGGCCTGAACTGCGCCTTTACTCCGCGACCGAAACCGGCGGGAGGAGCCTCTTGATCCTTGCCGGCCCCGAGCCCGACCTGCGCTGGCATGAATGGACCGCCGAGGTGGTCGCGCTGGGCCTGCGCCTGGGCGTGGAACTGGTGGTTGGGCTCGGTGCGTTCCCCGCCCCTGTTCCCCACACGAGGCCTGTGCGGCTGGCCGCCTCGGCTGGCAGCGAGCAGCTCGCAGGGAGCATCGGCTTCGTCCCCGTCACGATCGACGTGCCCGCCGGCGCACAAGCGGTCCTGGAGATGGCCTTCGACCAGGCCGGCGTGCCGTCCGTAGGAGTCTGGGCGCGGGTGCCCCACTACGTCTCGGCCGCTGCCTACCCGGACGCGGCCGCGGCCCTCCTCGACAAGCTGAACGACCTCACCGGGCTCCACATCGACACGACCAACCTCCACGAGGCCGGCCGGGCGACCCGCGAGCACATCCAGACCCTGATCGAGCAGAGCGGGGAGCACCAGGCGATGGTCCGCAAGCTCGAAGCCCAGCACGACTCAGAAGTGGCGCCACCGCCGACGGCGTTCACCGACCTGCCAACGGGCGACGAGATAGCAGCCGAGCTCGAGAAGTTCCTGCGCGGCGACTGAGCACGTCGCTATGAAACAGGGCCTGACGCTCTGCGTGGCCGGCTCAGGGGACGATGTTTACCAGTGTGGGAGGCCTGGCAATGACGCGAGACGGCTTGCGGTCGGCCAGCTGAGCAGTCACCTTGGGGCTTGCCAGAGCGGCGGCCACAACCTCCTCCTCGGTTGCCGACGCCGGCACCTCAATCCGGTCCCGGAGCTTGCCGTTGACCTGGACCACCAACACGGCCGTGTCTTGCGTCAAAAGTCGCGGATCTGCCTCGGGCCAGGGCTCAGCATGGACCCGGGACCCCGCACCATGGCGGCGCTCCCAGAGCTCCGCGGCCAGATGAGGGGCCATGGGGGCTAGCAGCTTCAGGAGCACATCCACGCCTTGGGCAAGGTCATCGCGGCGCGCGCCCGCCTGGGCATAGCGGTACAGCAGGTTCGTGTGCTCCCGGAGCGCCGCAACAGCGGTGTTGTAAGACCAGCGCTCCAGGTCGCGCGTCACGCGGTCGACTACTTTGGCAGTCGACCGTGCCAGCTCGTCGTCTTCCCTCCCGCGCGCGCGCTCGGTGCCGGGGCAACCCTCCGCCTCGTTGGACGCGAGCCGCCAGACCCGGTCAAGGAAGCGGCGGCAGCCGTCGATCACCTCGCCCGTCTGGGGCGTCCAGTCGAAGTCGTCCGCCGGCGGCCCTACGAAGAGATGGAAAACCCTGAGCGCGTCAGCGCCCACCGTGTCGTAGATCTGCTCGGGTGCGACGAGGTTGCCCTTTGACTTGGACATCTTCGTGCCTTCCATGCGGATCATGCCTTGGGTGAAAAGCCGCTTGAAGGGTTCACGCAGCTCCTTCGGCCCTAAGCCCAAGTCGCCGAGCGCCCGTGTGAAAAACCTCGCGTAGAGCAGGTGCAGGATCGCGTGCTCGATGCCCCCGATGTACTGGTCGACTGGCATCCAGCGCCTAACGGCCTCGACGTCGACCGGCGCCCCCTCGTCCCAGGGATCGCAAAAGCGGAGGAAGTACCACGAGGAATCGACGAAGGTGTCCATGGTGTCGGTCTCGCGTTCGGCAGGGCCACCGCAGCGGGGGCACTTGGCTCGGAGGAACCCCTCATGAAAGCGGAGCGGCGACTCCCCCGTCGGCAAGAACTCGACGTCGTCTGGCAACAGCACGGGCAGTTCTTCCTCGGGCACTGCGACGATGCCGTCCTCGGGGCAATATACGACAGGGATCGGGCAGCCCCAATAACGCTGGCGCGAGACCAACCAGTCGCGGAGGCGGTACTGCACGGCGCGCTCGCCCTTGCCGCTTTGCTCCAGCCACTCGATCGCCTTCCGCTTGGCCTCGTCGGTGCTCGTTATGCCGTCGAGCCACGCGCTGTTTATGCGCGGCCCCTCTCCCGTATAGGCCTCCCCGTCCCAGCCCTCGGGCGGCTCGACAGTTCGGACAACTGGCAGGCCGTAAGCCTTGGCGAACTCCCAGTCACGCTGGTCCTCCGCCGGCACCGCCATGATCGCGCCCGTGCCGTAGCTCATTAGGACGTAGTCGGCGAGGTAAACAGGTACCTCTTTGCCGTTGAAGGGGTTTAGCGCGTGAGCACCCGTAAAAATCCCCCGCTTCTCTAGCCCTGCTTCGAAGGACTGGCGCTCGAACTCCGGCTCTTTGCGTACCCGCTCGACGAACGCCAGGACCTCGGCCCTCTTCTCGGGCGCGACGAGCACCGGCACCAGGGGGTGCTCGGGTGCCAGCACCACGAAGGTCATGCCAAAGGCCGTGTCGGGCCGGGTCGTGAAAACCTCGATGCGCTCGGTCGAGCCGGCGACATCGAGGGTGAAGCGGGCTCCTTCGCTCCTGCCGATCCAGTTGCGCTGCATGACCTTTACTCGCTCAGGCCACTCGAGGTCCTCCAGACCGGCGAGGAGCTCGTCCGCGAACGCAGTGATGCGGAAGAACCATTGCTCGAGGTCTCGCTTCACGACCGCGTCGCCACTGCGTTCACAGGTGCCGTCGGCTAGGACCTGTTCGTTCGCGAGCACGGTGTTGCAGCCCGGGCACCAGTTGACCGGCGCCTTCTTGCGGTAGGCGAGGCCGGCTTCCAAGAGGCGGAGGAAGATGACCTGATTGAAGCGCATGTAGAGCGGGTCGTGGCTTCGCAGCACGCGGCGCCAGTCATAGCCAGCACCGAGCCGGCGGACAGATTGCGTCAGCTCCGCGATGCGGGCCTCGGTGAAGACCCTCGGGTGGGTGCCTGTCTTTATTGCAGCGTTCTCGGCCGGCAAGCCGAAGCTGTCGAAGCCAAACGGGGAAAGCACCGAATAGCCCTGCATGGTGCGCCAGCGCGCGTTCAGGTCCCCGAAGGTGTAGTTGCGGACGTGACCCTGGTGCGCCGGGCCGCTCGGGTACGGGTACATCGAGAGCACGTAAAAAGGCGGGCGGGCGTCATCGTTGTGAGCCCAAAACGCGTGCTCCGCCTCCCAGCGCCCTTGCCAGCGCCTCTCCACCTCCTGAGCGTCGTACGCGTAGTTCATCCCACCAGGCTATGTGAACCGCCGGGTAGCCCACCGCCAGAGATGAGAGCACATGAGATAAGTCCGCCACCTCGTGACGAGACGGGGACCAACAGCCCAAAGCAGGCACCGCCTCTCCGAAGGGGAAGGAACAGGCTGCTCAGGTCGGCGTTGTGTTGTCGATGTTTTTGCCGCTAACCAGCCTATTGCCACCGGGAGAAGCCGCCGGCTGCTGTACCGTGCCTGGTGTGGCAGAGGCGACCAGCACTTTGACCGTGGGGCTCGGCGACCGACGCTACGAGGTCGGCGAGGAGGAGGGCCTAACCTTCGGCCGCTCCCAGCGCGCCACCATCTGCCTTGACCCCTCTGACCTTGGCATCTCCCGGATCGCGGGCTCCCTCGAATCAGAGACCGGTGTGTGGTGGCTCGTCAACAAGAGCAACGTACGACCACTCGAGGTGGTCGATGACGTAGGCATCCGGACCGTTCTCCCACCTGGGCGCCGTATCGCCGTCACAGCTCCCCTCACGGTCATCGTCGAGGGCTCGACCCGCCGGCATGCCATCACCGTCGACCTGCCCGCCGACGCCCAGGCGAGCCTCTCCGCCGGCCCAGTCCCCGTACTGCAGGTCGAAGGCAACCCAACGCAGGCCGCCACCGACGTGTCGATCACGTCCGCCGACAAGCTCGCCCTGGTAGCGCTGTTCTCGGGTTACCTCGAAGCCTTCCCGCGCTACGACCCGCACCCGAAGAGCTACGCCGATGCGGCAGCGCGCCTCTCCTGGCCCCGGACCACCTTGGTGAAGCGGGTCGAGTACCTCCGGACACGGCTCACCAACGCCGGCGTGCCCAACCTGCTCGGGGACAACGCCCTCCAGCACCTCGCGGAGTGGGCGCTCGCTACCGGCCTCATCAGCCGGGACGATCTCGCTCTCCTGCCGCCGCGCTAGGCCTTTGACGGGCGCGGCCAGGTCGGGGCCTGGCTGCGCCCGCTCCACCATAAGGTTCTTTCGACCAGGCCCGACTGTCCTTTACTTGCGCCGTGGGCACCATGCGTGGATATCGTCGTTTGCGCCTTTGGCCGGTCGGCGAGAGGGGGGCGGGTGGGGCGAAGGCTGGCGGGGCGAAGGCTGGCGGGGCTCGGCCGGACCGGCCGGGGCGAGCGGGCGGGGCGAAGCTGGCGGGGCTGGGCCGGGCGAGCCGGCAGGCACCTGGGCCCCCGGCAGCGGTGCGAGGACGCAGGATGGCGGCACCGGTCTGCTAGCCTGAACCCGCCGCTGGGGGCGTAGCTCAGTTGGTAGAGCGCTTGCATGGCATGCAAGAGGTTCGGGAGTTCGATTCTCCTCGCCTCCACTCGTGGTCCGTATTCGAACTCGGACACGGTGAAGACCCGGTCGAAGGGCGGCCGGTACTGCTCATGGCAGAGCCGGCCGCCTTTCACGTCCAGCCGCTCGAACACCGCGGCGTTGAACAGCTTTCGGGTTCGGTCGTTGGCCTTTCGGTAGGCATCGCCGCACCGGGTGGCGAGTGAGGCGGCCAACTCCAGGATCTCCTGCTGCTCGGTGACGTTGGCGTCGAGGTCGGCCAGGCGATCCTTGGTGGCGTCGATGGTCGAGCCGATCCGGGCCTGCTCGGTCTTCAAGGTGGGCACGTCGATGGCGCCGCCGTAGTACGCGTCGAGCAGCTTCCTTCGTTCGCCCTCGGCCCTGGCCAGTTGACTGGTAAACAGCGCGCGCTGGGCGGCGTCGGATTGTTGACGCTCGGTGATCTCAGCTGCCATCTCCTCGCGCAGTCGCTCGGCCCAGGACGCAGGGAGCTGGATGCGCCGGTAGAGGTCTTCGACTTGGGCTTCAAGGTCGTCGGCGGTGACATAGGGCTCCCGGCAGGTGCCGGCCGGATCGTTCTTCTGGCCCAGGCAGAAGAAGTAGACGTAGCGGCCCTTGGAATGCTGGATCGAGAGGCGCCGGCCGCACACCCCACAGTGGAGCAGACCCTTCAGGTAGTGGGGGTGCTTGCGCTCGCGCGTCCCCCGTGCCGCACGGGCGGCGAGCAGTTCTTGAACCCGGTGGAAGACATCAGGATCGACCAGCGGTTCGTGGGTGCCGGGGTCTTGGATGCTGTTCCACTCCACGACGCCGATGTAGACCGGGTTGGCGAGGATCTTGGCCAGTCCCTGCCAGGTGATCGGTGCGGGGGACTTGCCGCGTTGGCCCCGGTTGGTCAGGCCCTGGTGGGCCAGTTCGGTCGCCGGACGTTGCAGGGTCCACTCGCCGGTGACATAGCGCTCGAACGCGCCGGTGATGAGCGGCGCACGCTCAGGGTCGGGGACGATCCGGGCGACCTGGCGGCCACCGACGATCTCGCGCAGGTTGACGTAGCCGTGGGGGGCGCCGTGGGGGAAGCCGCCCAGTTTCACTTTCTGGTTGAGGCCCTTCTTGATCTCGTTGGCCAGGTTGGCCGAGTAGAACTCGGCCATCAGCGCGTGGATGCCCTCGACCAAGCGACCCGAGGCGGTCTCTTCGACGTTCTCGGTGACCGAGACCAGCGCCACGCCTCTTCGGCGGAACAGCGCCCGGATGGCCACGTGGTCCTCCATGTTCCGGGCAAGACGGTCGATCTTGTGGACCACCACGGCATCGACGTCACGGTCCTCGGCAATGCGGGCCAGCATCGCCTTCAGTGCCGGCCGGTCCGCGCTGCGAGCCGACTCGCCTCGGTCGACGTACTCGTCGGCCAGTAGCCACCCGGCGTCGCGGACATGCCGGGTGCAGGCCTCGCGCTGGGCGGGGATGGAGAAGCCCTCCTCCCCTTCGCCCTTCTCGGCCTGCTCGCGAGTGGACACCCGTAGGTAGATCACACAGCGCATCGCATCACGCTCCTTCGGTTCCAGCATGGTTCCGATCCGTCCATCAGGCCTCTATCTGCAGCCGATTGCAAGCCGGCCGTCACCGGCCCTCGAAAGCCGGTTCACCCACCCGGAGGCGGGCCGCCTCGGCCACGCGGGCGATCGACGCCGCCGGTCGGGGCCAGCCGGCCAACTCGCCCAGGCCGCAGCCGGGTCCCCTCGGCGTCGAGCGGCGCCCACACGGCGCTCTCCGGCGCTTGCACGCCGACCCTGGTAGCAGTGGCCACCGCCAGCCCGGTGCCGGCCAACGCCGCCCGGACACCGCGCTCGCGGCGCGGACCGGGCACGACGAGCAACAGCCAAAAGGCGATGCCCGAGGCCGCTCCAGCCGGGCGTAGTCGTCGGCCTTGGCCCTGATGCGGGCAAGCGGCTCGGTACCCCGGTCGTACTCCAGGCAGAACGTGACCACAGCGTCCCTTTCCCGCCAGACGCCCACCCCATCGGGACGGACCACCTCGCCCAGGTTGGCCTTGCAGTAACGCTCGCTCCACCAGGTGACGAGCTCGGCGTCGGGATTGTGGCGACCCGCGGCGATCAGGCGGACGAACAGATCGTTAGCGCCGACCGTATGGGCCAGGCGCTGGCTGGTCGCGATGGCGAGCGCTTGGTCCGTGCGCCAACGGACTTTGATCTCCCGGTCGAGGTCGGGGAGCGCCATCACGGCGACGACGAAGGCCCCGAGCCGGTCGAGCACGTAGTGGTACTCGGCCTCACGGCCAGCATGGGGTGGTCGGAAGCGTTCGACCAGACGCAACTGGTAGAGCCGGGTCATCCGGTGCTGGGCGGTGTTGCGATCCGAGAAGAACATCATCTGCACCTGGCTGGTGGTGAGCACCCGATGCCAACGGATCAGCCGCAGGATGTGCCGGTCCCGATCGGTCAAAGACGATGCCACGTCGAACATCAGCCGATCCGTCATCCGCCTCGGCCGCCTCCGGCGGGAAGAACGCACCGCAGTCATGCACAATCACCCATAGAGTCGGGGTTCACCACTGGCGGGGGTCCAGCGGCCTTGACCTACGACGACGCACATTCAGACCCCGGGCGCTCCAGAGTGGCGGGAGAACGGACTACTGAACGGACCCCCCAATGGATCCCCTGACGGAGCCCTCGATTTCCCATCCGCAAAGCCCTTTCGCTCGGACGATGGTCGGCACCGGGCAGATCCCGGCGGGCGGCGTGGACTTCACCTGCCACCGCCAGCAGCGCCCGAGCTAGCGGGCGCAGCACACCCGGTTCAGGCGCCGGCGCGGGCGGCTGCTGACGCGCAAAGCCCGATGCCGCGCACCGCGCTCGCTGCACGTCAGGTGCCGAATCCTCTGCGCCGTGCTCGACCGCAGCAAGGCAGCACCGTCCAGTCGCGGCCGTCGCGTCGCCACTTTGCGGATGGTGGGAGTCCCGGTCCGGGATACCTTGCGGGCGAAGGGACTGCCCTTCACGCTGTCCTTGCGGATGGCGAAGCTCCTTCGCCTTTCCTCCTTGCGGATGCCGGGGACGTTCCGGGACTGATGATGACGCCGTGGAGCGAGGCTCCGCTCGGCTCACGGTCCGCCCGCTCATCGGCCACCGGCCAGCGCCCCGCCGAGCACGTCGACCAGCCGGCGTGCCCCGTCATGAGCAGTGGGCGTGCACCACACGGCTTCGGAGACGAGCCAGGCGGGCCGCGGCTCGACCACCCCGATCGCCAGTCGGCCGCTCGCCGCGTTGAGCGCCTCCTGACCGAGGCGCCGGCCCGCTGGCGTCTCCGCGACCTGACCGCAGGCCTCGCGCACGGCGACCGCCACGCGCTTCGTCCGGGCCAGTACCAAAAGGACGGGACGCGGCATCGTGGTCCGCTCGGTGGCGAGGTAGGCGGCGAACCGGGCCAGGATTGCCACCAGTCGGGCGGATGGCAGCCGTTCGACGCGAGCGAGCACGAGTGCCGTGGCCACCTCGCCGTCCAACGCCACCTGCAGCTCGGCATCGATCGGCAGCTGCCTGAGGGTGTCGCTACCTGGGTCGCGCCAGGTGAGGCCGTCCCGAAGTCGGCGCCATCCGACCAGATGGAGCCCGACCTCGGAGCCGTGGTCACGGACCCCGAGCCAGATGTCACTCAGGGCCGCCGTAGCCTGCACGCCGGCGCGGTCCTCGCTCCAGGGTTCAGGTGGACCGGCACCGATAGCCGCCGCACCGATGTCGGTCAGCCAGGCGTGGTAGGGGTCGGTGCCGACCGGGACCTCGGGCCGACACCGGTTGACGAGGCCGGCCCGATGGAGCCGGCCGAGACGGTGCTGGACCGTCCGCTCGGGCAGCCCGGTCAGACGGACGAGTTGGCCGGTGGTGAGCGCGTCGTGCTCGCTCAGCAGGCTGAGCAACCGTCGATCGATCGAGGACAGCCCGGTCGCCGTGCCGGGCACCCGTACGGGCCGAGGCGAGACCGATGAGTTAGGTCCCCGCCGCGTGTCCACTCGCGACGAATCAACTGATGACCAGGTATTTTGGGACATGGGCTGTGTGCCCACGACCGGACAAGCGCGCCAGGGGCCTATAAAGTGCGCCTCTTGCGCCGCGAAGTCAAGGGGTTCTGCAGAAATTTCCTCCCGATGCGTTAGGCGCAGTGTGGTCTGTCTCACAGCAGCCCCGGTTTGGTAGCTGGCATGGTTGTCGGGTGGCCGAGCGAGAGGTGCTTCAGGGGGGTGCGGCGAACGCCGGGGCGGTCGTCCGTGAGGGCGCCTACGTGCTGCGTCCATCGAACCCTCACAGTGAGGTGATCCACGCCCTGTTCCGCCACGTACGAGCCGCCGGGTTCGACGGCGTACCCGAGCCGGTGGGTATCGACCCCGATGGGCGAGAGCGACTGGTGTTCATTCCCGGCGAGACGGCGTGGCCGCCGTTACCCGCCTGGCGCCAGACCGACGCGATGCTGGGGTCCATCGCGGAGTTGCTGGCCCGGTTCCATGCTGCTGCCCAGGGATTCGCGGCCCCGATGGGAGCGACGTGGAACCGGGAGCTGGCCGACCCGGCGGGCGGGTCCGTGATCTGCCACAACGATGTGTGCGTGGAGAACGTCGTGTTTCGAGACGGTGTGGCCCTTGCGCTCCTGAATTTCGACTTCGCAGCCCCGGGCCGGCCGCTCTACGACCTGGGAGTCATGGCGAGGATGTGCATTCCTCTGGACACTCCCGAGGACGCCGCCGTGTGGGGGCGGGGGCCGCTGGACCCGATCCGGCGCCTACGCCTCGTGGCCGACAGCTACGGCCTCCCGCCAGGGCGCGAGGAGTTCGTGCGGATCATCGGGCAACAGATGGACTCCGGCGCGAAGTTCGTCCGGCTCCGAGTCGAGCGGGGCGAGCCGGCGTTCGTCGAGATGTGGGAACGGATGGGCGGCGAGGCTCGCTACGACCGCCGCCGGGACTGGTTCGCCTTGAACCGGGCACGTTTCCTCGAAGCTCTCGGATGAAGGCTGACCAGACGGTGCTGGTCCCGACCCTCCTCTTAACGGGGACGGTTGGTTCAGGCAAGTCCGCGGTGGCCGCCGAGATCAACGACACCCTCGCCGAGCTCAAAATCCCCAACGCCGCCATCGACCTCGACGCGTTGGTGTGGCAGTGGCCCTCCACCAGCAAGTGGAACAACGACTTGATGTTCGAGAACCTGGCTTCGCTCTGGCCCAACTACCAGGCCCACGGCGCAACCCACCTGATCCTTGCCCGCGTCCTGGAGGACCGGTCCGAACTCGACCGCTACCGAAGTGCCGTGCCCGGCGCCGAGATCACCGTCTGCCGGCTCACGACGCCCCAACCCCTCCGCCTAGAACGACTACGCGAGCGCATGCCACCTGGACCATCACGCGACTGGCACCTGGCCCGCAGCGTCGAGCTCGAAGGCGTCCTCGCGAATAGCGCCTGCGAGGACTTCCAAGTCGAAAACGGGGACCGACCAGTGTGCGAGGTTGCCCTTGAAGTGCTCGTCCGAGCAGGATGGCTTCCGGCCGAGGACGTGGCTACGGCTCGTTGAAGGGCTTGAGCGAGCCTGCCGGCTTGGCGTCGAACCGCCAAACGGGCTTGCGCATGCACACCCTGAGCTCAGGGTCCAGGCCATGGGCCGCCTCGTCGTCCCGCAGAGCACGCAGTCCCGGTGACAGCTCTTCTTCCCCGAAGACCCGAAAGCCGAGATGCTCGTACAGCGGCCGGTTCCACGGCACCTCGGCGAACGTGGTCAGGGTTATCGCTTCGAGCCCCTCGCCGGCAGCCCAGCTCTCGACTTCGTCGATCAGCGCTCGACCCAGTCCCTGGCCTTGGTGCCCCGGCTCGACGCTCACCTGTTCGATGTGGGCGCATCCGTCGACCACCTCCACCACCACATAGCCCACCACGTGGTCCTCTTGATCGGTCGCTACCCACGAACGGCCTGCTCTCGCGTAGGCCGCCAACTTCTGGCTGCTCATCGGCTCGTCGGCGGCAACATCGGCCATGCCCACCTCCAGGAAACGAGCACCCGCAGCACTCTCGACGTTCCGCTGGGCCTCCGCGTCGGCTGGTTGCGCAGGACGGATCACTCGACGATCCTGCCACCCAATATTTCGTTATACAATACTCTGGTGGAGATCCGAGACTCCGCCCTCAAACACGGCTGCAACGCCGACGACGTCAGCCACACCATCACGAACGCGCTCGTTGCCTATGACGAC
>JAJYMM010000093.1 GCA_021787035.1 Actinomycetes bacterium
TACCAATGTCCGGCCAGGTGCGTTCTTGTTCGCCGGCAACGGCTACGGTCAAGCCATTGTGCGGGTGGTCACCGTCGATGCGGACGGCCAGGTGCACTTCAGCATCGTGCCCGGTTCGGTCGCCAAGGTCTCGACCAGTTTGCCCATGTGCGCCCTCTCTGTCGACTGACCAACCAGCTTGTAGACGGCCGCGGGGCCGGCTTTTCATCGGTTGCCGGGAAGGTGTCGGCTTCGCGACGACGGCTGTCGCCCCCGGCCGCGGTGGCACACCGGCAGTTCTGCACGGCCGAACCAATGGTTGGCTGCCGGCCCGAGATCCCCACCCCGCGCCGGCCGGGCGCCCGAGCGCTGGGCACAGCGGCTCTGGTAAGATCATAGGTACGATCTTGTCAGGAGGTGCTTGAGGTCACGGCGACGGTGTACCAGGCGAGCGACCTCGCGGGAGCGAGGCGCAGGGAGTTCCTCGGTGCCGCCCGAGAGGGCGGGGCGTTGTTGCGCGACACGGACGGCTTCGCGCTCACAATGGTCCCCCTCTCCCAGTTGGAGGCGGTTACCGAGGTTGCCCGCACGGCTGTGGCCGCCCTCGTGGCTATATCCAAGGCGGCCCGCGGCCAGTTACGCCCTGCCGACCTGGGCGAGCTGGCGTGGCTGGCAGTCTTCGACGAGGACGACCGGGCTGAGTTCTTCGACGAGCTACGCGACGCCCTCTCGATCGCCGAGGCCACTCGCGACGCGTCAACGGTCGAGACGTGCCTGCGAGAGTGGCGCACCACCGCAAGGGCGCTTTCGGACCCCCGCGCCCGGGAGATCCTGACCGGGCCCGGGGACGACAGTTATGTCGAAGTCGCCCGGCCGGAGCCCTGACCCGGCCCCCGGCGCCTACCGCCCTCACGTCGCGGCCCGCCGGCCCGGTGGGCGCCCTAGCGTCAAGCCCGCCTTCCGGGTCTTGGTGCACCACCGTTACCTGGAGCTCTGGAACGAGCTCCCGAGCCGCGTGGGGCTTGAGAACGCCCAGCAGTTCTGGGACCACGTGGCCATGACCCCAGGGGAGCCGCCCAAGGTCGGCACCTCGAGCGTCATGAAGGGCAAGCACGCCGCTCCCAAGTGGCCCGGGTACTCCAAAACCGTCCACTACGAGGTCACCGGCGCCGGCCGTATCGACTACCAGTTCAACCCGCGTGCGACCGAGGGCGTACGCGGAGACCCACACGGCGTAGTGAAGATCCTGACCATCGACCTGAGCAGCCATTGACACGCTGACGCCAAGGGGCGGTGGTCCCAACTGACGGGCGCAGCGCAGCCTTTCATCGAAAGGTTGGCCGTGCCACATTGGTCGCCAAGCCCGCTGGCGTCCAGAGACGCCGGCGGCGGTAGCGAAGTCCGCCGTGGACAGCACGCCCGCGTTCTTGTGTTGGGACTTCTGCTTGGGACGACGTTATGTCGCCAGGAGAGGCAAGACAGTTCACGCCCGATCCGTCGCTCTGGCGCGAAAGACCTGCTCAAGAAGCTCGGTGCGGAGGCGCAGAATTGTAGATATTCCGCTCGTCTGGTGAACGGTGAAAACTGTCCAGCAGCCCGCGCCCCGTCAAATGTTCAACGACGAAGGGCCTCTGGCTGCGGTGGGACTGCGACGTGAACGGGCGCCCCGAAGTCGGACAGGGTCGTCAAGGTGGAGAACCTTATCTTCCCGCTCCTTCCTCTGATGGTCTCTACCTCCGTGAACGAGCTGCGCCGGACTCGGCCTCGGTGGTCCAGCCATACGTCCACCGTGAAGGGCTTGAGCTTGGTGCCCGATAAGTCCTCGGCCGGCATGGCCACCTGGTATTCGGTCGTCCCGACGCCTGAGAGGTTGGCACGGCCGACGAGGCTGACCTTGTGGGCTCCTGACAAAGCGCCCAGGAGAAGCACCTGTGCGCCCACGGGCTGGCTGGTGTGCCGCACGTACCAGCGGGACAGGCCCAGGTAGCCGAGGACACCGCCACGCTCGGCTCCATTCTCCCGGGGCGGTAGGAGGAATTGGTCGTAGACGTCGCTTCCGACCTGGCGGACGTCTTCTACCGCAGTGGACGACGACGGGGCGCCACTGTAGGTGACCATGCTTAGCTCCGAGCGGGCAAAGTTGACCCAGCCTTCCATGGTGGACCCAGCGCTGCCGGGCCCGGTATTGACCCTCACGAAGTGCGCCGAGCCGGCTGCCTCCGTGCGGCCGAGGGAGGCCTCGACGGCGCGGGCGGAGCTGGCCGACGTCGCGCAGCTCGCGAGCCCGACGGCGCAAGTCGCGGCAACCAGCACCGACCAGCGGTACTCACTGCGCCGTACGCGGGGTAGGGGCGCCCTCATGCCACCAAGTATGCAACGGCGGCGAGGCCGAGGACCGGCTGTGGAGGACTTTCGCCGGTCGGCGGCGAAGGCGCCCAGTGGCTGCGGTCCGTGACTGGCAGCGGTCGCGTGGGAGACGGCTTGAGTTAGGCTCGCGGCATGCCGGAGCCTGGCGAGCTGCTGGAGCTGCTGTACAACGTCGGCGCTGGGGGGCCCCCGGCGTTTGCGGGGCGCTAGAGCTCGACCCTGTCGTCCCGATGGGTGCCTTCAGCCCCGAGACGGCCCACCTGAAGGTCGTCGATGAGCGGGCGTGACAACGACGCGTGCGGCCAGTGCTCGTGAAGCGGCTGTGGCGAGCAGCCCGGCGCATCGGGCAGCGTCGTCGGCTCCGGCGAACCCGAGCACGAGCCAGGGCAGCTACGCACCAATCCAGAGCGTGACCCGTCCGGCGGCAGCGCGATTTGTCCGACGCCTCGTACGCGAGGAACAGCTCGGACGATCGTAGGCAACCCGATGCCCGAGCAGCTGCAGCCAGCGCTTTGGGGTAACCCCATCGTTGTACAGGAGACCGAAAAGCCGATAATCTGTGCGGGTCTTTCGTGAAGGCGACCGAGCGCGGAGCCGTCGATCCGCCGCAGCCCAATCCTAACGAGTGCGTAAAGAACTCCCGTCGTAAGAGTTTTTCCGTGTTCGACCGCCGGCAGGGGACGCCAACGGGAGGGCCCGGTTTGCAGGGAACCGTTCAACGATGCCAGTGGTCCTAAGAGTGATGGCAGACCGGACGAGCGGTGACTGGCTGAACGCCAACCGCGTTCCCGGCGAGGAACCGCATGGCGGACCGCCGTCTCGGCCGGCCCGCCGGTGGTGATGGGAGCTTGCGGCGCCGCTCGACCCGCCGGGTTGCGGTCGGCCGGCCTTCGTTATCGCGCGGCTTTCTGGTGGCGGTGGGGTTGTTGCGAGTGCCTTCCGAGAGAAAAGAGAAGGCCGTTTCTTCGTGCTGGCAAATGCCGTCCGGGGGCCTCGGAGGCGCATATCCCCGACACGACGCGTGTCCTACTCGTGTCCTGACGCGCACTGACCTGGACAAAAGTCCAGGTCAAAAGCCTAAAAATGTCGTGGAGGTGGCGGGAATTGAACCCGCGTCCTTCGGCTTCTCGCCGGGGATTCTCCGAGCGCAGCCAATGACTTTTGTCGGCCGTCGGCTCGCCAATGGCACCGGCCGCCGGCCCTATCTAGCTAAATCTTCCCTTGCAGCCGGCTAGCTCAACTGCAAGGTAAGCCCCGCTTTATGACGCCCGCTACTGACCCGCAGGGCTTGGGCCAGACGGACGGGCCGCAATTAAGCAGCCAGCGCTAGACGCGCGTTGCCAGTGTTGTTGGCGTTTGTTTTTTTCCCAGTTGTTTTACGTGGCATCCGGGGACCACGGCTCGCTTCTCCCGGTTTGACAGCTAAAGTCGAAACCTGTCACCCCCGTGTAGTTACAGCTTTGTGTAGTTACAGCTTTTCAAGGTGCGTACTTGCCCTTCCAGCGTACCCTATGGCGGCCGCCCGGCGGGCTGCGGTGGGGACCGTGACGGGCCGCATGGGCGGGGGGCGCTTCCGCCAGGAGGACGGGAACTCCGGGCAGGCTGCGTGCCCCCTAATGGGCGCTTATTAATTAGGGGAAAAGGCGTGTCGCTGCGGTTGCCGGCGGCCACAGGTTGGAACCCCAAGTCCTGCGGGGGACCGGCGTGCCACGGGCGACCATCGCGGCCACGTCAGCAGCCATCACCAGGCCCACTATGTTGCCGTTGTCTTCGACCGGGATGGCGGCGCCAGGGCGGCCGGCAATAGCCAGGGCAGGCTCGCCAGGGCTCAAGCTTTCTT
This sequence comes from Actinomycetes bacterium, assembly GCA_021787035.1. Taxonomy (GTDB): domain Bacteria; phylum Actinomycetota; class Acidimicrobiia; order Acidimicrobiales; family Palsa-688; genus JAJZYO01. The sequence continues at coordinate 4,187 of JAJYMM010000093.1, forward strand.
TGCTGGACCCGGCCGGAGGGGTAGCAAGCGGTACAGCAATATCCTGCGTCCTCATCGACCCCTGGAGCCCGGGCGGCACAGCTCCAAGTTGCTGGGCGGTCACCACGCCAGCCCAACCATCGCCGGCCCACCGCTCGAGCAAGAAGGCAGCCCCTGGGTAGTGCGAGGCCCACTCGCTCCAGAACGCGCTCACCGTGAGCCAACCAGGGGCGATGACGGCAGGCCGCATGATGTCGGAGACGTGGACGTCGCCGAGGACGTGGCGCGCCCGCCCCAAAACCTGTTCGCCGCGGGCCGAGGACAGGACGAACCAGCCGAGCAACGCGAGGACGATGCCGTCCATGAAGTCCCCCATCTCCATGGTTATGAAGCCACCGAAGACCGCAAGGGCACCCAGCGCGGTCCCTGTGCTCGTCGTAAGTCGTGTTGCCAGGTAGCGCTTGCCCGTCGCCCACCAAAGCGCTCCGTGGAGGACTTTTCCTCCGTCGAGGGGAGAGGCAGGCAAGAGGTTGAACAAGCCGAGGAGGATGTTAATGCCGCCCAGCCAGCCAAGTGTGCTGGCGGCCAACGGCCAACCGGAGCTACGTGCCAGCAGCGCGGTGCCTAGCACTGCGCCGCCGAAGACCACGCTGGTGAGAGGCCCGACGAACGCTATCCACAGCTCGCTCCTTGGCTGCTCGTCACCCTCGATGCGGGTAAAGCCGCCCATGAACCACAGCGTGATCCCATCAACGCGCATGTGCGCTCTCCGTGCGGCGATCGCGTGAGCTACCTCGTGTAAGAGCACACCCACGAGCAGCGCAAGGGCGGCCGCCACCCCCGCAACCCAATAGGCCAACTTGGAGTAACCCGGCGCCCCCGCAGGGAGGCTGGACGTTGCCAGGGCGTACGCGACCAAGGCTACGAGCACGAAAATACTCCAGTTGGCCCCAACCCTGACGCCACCCAAACGCCCAAGCTTCAGACTGTCCTGCACTGGTTGCCTCCTTTCGGCGTCAACGCACCACCAAAATTAACACCAACATGTGTAGCGCTGTTCCCTGGGAGCAACCTGTGGCCAATATGAAGGTTGGTATGAAGGTTGGCTTGGCCAACCTGGGCGCGTCTGTCAGCGCCGGCGGGCGCTCATAGCCCGCTTAGCCTCGAGGTCTGCCTCGCGCGCGGCGATCGCGCGTCGCTTGTCATAGTCCTTGCGCCCCCGAGCGAGCGCCAGCTCCACCTTGGCCCTCCCATCCTTGAAGTAGGCCGAGAGCGGGACGAGGGTGAGAGGGGCGTGCTGCGTCTCCCGCCCGAGCTCATTGATCTCGCGTCGGTGGAGGAGCAGCTTGCGAGGACGGTCGGGGTCGACGGTGCCGAAGGCGCTCGCGTGCAGGTAGGGGGAGACGTGCATGCCGTGAATCCAGAGTTCTCCGTCTTGGACACGGGCAAAGGAATCGCGCAGGTTGACCTTACCTTCTCTGAAGGACTTCACTTCGCTTCCTACGAGGACGATCCCCGCCTCGTAGGTATCGATGACGTCGTAATCGTGGCGCGCGCGCCGGTTCTGAGCGACCATGGAACGTGGCAGAGTCGCCTTGGCAGTCATACCTTCGATCAAAGGTAGTTTCGTTGCCGTGCTTGTGTTGCCCAAGCCCTTGTGGGAACGTGTGGTCGCCCACTGTCTGGATTGCATGCCCTTGGAAGCCTGTGGCCTGCTCGCTGGCACCGAGCACGCTCCTGGTGGTGGGGTGACCGACACGGCTAGGGCGGGCGTAATGAAGGTCGGAACCTTGAACGCACAGGGACGTCAGAGCGCCGGAGGTGTGGCGTCCAGGGGTCCGGACGCGGCGGTCGAAGTCGTACGGGCTTTCACGGGGGTCGGCGTAGCCGAGGTTCGCGAGGTCTATCCTGCGACCAACGCCGCCCGGTCGGCGCGGGTCTACACCGTCGAGCCCAAAGACCTCCTGAGGTCCGACCGCGAGGCTGAGCGGGCAGGGTTGAGCCTGATAGGGGTCTGGCACTCGCATACCCACACGCCGGCGTACCCCTCGCCTACGGACATAGCGCAGGCGCCCGACCCGTTCTGGCACTACGTCCTGGTCTCCCTGAGCGACACCGATCCCGTGTTGCGCAGCTACCGGATCGTTGGTGGAGAGGTCACCGAGGAGCAAGTCTTGGCGGTTGGGATGTAACGCCCAGGAGCTTTCCGTAGGAAGATGCCTTTGAAGATGCCTTTGAGGCGAAGCTGGTTGTCCCCGCCACCCGCGCCTGTCACCAGCCGGCCCGCCACCCGGAGGCCGCTAAGCGTGCCGCTTGTCTAGAATGGTGATCAAACAAGTCGGGTTTCGCCTGGCCGGACGAGGAGCTGGTTCTGACGCCGGTGGCGCGAAGCAATACGGCCTGTGATGTGTTAGCCGTGCCCACGAGGACAAGAGAAAACCAGGACCAACAGGAGCTGCCGTGCCCGTCGAAGTTCGTTTACCCACCGTCTTGCGCCCGATGGCCGGGGGCGAGGCCGTCTTGAAGGCCGATGGCACCACGCTACGGGAGGTGTTCGACGACCTCGTGCGCCAGTACCCAGGCCTGTCAGGGTCGCTCCTCACGCCCGAGGGGGAGATGCACAGGCACCTGAACGTCTTCCTAAACGACGAGGACGTGCGCTACCTCGGCCGACTTGACGCAAAGGTGGGCGCGTCGGATGCCGTGACGCTCATGCCAGCGGTGGCGGGCGGTTAGGTCCTGTGACCCGCTACGACAACGTGCTTGACGTCATCGGCAACACGCCGCTGGTCGACATCAGTGAGTTCTCGCCCAACCCGAGGGTGCGGGTGCTCATCAAGCTGGAGGGCGTCAACCCAGCAGGCTCGGTAAAGGACCGCGCTGCGAAGTCGATGATCGAAGAGGCGGAGAAAAACGGCAGCCTTCACCCCGGCCAGCGCATCCTTGAGTCCTCGAGTGGCAATACCGCCGCCGGTCTCGCCATGATCGCCAAGGTGAAGGGCTACCCCTTCACGACGGTCGTCCCAGAGAACGTCTCGACCGAGCGAGTGAAGCTCCTGCTCGCCTTCGGGGCCGAGATCATCTTCTCACCTGCCGGCGAGGGCTCAAACGGGGCCATGCGCAGGGCCCAGGCGCTCGCCAGTGAGCACCCCGACTGGTGGTTTTCCTTCCAGTACGGCAATCCGGCCAACCCCAAAGCCCACTACGAGGGCACCGGTCCTGAGATCTGGCGGGACTGCCCCGAGGTCACCCACTTCGTCGCCGGGCTTGGGACGGCGGGCACCATCATCGGTGTCGGGCGCTTCTTGAAGGAACGGAACCCAGAGGTTTCAATCTGGGCCATCCAGCCCCCGGCGGGCGAAAACGTCGAGGGCCTAAAGAGCCTGGACGAGGGCTTCGTCCCACCCGTGTTCACGGACAACGACGGGTATGACCTCCTTGACCGCAGCAGGGTCGTCGGTCCTCGCGAGAGCGTCGAGTGGTGCCGTCAGCTGGCGTCGTCGGGGATCTTTGCCGGGATCTCGACGGGGGCGGCCATGGCCGGCGTGGCACGTTGCGCTTCTGAGATCGACGAGGGGACGATTGTCACAATTTCGCCAGACGGCGGTTGGAAGTACCTCTCCGCCGACGTTTGGAGCGGCGAGATCGACGACGTAGTCGAGCGCGCTCGTCGCGAGATCTACTTCTGACCCGCGCTTAGCGACGCTTAGGGGCGGGGCTCACCCGAGCTGGCTGCGCTGCACGAGCCGCCGATCGGGGTCGATTTGATCGAGCAGTGAGCGGACCTGGCCGGCGCCGCCGTCGGTATCGGCCTCGATCGTCAACGTCTCCCGGTCCGCGCTGAGCGCCCGGCCGCCGAGGCGCCCGCACACGTCGTCGAATGCGGCGGGGGTGGCGAGGACGAGCTGGAGGCGTTGCCCGCCGACTCGTGCCTTCAACTCCGTGGGGGTGCCGGCACCGGCGATGGCGCCGCCGTCGAGGATCACGACCTGCTCGGCGAGCTGGTCGGCCTCCTCCAGATATTGGGTGGTGAGAAAGATCGTCGCCCCGCCGCTTGCGAGCTGGCGCACGGCGTCCCACATCGTCTGGCGGCTGCGCACGTCAAGGCCGGTTGTCGGCTCGTCCAAGAAGATCACAGCCGGGCGACCGACGAGGCTGGCGGCCAGGTCCAGGCGGCGGCGCATCCCACCCGAATAGTGGCGAACTTGGCGGCGGGCGGCGCCGGTGAGGTCGAACTGCTCCAGCAGTTCGCGGCTGCGCCGCCGGGCATCCTGGTTCGACAGGCCCCACAGGCGGCCCATCATCTGTAGCGTCTCGGCGCCGGTCAAAAGATCATCAAGGGCGACGGACTGGCCGGTCAGGCTGATAGACCGTCGCACCCGATGAACCTGGGTCGCGAGCCCAAACCCGGCGACCGTGATGTCACCTGCGTCGGCGCTGGTCAGGGTCGCGAGGATACGAACGATCGTGGTCTTACCGGCCCCGTTCGGCCCGAGCAGAGCGAACACGCTCCCGGCGGGCACGTCCAGGTCGATGCCGCGCAGGACTTCCAGCTCGGCGAAGGACTTGCGTATCCCGCGTGCGCGGATCGCCAGCTCGTGGTTCATCGGTGCTGTCGGCTCCTCGGCTGCTTGTAACGTGCCAGGTACAGTGTAGATGGTACTACGTAGATGATACGGAATAAGCGAGTGTCGAAAGACCATGTGAGCGACGGCGTGCGGCTGTCGGCGGGGATCGAGCGCGCCTGGGGGCGGCGACCGTTGCCGCGCAAGGGGCCAAAGCCGGGCCTTGACCTCGACGCGATCGTGGCCGCCGCGGTCGGCCTGGCCCACGCTGATGGCCTCGGCGCGGTGTCGATGAGCCGAGTCGCCGCCATGCTGGGCGTCTCGACGATGAGCCTCTACGGCTACCTCGACACCAAGGACGAGCTGCTGACGCTGATGGTCGATCACGTCTGCGGCCAGCCCCCCAAGCTCGATCCCGAACAGGGGTGGCGCGACAACCTCCATCGCTGGGCTAATACCCTGTTCGACCGCTACCGCCGCCACCCCTGGGCCGGACAGATACCACCCGGCGGCGTCCCGCCGACGCCCACTCAGATCGACTGGCTAGAGGAAGGCTTGCGCTGCCTGTCCCGCACCAGCCTCAGCGACCAGGACCGCATCTCGACGGTGCTGCTGCTCAGCGTCTTCGTCCGCGCCCAAGCAGCCCTCGCTGTTGATCTCGACCTCGCCCGCCAAGCCGGCGGCGACAGCGCCGAACCGGCCCCGACCTATGGGCAGCTCCTGCGCCAGCTCATCGACCATTACCGCTATCCCGAGGTATGGGCCGCCATCAACTCCGGCGCCTTTGACGACCAAGCCGGCATCAAGCGCGAGTTCACCTACGGACTCGACCGCATCCTCGACGGCCTCGACACCCTTTCCGACCAGCCACCCACGCGGCGAAGCGACAACGCCTGAGCCACAACGCCTGATAGCTGACGCGCGTTCCTTTCTAAGCCGTGCTCTGCTGCGGCCGGTTCACGTGCCTTGAAGGAAATGAAGCGCTCCAGGTAAGAGCGGACGCGGCCCACGCCCGGCGGTCGGCCAACGGGCCGCGGCTGGGCACCTGGTGGTTTGCCGGCCCGACGGCCCCGACCGTCTACTGCGGCAGGCGACCAATGGCGACGATGGCGAGCGGGTTGGTGATGTGCCCGGCGAGATGCTCTAAGTCATCGGTGTCGCCCGTGTAAACGTCGTCGCTGCGCCGGCCCGCCGACTCGATCACCACAGCGTCGACGATGTCAGCGGTCCCAGAACGTTGGCACAGCTCGCCCGCCTTTCGGGCGAGCTCGTCACTGAGGGCCTCGGGGCGACAGTCGGCGAGCGCTTGGGCGAGCCGCGCTTGGCGCCGGCCGTCACGCCATGCTTGGGCGGTCACGACGGTGGGAACGGTCGGCACCTCTCTCCGGTTGACCAGCCAGCGGAGCACTACCCACGCCTCCCGCTCGTTGCGGTCCAAAGCGACGAGCACGCCGGTATCGAAGGTGGCGCCCCTCACGTTGCGGCTCGACTTGCTACGGACCCTGCCGGGCCGTGGCGCCGCTTGGCAGTCCGACGGGCCTCGGTCACCTTGTCCTCGAGAGCGTCGAGCTCGGCGACGGTGATGGCGCCGTGCTCGGCCTCCCACTCCTCAACGAGGTGTCGAAGGGCTTTGAGCCGCAAACGTTCGGCAGCAGCGTTGGCAAGCCAGCTCGACAAGGTGAGGCCCTCGGCGTCAGCATCGGCGCGAACGTCGGCAAGGAGGACGTCGTCCATGGAGGCGGAGTACTTTTCAGCGGTCATAAGGAGCAGTTTACTACTTGAGTAGGAAGAAGCTAGGGCCGGGCTGGAGGAGCTGAGAGCGGCGCTCAAGGCTGCAAGGGACAGCCCATGACCCCTCGCGACCTTTCCGCCAGGATGCAGTCGGTTGCCAAGCGAGACCGTCCGAAAGAGGTCGTGGCAGCACGTGCTGACGCGGGGCGAAGCGTCCGCGTGTATCGCGTGCCGGTCGACCTCGATGACAGCGAGTACTCCTCGCAGCCAGCCACCAACCGGTTCGTCTCGGTGTCGGCTCCTCAGGGTCGCTCCGTTGCGGCCGGTGCCGGCATAACAATCTCTGCGCCCGTCCCAGGGTAAGCATAGGGGGAACCCCCCTATTTTTGCCGGGCGGCTATCTCTTGGCCTTTTGCTGGAGCGGCCCGCGGTAGCGTGCGCTATGAAAGCCCGCACTCCCGCCGTGGCCCGACGGCACTCGAGGACAGAGGAACTTATATGCAGGCACAGGTAAAGGGTTCGACGATGCCAGTCCTCGAGATGGTCCTCGACCCGGGCGAGGTGATCGTCTCGGACCACGGTGAGCTGTCGTGGATGACGCCGAATATGCAGATGACCCAGACTGCGAACGTGGGGCAGAGTACGGGGTTGCTCGGGGGTCTCAAGCGGGCGCTCGGGGGCGCCAGCATTTTGCTGACGCGCTACCAAGCCACTGGCGGCCCCGGCATGGTTGCCTTCGCTGCCAAGGTGCCGGGCCACATATTCCCCCTGGAGGTGGCGCCGGGGCAGGGCTATCTCGTCCACCATCACGGCTGGGTGTGCGGGACGGAGGCCGTGACGCCATCGGTCGGGTTCAACCAGGGCCTTGGTGGCATGCTCTTCGGCAAAGAGGGTTTCGTGCTCCAGCGCCTGGAGGGCTCCGGTACCGCATGGGTGGAGCTCTCTGGAGAGGTGACCACCTACGACCTCGCTGCCGGCCAGTCGCTTATGGTGCACCCTGGCCACGTCGGCGTCTTCCACGAGACCGTCAGCTTCCAGATGACCAGGGTCCAAGGGATCGCCAACCGCTATTTCGGAGCGGACGGCCACTGGTTGGTCGCCCTCACCGGGCCGGGCCGGGTGTGGCTCCAGTCCATGCCGCTGCCCGTCCTCGCTGCCTCGCTGCGCCCGTACATCGGCGAGGAGCGCAGTGCGGCCGAGGGTGGTCTGGTGGGAGGCGTGCTCGGCAACGTCCTGGGCCGCTGAGCCTGGGCAACCAACCCGAAAAAGGAGCAGAGATGGGGTTCATGGACAAAGTCAAGTCCCAAGCGAGTGCCCTGGCCGAGAAGGCGCAGGAGGGGGCACGCGCCGGGCAGGGCAAGCTCTCGTCGATGCAGGCCAAGCACCGTGCGGACGCTCTGCTGCTCGAACTGGGGGGCCTGTGCTACCTCGCCCGGGCTGGTCGCGCCACACCAGCAGACGAAACAAGGACGGAGCAATTGGTGGCGGAGCTCTCCGCTCACGAAGCGGTGAACGGCCCAATCGTCGTGTCGCCGGCGGTGGCCCCGCCCGGAGATACGGGCAGCTACCTGCCGGGTACCCCGCCATCGCCGACAGTTCCCGCCGGGCCTGCCACATTTGTCCCGAGCCCCGCCACTGGTCCTGGCTCGTTCCAAGGGGGTGTGCCTCAGGCGGTGCCCGATGCGGTCGTCTCGCCGGCACACGACGAGCAAGAGGAGGGGCCTCCCAGGCCTAGCACGCTGCCCTGACCCGGCGCGCCGGCCATTGCCGTCGGGGGTCCCTTCGCTGTGGCACGCCGGAGCGACGTCGATGCTCGTGGGGTCAGGAAGTGCCCCAGGGCCGGTAGGGGGCTTTGTGACGTGAGGACGCCTCAGCCAAGGCCCCCCTTCAGAGCGGGGGAAGGGGCCCATGAGCGCTTATTTTTGGGGGATTGCCCCCATGTGCGAGACCGGAGGCCCGTGCCACCATGGCCCTGAGACATCATGTCGCGCCCCGCAAGTGGAGCGGGCACGGACCGAAAGGAGGCTTGCACGTGGCAATGAAGCAGTCCTGCCGGGTGGCCCTGTTGGCCACCTCGGCAGCCCTATGCGTACCCCTGGTAGGGCTCGTTGCCGGGGGCACGGCGTACGGCTTGGGGCGTCCTGCTCTGGCCAACGAGAGCGGCAATGCCTACTTTCCCCTGGTTGTGGGGGCGACCTGGACGTACAAGTTCGTGGGCGGCTCGGAGGCTGGTTCTACCAACACGCTCCATGTCGTCAGTGCCCAAAGGACAGCTGGCGGCGAGGTGGTGGAGCTCCAAAATGCGGTGGGCGCTTCGAAAGTCATGGAAAGCTACGTAATCGGCCCCAACGGCGCTATCCAAGTCAAAATTCTTTCGTCCAAGGTGACCGTCACCGGCAGCGTCAGCCGCTACTTCCTCCCGAGCGCCGCGCAGGTCGCCTCGTGCCACCCCTGCCATTTCACGGCTGATTTCACCACCTCCGGGTCAGGAGCGTCGATCAAGACGCACATGGTGGAGACGGCGACGAGCCTCGGGCTGAAAACGGTGCACGTCCCAGCCGGGGCGTACCACGCCGAGCAAGTGCAACTGGTGATGAAGTTCACGACCTCCGGCTTTGCCTCGGCCTCCGGAAAGCAGGTGACCTCGTCGACTTATGCAGTGCGCTACTCCATTTTCTTGGTCCAGGGTGTGGGGATGGTCGATGAGAGCGCGGGGACGGGCGTCGTATCAGTGGTGGGCCGCACCTTCATGGTGCCGACCTCGGCCGATGAGCTGGTGAGCTACAAGCCCTAAGGAGGCCAGTCAGGGCTTGCAAGCGGAGGTGGACAGTGAACCTTGTTTTGTTGCTGCTACGTCTTGTCTTGGCACTCGTGTTCTTGTCCGCTGCCGGTGCCAAAGCCCTGGGGCATCGCTACGTTGCCGTCTTGTCGGAGCGTTTCTCGCTTCCTCGCCGGCTGGCACCAGTTGTGGCCCTCCTGCCGCTGATCGAGGCAGCGGCAGGAGCCTCGCTGCTTTTCCCCAGGACTTTCCTGTACGGAGCACGGGCCTGCGTGGCGCTGCTTGTGGTTTTCTCGGCGTTACTGGTGCGCAACCGGGTCTCCGGGCGTCGGGGCGCGTGCGGGTGCTTCGGCGAGCATGGCCGGTCGCTCGCCGACCGCTGGCCGTTATGGCGCAACGGCGCGTTGCTCGCAGTCGCCGTCGTGGTTTCGCTCGGCCATGCGCGCACGCAGTTTTGGGTTGAAGTCTCGCGTCTTGGGCCGTGGCGTAGCGCGCCGTTGTTACTGGCCGTGGTGGCGCTGGTCGGTGCCGTGACGGTACCAGTGCAGTGGCTGCGGCCCGGGCGGCGCCGGGCGGCCCTCGACCTTCCGTTGACGGCCTTCGACGGCTCTCCTACCACCCTTGGGATCCTTGGCGCAAGGCGGCCCACCATGGTGCTGTTCCTGGCGCCGGGCTGCGGGGCGTGCCGGTCGCTGCTGGAGAAGCTTCGCAGCCATAACGACGACCCGGCCGGCCGTCGCCTGGTCGTGGCGGCCCCGTCGGCGGCCGCGTCTGACGACGAGTTCGTGCGCGCTGTGGCGAGCGCGTCGGCCGCCGTCGTGGACGACGGGGCCTTGACGGAGCTGTTCGGTGTGCCGGGCACACCCTCGGTGGTGGAGCTGGGCCCCGGCGGCCGGCACCTGGGGACTGTCGTCGGGGTGCACGAGGTCGCGGCGGCCCTGGGATGGGACCACCCCTTGCAAGCGCCTCGGTCTGCGGGCCGGGTCGTGCTGGATCGGCGCCGGGCGCTGGCACTCGGCTTTGGCGCCATGGCGTTGCCCGTGCTGGTGCTGCGGCGCCCCTTTCGGCTGTTTCTGGCGGCCCGGGTTACGGGCGGGTCAGGGGGCCGCGTGTACTGCCCGTCCTGTGGCAGTTGCTCGGTTTGTACGTACGACGCCTCCTCTCGCAAGTTGAAGTGCCGGCCGTGCCAGCAGGCGTGTTCTGGCAAGAAGCTCTGCGCCTCCTATGCCAACCAGCTACCGGCCTTCCGGGCCCTGTCGACCTGGCTGGCTGGCAGGGGTTTTCACCAGAGCGCCGAGCCGTTCACCCTCGGAATGGAGCAGGCGGGCAAGCTGACGATCCTTTCCAGCCTGACGCCATTTTCCGGCACTTCCAGGACCACTCCCAAGGCCCTGCTCGTGTACGACCTGACCGATAGTGGGGAGCGGGCTTGGGCGGCGCTGCTCGACGAGCGAGGTCACTTCGTCGAGGTGGCGGGGGTCAGCTCGGGCCGGGTGGTCAGCTCGCCTGTGCCGCAGCTGCGCTCTGCCGCCAGTGCCTCGGCTCCTGCTCACCACTCGGCCGTTGGGGAGCTGGGCGAAGACGTCCCCGCGGCGCTCCCCGACCATGTCGCTACCGGCTACGCCTGCAGCGACCTGTGCGGCTTCGCGCTCGGCGTGGGCATCGCCCTGGCCACGCTGCCTGCGGCTGTCGTGGCGGCGCCGGAATGGGTGGCCGTCGGCTTCGCGGCCTCGCTATTTTCGAGTGGCCTCGGCCTGATGGGGGCCAGCACAGCGTCGACGGCCGCCGGTGTATTGGCACCCCTGGTGCTGTCGCCGTTGGAACTGGGAGGCACCCTCGTCAATGGTGTAATCGACGGTGCGGCCTCCTTTGGGACCGGCCTCGGGCAAAGTGCACTGTGCAACGAGCTCTGCAAGCTGGAAACCGAGTACTGCTGCAATTACGGCTGTGGATGCTTCAAGGACTACCACGCCTGCTTGTCTGCCTGTCCGCTGGACCTGAAGCACCCGATGGCCGCCTGCAATACCTACAGGCGGTTCGGGCCGAAGACCCATTGGGTGCAGGTGACAGGCATCCCGAGCAAGTGCAAGGTTTGAGCGCCGTCATGGTCCCGGGGGGGCCACTCGGTCACTTGCTCGCAGCTGGCGGCGGCCCGAGAGCCCGAGAGCCGCATAGACACTGCTCAAGTGGTGCTCGACGGTACGCGCCGAGATGAACAGCCGCCGGCCGATCTCTTCGTTCGTCAAGCCCTCGGCTGCCAGCGCGGCCACTCGTCGCTGCGCCGGTGTGATGCGGTCGTCCCAGGCCGGCTGGTCCGGTGTCGTGCTCTCGCGGTAGCGCCGCCGGCCACCCGAGAGGTGCAGCTCTTCGGTTGCGGCTATTTCCAGGCGCCGGGCGCCACATGCCAACGCTATGTGCACCGCCTCCCCCAGGACCTGCCGTGCTTGGCTAGAAAACCGTCGGCGTCGCAAGAAAGCGCCATAATATATCAAGGTTTCTGCCTTCACAAGGGGCATCGGTAAATCCCTTTGCCACTGGCACGCCTGCTCAAACCATTGCGATGCTGCCTCGTGATCGCCGGCGAGCTCCGCCAGCTGTGCCCTGCCACGGGCCGCCACCGTCCTCGGCCAGCGACAAGGGATCTGTTCACAGTGCTGCTCCAAACGGGCCACGCAGCGCTCGGCGTCCGAAAAGCGGCGAGCCGCGAGGTATGCCTGTATGGCCGCCGAATGCCACGGGAAGCACGGCTCTGCGACGCCGCAGGCCTCGGCGCCAGCCTCCGCCCGCTCCGCCAGCCGAGCGGCTGATGCAGTGTCACCGGCGGCGAGGTGCAGCCCTGACCGGACATACCACAACCAGAACCGCAGCGGCGGTAGGGTGGCGTCGGCTTCGCCGATGGCGCTCTCGACTTTCTCGCAGTAGTAGGCCGCCTGGGCAAAGTCTGCCAGTTCGTAGTTCGTGTACGCGAGGCCCACATGGGCCCAGGGACGGCACACCGCAAACCATGGCGAGTCGTCATCCGCTGCCAGCAGGATGTTGCGTGACTCGGCGATCCGGCCGAGCCTGGCGACGGTGTCTGCGTGCGCGACCGCGTATATCCCCTCGGAGAGCCGAAGGGGAGACGCCTTTGCTTCCTTGATGGCCATTTCGTAGGCAGCGAGCGCCTCTTCGAAGCGTTCAGCTTGCTTTGCCGTTTGGAGCAGGATCAGCCGAGGGCCCCAAACCGAGGCACCGTTCAGGCCGCGCATGCCCGTGCCTGAGGGCAGCGAGGCCATCGCAGCACGGACCTCGTCCGCTCCGGCCGGATCGGCCATGAGCGACCGCGCATGCCCCCGGGCGGCACGGACCCACGCGGACAGCTGAGCGTCGCTGCCCGGAACCAGAAGCTCGCCAGCCCTTTCGGCAAAGAAAAGCGAACGGCGCACGCCCGAGCCGTAAAGGGTTATCAACGAGGCTTCGAGCAGGATCTGGGTTGCCAATTCACGGTCCACGGCAAGTGCGCTCCCGGCAGCCTTCTCGAAGCTTTCTTCGGCCTCGTCCCCACGGCCCATCTCGAACAGCACCCGCCCGAGCAGCCGCTGCAGGCTTGCGACCGTGACCTGGTCCAGGCGGGCACAGGTGTCGAGGGCCCGCCGGCATACCTCCGCGGCCCTTCCTGCGGCGCCAGAACCGTCGAGGGCTTCCGCCAGGCGCAAGTGCACCTCTGGTGGGCAGTGATCCCGCCCCAGCTCGAGCGCGGCCTCGAACCAGTCGACTGCCGCCTGCAAGGCACCGCCGCGCAACGCATCGGTACCGGCCTGTGCCAAGGATCTCGCGGCTGCCTCGCTGCGCAGATGGGCAGCGAGGGCATGGCACGCCACCTCGCCAACGGGGGCATGCTCTCGTACCAGGTGAGTAAAGGTCTCAGCGTGGAGCTCAGCGCGCAAAGGCTCGGGTAGGTCGTCGTAAAGGGCTTGGCGCAAGAGAGCGTGGGTGAACGCGGCCTTGCCACCCTCGATGCCTTCCACCAAACCGGAGCGGCACAGGTCGTCGAGGCTACGGCGTGCCTCGACTGGTCCGAGGCCGGCTACGGCGCCGGCAACCGAGGGACGGAACTGCACTCCTGACACCGCCGCCGCCCTCGCGTACTCCATGCCGCCGGTGCTCAGCCCCGTAAAGCGCGAAAGGAGGATCCCGCTGCTGCTCAAACCAGGGTGGCTGCCGGCCACACCGGCACAAAGCTCATGCAACAAAAGCGGGTTCCCGGCGCACAGTTCACCGAGCGCCGGCGCCAGTTTTCGGGCTGTCTCGGCCCCGGCCAGGCGCGTCACCAGTTGGAGGGAGGCTGCTTGGCTGAGCGGTTGCAGCGGCAAGGTCTCCGCCTGTTGTGACGTTGTCAGGGCCCTTGCCATGGCGCTGGCCTCGTCTGGCCAGGGGCGCACGGTCCCGACTATGGCGAGGCGGGACTGGGCACGCTGGCGAGCAAGCAGCCCCACGAGCATCAGCGAGTCCCGGTCGGCCCAGTGCAGGTCGTCGAGGGCCAGCAGCAGGGGAGCCTGGCGCCGCCGCGAGGCCCATGCCCGCAGCTGCTGCCACGCAGCGGCGGCGCGTTCTGCGGGGGGAAGGGTCGGCACGAAGCTCAGCACCTCGTCCGCCACCCTGTCCGGGAACAGCTGTGATACGTACCCGAACGGCAGTGTCACTTGGGTGGCTTCGCCATACGCCCGGGCGACCTCGAACCCGAGCTGCAGGGCTTCTTCCACAGCCATGTCGAGCAGGACGGACTTGCCCAGACCGGCCTCCCCGACCACGAAGACAGATGCCCTCTTGCCCTCGTGGGCGCGACCGAGAGCGGTCTCGACAGCGAACCTGGCACCGTCCCGTTCGAGCAGGTCTTGGAGTGGAACTGTCATCGAGCGATGACTCCTAGATTGGGGCGGCCCCCCCCATGTTAGACCGGCTACCGGGCGCCATGATCACCCTCCGTGAGCCACCGGAACTGGCAGCGGCGCTCGTCGGCCGCCATAACGGCCCTGTCCATCGTCGGCCTGTCGGGCCAGTCAGTCTCGCCGGCGCAGGCGCAGCCGCGCCATCGCGAGCTGTCCTGCAGGCCGCCCACGCTCCTGTTCTCTCAAACACCGTCCATCCCGCCTCGGCGCCGCCACCGGTGGGCCCGCTTCCGCAACGACATCGTTGCGACCAGGCCAGCAGGGCGGAGCGCGCCCAGTTCAGCGGATGGGCGCGACACGTACTACCGGACCGACGTGGACCGCTGCGCGGAGTTGTTCGGCGCGGCGGGGATCGCTCTACCAGACTAAGCATCTGAACCGCTTCGCTCGCAGCAGCTTCGAGCGGGATCACTCTTTGCGACAAGCTCAAAGAGATCTGCCCGGAATTCCCCGGCCAGCCGATCACCGCGCATTGGAGCATGGCCGAACCCGCCACGGAGGCCGACAGCGACGCGGCCGGCCACCCGTCTTTCGTGCGCACCGCTGAGGAGATCGAAGTCCGAGTTCGGCTGCTGATAGCCGAGATGACCGCATCCGTAGGTTCAGAGAGGAGCAGCCATGGCAACGATGGCACGGTGAACGTGCGCTACATGGTCGACGATGTTGCCGAAGCGGTCGACTTCTACACCAGCCATTTCGGCTTCAAGACCCAAAGCGCCGCTCTTCCCGCGTTCGCGGATGTCACCAGGGGCAATCTGCGACTGCTGCTCGCCGGGCCGGACAGCTCGGCCGGTCGCCCCATGTCGGACGGGACGAGGCCCGGCCCGGGTGGGTGGAACCGTATCCATTTCGTTGTCTCCGATCTCGATGCTGAGATTGCTCGAGTCAAACGCGAAGGGGTGAGATTCCGAAACGATGCTGTCACCGGTCCCGGCGGACGTCAGATCTTGGTCCGGGACCCATCTGGGAACCTCGTCGAGCTGTTCCAGCCTGCTGCCCGGTAGCCGAACGCTCGCCGGGCACTGGTGGCTCGTTGCCCACTGTGTGTTCCAGGCGCTCGACCCCTCCTGCGCGGTCGTCGCGCTTTTCGAACAGCATGAGCGCCGCAGAGCCCCGGTTTTGGCGAGAGTCCCACAACAGGCCATCGGCCCAGGGCACAGCGTGCCAGAGAGCAAGGGACCACTGGCGCGTGACCGGGTAGTCGAGCCGGCCCGAGAGCACCAGCTCGTCGCGCGTGGTCCCGAGGTCGGTGAGGCCAGCGTCGTCCAGGTCCACCAGCCTCAGGTCCCGCCGGCACACCAATGTCGACCACACCCAGGACCTATGGGCCCAAGGGGACCTGCCTGGGGCGCCGTTCCGGGCCGGTCACCTCCAGGGCTCGCACGGTGTGGAAGGTGGTCTCTGAAACGGCGCCGTTATGGCCCGAGGCTCCGTAGAGCACGCCCTGGGCCCGGCAGGCTGGCAGGATGGGCGAGAAGCGGGCGTTGGCGTGCTCGCGCCGGTCGAGCTCGGTGGAGCCGAACTCGGAGGGGTGAGCACGCACGATGCTGTGCCCGGCAGGCCACCATATCGCATGGTGCCTGGTCAACAGGTCAGGTAACCCCGTCCGCTGGGGCCGCATCGACATCGACCTCTCGGGCCCTGCCGACCGGAACCTGGACAGCCTCGGCTGCGCCGTCGCAAAGCTGGCCAAGGTCGCCAAGACCTACGGAGCCGCCATATCAGTTGAGGCCCTCGACTTCGTTCGTGCCCGGGCGCAGCTCAGGTACTGTTCCCGCCGGCTGAAGAGACTGCTCTCCGGTTTTTCCTACAACAAGTTCTTCCAGGTCCTCGCCAGCCGTTGTGCCAGGGAGGGCCTCAAGCTCTTCTCCGTGAGCCCTGCGTGGTCGTCAGTCTTTGGGCAGGCGAACTACGCAGCAGTTCACGGGGTATCAGTGGACCAAGGTGCGGCGGCTGTGCTCGCACGGCGTGCCTTGGGCCTTCGCGAGCAGGTACGACCTGCCGTCGCCTCTCGGTTGCCCAGGCGCGCAACCGGGGGCAGGCGCAGAGCCCCTCAGTCCCCCTGAGGGCCCTGGCGAAGGCACTCCCGAAAAGGAGGGCCACCTGGGAACCACGCGGGTTCTGCTCAAGGCAAAGGCAGTCGGCCCTGATTGGGCCTCAAGGTAAGGACAAACATGTACCTGCCCTATGCTCGCAACCCGGCCCGACTTCTCCGCAAGGAGAGGGCAAGCCGGTCCTATGTGGCGTCACCGTTGCCGCCACGACACCCCGGCCCACAGCCCACGGGAGAGCCAACCTTGCTCGTAAACAGCAATGATCAAGGTTGGGTGTAACGGTGCCGGGGCGCCTGCTGATCTCAAGCACGCTGTCTCCCCGGCGGAACCGGACGATGTGAGCAGCAGCCCTTGGTCGGCCTTACCTCGGCATGGCTGGCGCGACCGACAAGTGGACGGCGGTCCCCTGTTGATGCTCGGTGTGCTGCCGAGCTAGTGGAAGAGTTCGTGCACGACCTGGTGTAGACCCAGCCCGGGACCACGGGTGAGGTCAGTTTCCCCCTGTTGGCCGCACCTGCAGCTTTCGCTGCGCCTTCCACGACGGTCAGCGCTCAACCCATCCCCGTGCCGGCAGCTACAACAACAGTGCCCCCCGCATTGGCTGCCGGCTGGCCCACGACAGCTTCACCTGTCTTTCCTGTTGTTTCTGGGCCGGTCACGGTAGTACTTTCACCGCATAGTCCATCTACTCCGGGTGCAACCACTGGCCCGTTGGCGGCTCCAGACGCGACGATCGTTTGCAACGTCTATCTCACTCAATATGTGCATTACTCGAATCCTGGCAAGGACACGAGCTGGCACTGGACTTCGTCTTGTGACGCAGAGGTTCACCTTACTGGGGGCCAGGCCATCTATGCTGCTGGTGTCCCGAAGGCCAGTGGGGCAGTGTCAGGAACCGCCGCTTCAGGAAATCAAAACATCCGCTATAGCGGATGCATTTCCACGTTCTGGTATGGCGGTGCCTACGGCACCTTTACGAGGGCTGGCTACTCACCCTCAACGTGGGCGGGTGAGAGTCCTACCAACGAGATAACGTGCCCCTAGCCGGTTGATGACCCGGGAGGCGCCGTCCATGGCGAAAAGCACGGCTGGGGCCCCGTCGTCGCCCGTCGGCGGGCGCCAACGGGTTGCCGTCAGGGACTGCTGAGGGTGTTTTTTGGGCGCACAGGAACACCGGGGGCCCTCCCAGCTCAGAGGCTGGTACTGGCGTGAAAGGCCGAGGCTAGACTTTATGGCAAGCAGATTCCTCGAGCCGCAGCGCTCCCAGACCTACGTTACTTTCGCCCCAGTAGGCGACCGCTTGATGCTGCGACCAATGAATTCCGCGACGCCGACCCGTCGCGGGGGTGAACGTAGGACTGTCTCTAGTATGAACCGGAAGTGAGCGTCGGTGACACATCCTGAACGCACTTTGGGTGCCATGGCTGGCGGGTGACATTAGCGACGCGGCTCATGTCACTCAGGCGGGTTCTTGGGTAGTGGCGGGGACCGACGGCGTGGCGGGTCAAGTGCGGAGCCTGGTGCCAGATGCGTTCGAGGACCACGTCAGAATCTTCCACCCAGCGAGAAGGCAGGCGGATGAACGCGACCTTGCTCTTTGCGAGTCAGCCACTGGCGTCTCTTTCTGCGCGAAGGCGCATGACATTGTGTGGCGTGAGGTTCGCTGGCGCGAGGTCGCCGAAGCCAACGGCAAGGTCGTGCACCCCGCGATGCAGTGGCCCTCGATCACCGCCAGCGAGGATGGCGGGCTCGGGGCTCAGCCTCGGCTATGGGAGCGAGCCCCTCAGAGCGGCTCGCTCCCCCTGCGCCTTACACGGGTACTTTGCGAAATCCTCGCTGAGTTCACGCGCACCCCGGAGCGTTGCTGGTGCTCGGTTTGGGAAGGTTACGCCCACATGGTCGGCTTGCGAGGTGACTCCTCTCTGCCGCGCCTGGCCATGTGGAACCGCCCCATGGTCGTGGCCTGCGGTCCACTCAGCGCGGTACCAGAGAAGTCCTTCACGGACGGGTCCGTCGACCCATACACTGCTGGGGAACCGGTCGAGAACTACCGGAGCCCAAGCCTCTGGTGGCCCGACGACCGTGCTTGGTGTGTGGCCACCGACGTGGACATGCAGGGCACCTACCTCGGCGCGTCACGCGCCTGTGTGGACCGTCTTCTCATCGATGAACGCCTTGAGGTCATGCGCGTGACCGCTGATCAGGACATCAGCTGGGAGTCTGACGTTATCAATGGGCCCCAGCGTCTGGGCGGTGGAGATTAGCCGCATCCACCTTGATTACGTGGCGCGTCCCTTCCTTGGGGGGCCTTTGGGTACTGCGCCGAAACGATGACGAGGACTTCTCCTAATGACCCTTAGTGGAAGCAACTCGCCCCTGGGCTTGCACTAATGTGGGCGCTGGCCGGCCCGGAGGGGCTGGCTGGTGCTTCCACTAACAGGAGGGTGGCCATGGCTGGACGGGCCAAGAGGCCGGTCCTCGCCGAGCGCGAGGAGGTGGACGCGGGTGCCGTGGTCGCC
>JAJYMM010000190.1 GCA_021787035.1 Actinomycetes bacterium
CAGCGAGGGACCTGTCGCTCACCCGGCCGGCCGTCTCGAGCTCGCCCAGGAGGTCCGCTTTTCCTGGATGGCAGAGCCGGTCGTCGTGAGCATCTGGACGGCGCCCGCCTGAAGGGCGGCGGCTGCTGCGCCAGCATGAGAGCGCCGGCGCAGTTCGGCGAATGGCCAGCATGAGAGCGCCGGCGCAGCTCGGCAAATGACAACCAGAGCGTCGGTAGGCCGGGCGTGCTCGGCCTACCGACGCTGCCATCTCCCGCGCGCCTTGAACGCGTGCCAGACCGGGCGGTCTTTAGCGCGGCCCGGGCGGGCCGCACGCCCAGGAGGCTGTCAGAACTGGTAGCCGACCAGCAGGCCCTCGAGGTTGTTTGCCATCCGCGAGAGCTCGCCGGAAGCCTGGAGGGTGCTCGAGGCGGCCACCGTGGTCTGCTGGGCCGCGGTGGCCACCCCGGCGATATTGCGGGCTATTTCCCCGGAGCCCGAAGCGGCCTCGTTGACGGTGCGGCCGATCTCTGACGTCGTCGCAGTCTGCTCCTCAACGGCAGACGCTATGGCCGTCTGGGCCGCGCTGACTTTTGCCATTATCTCGTCGATCTGGGTAATCGCCTCGATAGCGGCCTGGGAGTCGCCCTGGATCGCTTCCACCGTCCGCGAGATTTCATCGGTCGCACTGGCCGTCTGCTTGGCTAGTTCTTTCACCTCGTTGGCGACGATGGCAAAACCTCGCCCCGCTTCGCCCGCCCTCGCTGCTTCTATCGTCGCGTTGAGCGCGAGCAGGTTGGTCTGCTGGGCAATAGAGGCAATCAGCTGCACGACTTCGCCGATCTTGTTGCTCGAATCGCTTAGTTGGCTGACCGTGTCGTTGGTGGCACGGGTCACGTCCACCCCGTCGCTGGCAACCCGGGATGCGTCCCCCGCAGAGCGAGCGATCTCGCCGATGGAAGCTGAGAATTCCTCCGCCGCAGCGGCTACGGACCCCACGTTTGCAGATACCTGCTCAGCTGCCGCGGACACCGCCGTGGCCTGCACGGAGGCCTCCTCGGAGCCACTGGCGAGTTGTGAGGATATGGAGCTGAGCTCATCGGAGGCGGAGGTTAGGGCGCGTGCCATTTCCCCTATCTGCCTCAGGAGTCCCTGGCGAGCTTCGAGCTGATGATTGAGGGATTTGGCCATGTCGCCGATCTCGTCTGTGGAGTCGATGTCCGCGCGAACACGGAGGTCGCCGCCGGCGGAGAGGTCTAGCACCCGCTTGGCCTCTTTCAAGGGCCTGGTGATCGACCGCATTATCGCCAAGGCGAGGCCGATCGCCACCGCCAGCGCGACGAGCCCGATGATGAGCGCTACCGTCCTGTTGGTGTTTGCCGACGACATGGCGCTGTCGTTCGCGTGGACCGTCTGGTTGTCCTGGTGCGTGAGGACCTGCATGGCAGGTGTGTAGATCGAGCCAACTGAGAGCTGGCCGATGAGGGACTCGGCCTTAGCGTACCTGCCAGCGGCGAATTGGGCGTTGGCCTCGTTCGAGGTCGCCTCGTAGGTGTTATAGGCGGCGAGCTCCGCCGCGCGCCGGGGGGCGTCGTAGGGCCCGGAGGCGTGAGCGGAGCGGTAGGCGGACAAGAAACTCTGGCTGTCGGCCTTGAAGGAGGCCAGGTCCCCCGCAGCGGGGGCGTGGGCCAGGTAGTCGCCGGCAACCGAGTTCTCGTCGAGGCCAATATGTAGGGCGTCGATCGCCAGGGCGAGGTCGGGAGCGCTGTTCACGATGCTCGCGTTGGTCGCCCTGTCGTTGGAGCGCGCCGAACTGTTGCTCGTCCAACCGAGGACAGCTATCACCACCAGCAGCGCTGTCACGAGGCCGAAACCTAGCGTGAGGCGGGTGGCGGTCTTCAGGTTCCTTAGCGCTAGATGAGGCACTCATCCGCTCCTTTGTACGGTCAGCCATGCCGGCGGCTGGGAGGATCTGGTTACAGGTAATTAAGGTTCGGGCGCCCGGCCGACCACCTTGAGGGCCGGGTGCCAGGAGGCTCAATGGGGACCATGTGTTCGGCTGGATCAGGGGTGTAATGGATTGCCGGGGCCGTGGCTGTAGGGTTGCGCCTGCCCGCGTTTGCCGAGCCAGTAGGCTTCAGCCGCATCGCCCAGGGAAGGAGCGAGCGTGCTTGTACTGACGAGACATGTCCACCAGAGCATCGTCATTGGCCACGACATAGTGGTTACCGTGTTGGAGGTGCGTGGCGACCAGGTCCGTCTCGGCATAACCGCGCCTAAGGAGGTGCAGGTCCACCGGGAGGAGGTTTTCGCGGCCCTGACTGCGGCAAACCGCCAGGCAGCGACCTCGGCTGGGGAGCTCGGGGTGCTTTCCCAGCTGGCGGGGGGAGCCAGCGAGCCGCAAGCCGATGGGCCCACGGACGAGGCCACGGGTACGTGAATACCCCGTCCCGGCGTTCCCGGCAGCACTGCAAGTGGTCTAGTTATGGCGATGCGTGATGAGATTTCCTTGGATAGCCTCACACAGGCCGTGGGCCCGATATCATGCCTCTTCGAGGCCACGGTGCACAGGGGCGCAGATAGGTTGAATGCGGCTGGCACTAAGAAGTGCCTGGTTATGTTGGTTGGCCGCGAAAGGACCGATCGGGGGGACGCCTCGCGTGCCCTTTAATGTGAGGACGACGGGTTAGGGTGCCAAACAATCACGCCGCGCAGCCTGAGGAGGACTTGGTCCGGCTCTACCTCAACGACATCGGTAAGCATTCGCTGCTGACCAAGGACGACGAGGCCCGTCTCGCTCAGGCGATTGAGGCCGGCCGTGCCGCTCGGGTCGAGCTCGGTTCTGGGAAGGCGCTCTCAACGCCGCGAAAGCGGGAGCTGCGCCGAGCGGTGCGAGAGGGCGAGGACGCTGCCGAGACATTCGTCAAGGCCAATTTGAGGTTGGTCGTGTCGATCGCAAAGAAGTACCAGGCCGCCGAGCTGCCCCTGCTTGACCTGGTGCAGGAGGGCAACCTCGGGCTGATGCACGCCGTCGAGAAGTTCGACTGGCGCAAGGGTTTCAAGTTCTCGACGTACGCCACCTGGTGGATCCGCCAGGCCATCACGCGAGGGATAGCCAACACCGGTCGTACAGTGCGCCTGCCCGTCCACGCGGGAGACCTCCTGACCCGGGTGACCAAAGCTCGCGGGCGCCTGGAGGGCCAGCTGGGCCGCCGGCCAACTGCAGCCGAGTTGGCGATGGACCTCGAGCTCGAAGAAGAGAAGGTCGTCGAGATCTTGCGGCACGCGGCCGAGCCTCTGTCGCTTTCGGAGCCGCTACGCGAGGATGGCGACGCCGAGCTGGGTGATGTGGTCGAGGACCGTTCGGCCGTGTCACCTTTCGAGGCGGCCGCTGCCTCGCTGCTTTCCGGGGAGGTCGGCAAGATGCTGGTCGCCTTGGACGAGCGCGAGCGCGAGATACTGAGGCTACGTTTTGGCTTGGACCGCGGAGAGCCGCGCACCCTGGACGAAGTGGGTGAGCACTTCAACCTGACCCGGGAGCGCATTCGCCAGATAGAGGCACGTGCCATGTCCAAGTTGCGCCACCCCTCCACTGACCGGGGGGCGAGAGAGCTGCTCTCGACCTGAGCTGCGCGTGCCGTCTAGGTGAAGGGGCGGCTGAAGCGCACGGGTAGCTTTGCGAGCACGAAGCTGAAAAGCAGCTCGCGCTTTGTGGTGGTGAGCACTATCGCCGCTTTGCCCGAAACGTGGGGGGGTGCCATTGCCACCTGGCCGGCGGGGAACTCACCGGTAAACCCGAACGCGCACACCTTTGAGCCGGCCGGGGGAGGCTTGTAGTTCGAAGAGGGGTTATTGGGGAACCGCTTCTTTACAAGGTGCGCCATCAGTTCTGGGCTCACGAGCTTCACGCCGTGGAGCTTGTAGCTGCCCTTGGGCGCGTTGAGCGCCCCCACGGCCAGTGGAAGGTCCTGGTAGCAATTGGCGAGGCCGACGGGAGGGTGCGCCGAGCAGGCGCTCAGGTAGGTGCCGGCCAGGGCGGCCACGAAGACCAGGACCGCTAGCCGTTGCCAGCGAGGCCGTTGGCCGCCATCGACGTTTCGTCTGTTCACGCCGGGCGCCTCCCGTCGGCCTGGCTGTCCTGGAGCTCTCCGCCATCGGGCGCCTCGCTGGCCAAGAGGGGCAACTTGCCGTCGCCCGCAACGACTTCTCCGTTAGCGGTCTCGTGAGCGCTAAAAGTGGCTAACTGGGTGAGCGGAGAGCGTGCCTGGCGCTTCATCAGCCGGTTGAGCGCCAGGTAGCAAGCACCCCCGATCGGCAACGGGATCCAGAACGAGATCACTCGGTAGAGCAGGACGGCCGCGACCGTGGCGGCCTTGGCGCCGCCAAAGGCGACCAGAGCGACCATGAGGCTCCCTTCGACTACCCCGAGCCCTCCAGGGGTGATGGGAAGGTTGACGGCCAGCTGGCCGGCGCAATAAGCGAGCAACAAGCCCAGCCAGGGGACGCCCGTACCGACGGACAGGAAGGAGAACATGAGGCACGCACAGTCAAACAGCCAGCTTGCCGTCCCCCAAGACAGAACGGTAGCCCAGCCCGGCGAGCTCGGGGCGACAGACCGGATGCGCTGGATTGCCCTCGCTACGGGCCCAGTGAGCTCCCCTTGTGCCCTGTGCGTGCGCCTCTCGGCGAAGGCGGCCAGTCTCACTGCGAAGCGGTAGAGGCTCGTCCTCTGGTTCCAGGCGAGTGCCGCCACCAAGGCGAGGACGAGGACAACCAGGATCGCTTCGACGAGGTCGAACGCCGTGCCGAGCGAGGCGGCCAGTGCCAAGCCGACCCCTGCCAGGCCGGCCAGTGTCGCGAAAGACGACAGCGCGCTCGAGATGACTACCCAGCCCGAGAGGACGTCGTCAGCACCGAGCAGCTCGTACTGGCGGAAGTAATAGAGCCCCGCAAAGGCAGCCCCCACGGGGAGGGCCGACTGGACCGCATTGCCGGCGAACGTCAAGGGCGCGACCCGCCTGAGTTTTGCCGCCGTCCCACCGGCAAGGAGGAGCGCTCGCTGCATCGACGCCATCGAGAGGTAGCTCGCGAGCTCGACGATGCCAGCTAGGGCGAGCCAGTACCAGCGCACCTCGACAAGGAAGGCACTGGCCCCGGAAAGCTCGCTCGTCTTGCCGGTTATGAACCAGACTGCGAGGCCGAGGAGGACCAGGCCGATAATTGCTCGGAGAGGGCGCCAGTAACGGGCCACGAACCGCCTCGTTGCCCGGCCCATCTTCATCAAGGGATTCTCGCGCCTCTCGGCCTCAGATCCGGGGCGCCATCGCTGCCCCCCGGCCCCGGCTCGCGAGCCGCAGCTCTCCAGCGCTGCTGGGCTCTCTGGCGCCCGGGGCCTGGGGGGCGCGCCTGGCCTCACCGGCAAGCCCGGCTCGGTCGGGCGCCAACCCCCCGACACTTGCCCGCCGTGCCGGTGCCCGCCCTCCAAGTGCCTCCTCGTAGGCGCGCTCGAGGGCCCTTTCCGCCACCTGACGCTCCCAAGCTTCCCGCCGGAGCCTGTCGAGCGGCCTCGGCCCAACGCTCTTGAGGATCTCTTCGTCGGGCCAGCCCACGGCCATTTCCGAGACCGCCGTCTGCCATCGCCGCCCGCCAGGAGCCCCCGGTGGGGGCGCCGGCATACCAGGTCCGGCCATGGTGAGCCACGCCTCGGCTGCAACGTGAGCGCGCCCTGAGAGCGCGACTGGATCGCCAAGCAGGAGGAGCGCGCCGCGGTCATCCTGTTTGGCGGCATAGGGCACCGTGGTTGCGTAGCCGTAGCCGACGTCGCGGGCGTGCTCGAGGCCCACGCTGGCCGTGATGGGGCCTGACGGTGTTCGCCACCGAACCTCAAGCGAGCCTGGGGCGGCCGTGAGCACCGTGCCGCGCGTCCCGGCCCCGACGCCAGACCGGGTGCCGCCGACGCGCCGGAGCGCCATGACCAGCTCGCCGGGCGCATAGAGACGCCCTCCGAAGGCCGTCTCACCCTGTACGCCTGGAAGTCTGAGCGCCGAGCGGGCTGCCAGGTTGAGGGCCTCGGCCTCGGGAGGGCCGAGCGCGACCATAAGAGCCTGCTCGCCCGAGAGATGGCGCTCCAGCCAGGAAGCGGCAGTCTGCGCCATGGCGTCCGCGCCCGTGAAGGCCCCATGGACTGCCAGGCCAGGCAGCGAGACCGTCGTGAACATTGGCACGGGCGCCGGCAGGCTGGAGGGCAGTACCGGCGTCAGGCTCGGCAGGGGGGATCGCTCGAGGAGCTCGTCGAGCGACGCGGCCATGCTTTCCCCGTGCCCAGGCGCTGTCCCGCCCGGGACGAGGACCAGTTTCGTGCCCGAGCTGGCGGCGTTGGTTGCAAGGCGGGCTAGTCCAGCCGGCCCGATCCGGTCGGCTGCGTCGACAACGAGCACGCGCCGGGCCGGGCGACCCGGTCCGCCGACCTCGGGGGAACGTAGCGACGTGAGCACCCGCCAGCGCATCTCGGAGGTACTCGACGGGCTCGCCACGAGGACGGTCATGCCCGCAGCCTGCCAGACGGCGCGGGCAGCATCGAGGCAGGCTGCCTGAGCGAGCCACGGGGCACGGGGGAGCACCTCGAGCGCCCGGCCAGAACACGCGAGCTCAGCGCCAGCCCGCGCCGTCACGCCACCAAAACCGAGCGCCTCCAGCTCCTGCCATGCGAGCTCCGCCGTGACCTCCCCCAAGTGGGCCAGGCGGCCCTCGACCTCGGCTGAGGTCACTTGGCGGTCGAAGTGGCCCGCCAGCGAGGTCGTCCAGCGGCCGGGCGCGCGGCCGGGCGCGCGGGCGGCGGTCACACCCTCTCGCTGCGGTCCCGGTGCGGCCCCGCCGCACCACTCGAGGGCCCACTTGGCGGCCTGTCTCGCGTCGAGCCCGGCCGGGCACGCCTCGGCCAGGGCTACGAAGACGTCTGGCTCGGCGAAGGAGGACTGCCGTCGCGCCAGGGCTTCAGCGACCGCACCGGGATGGGGCGGGGGTGGTGGGAGGCTTACGCCGCTAGAAGCTCTTCCCAGCTCGCGAGCTGCCTGGGCTGTCGCGCCGTTGGGCCCGGTGGTGCGCGGGTCCCCAGATCTCGCAGCCTCCCCGCCGCGGCTGCGGCCTTGG
Source organism: Actinomycetes bacterium (assembly GCA_021787035.1). GTDB lineage: Bacteria > Actinomycetota > Acidimicrobiia > Acidimicrobiales > Palsa-688 > JAJZYO01. Next base: position 7,129 of record JAJYMM010000190.1, read on the forward strand.
GCGACCCGGTTTGTCCGGGCTGTGGCGGTCCCGAACCAGATGGCGCCGGCCCTTGTGGCTAGCGACCGGCTGCTCGCCACGGCGCGGGCCTCGCTCGTGACCCCCACGACCTCGCCAAGGCCACCAGGTCCGATGTCCCATGAGAGTGACAGCCCTGCGCCCGCCAGGCCGGCGCGGAGGGCGAGCTGGAAGCAGGCGCCTAGCCCTTCCCTCCATCGCCAGAGCTCGCTCCCGACGAGACAGCCCCACTGCCCGTCCTCGCGGGCCGCGAGGTTGGCGAGTACGACGTGAGCGTGGAGGTGCGGCTGCCCGGCGCCTCCGCTCATGTGCTCGAAGGCACCGGCCACGATACCCGCCGACCTCTCCCGCCTCCCATGGCTGTAGACCCATGCGCCCCTTTGTTCGAGCAAAGAGAACGTCGCCGCAACGGCCTCGCGGAAGGCAGCGCGCACTGGGTTCGTGCCCTCCTCATCGCCCGCGGCCGCCAGGAGCGACACCGACTTGGGCGCTCCGAAGACGAGGTCCCATCCTTGGCGACGCCGCTGCCCGGGCCTCGCGGTTATGGCCCCGCCACCACCTGGGTGCCTGCCGGCAAGCAGGTCGCGGAGCTCGTGGGCGTCTACGCCGGAGCCTGGCGGCCGGCCATGTAGCCCGAGAAGGGCGGTCCCGTTGCCGAGCCAGACGGACTGGAGGGCCGAGGCCTGCCAGTACCGCACGCTGGCGGTCGTTGCTGAGGAAATTACCAACATGAGTTGAAAGTATACGAGAACTATGGGATAGTATGAAAGGGGTAGCCAAGCACCAGAAAGCACGGTGCGGCGGGCCCTCGGCCGGCAGAGCCGGGCCCTCGGCGTCGAGCGCCTCCAATCACCGTCACGAACAACAGCCAAGGAGCCGCCATGCACGTTCGCTTCATCGCCAACCACCTGCTCCTCGCCACGTCGACCGGTGTCGACTTGAAGTTCTCCGGCAAAAATGGTCTCCCGGGCACAGCCGTCTTGGAGGGTCTGGCGAGCGGCGTCGGCCACTGGGCGTTGATCGCCTCAGTTGTGGGCGTGATCATCGGGGGGATCATGTGGGCCTTCGGCCACTTTTCGCACAACTACCAGCAGTCCTACAACGGCCGTCGAGGCCTCATCGTGTCCGCCCTCGCCGCGCTTCTGATCGGGGGGGCCAACCAAATAATCACCTTCTTTTTCAACCAGGGCGGGAACATCCGCTGATGGCATTTATCTCAGGCAACTTTTTGTCGCCGGCGCTGTCCCTCCTCGGCCCTGGCGGTGCCAGCGTCGGCAGCGGCCTGGCCGACGCCATTGTCAAGGGCTTCTTCCATTATCTTGTCAAGCTCGAAGAAGCCGCCGTAGCCTCGCTCGTTAACGCCGTTCTTGGTACCGTGGTCAAGGCGACGACGAGTGTTAGCAAGTCGGAGGGCAACAGCTGGTTTGGAACGATCACGTTATTGGAGCCGGTGCTGAAGCTCGTGGTCGGGCCCCTCCTCTTCGCGGGCACGATCGGACCGGTGCTCCGCCAGGACTTGCGGCGGCTTGCAAGGGTCTGGGGAGTCGGGCTCCCCGTCGCCGTCCTTGGAGGCATAGCATCTGTAAAGCTGACTGGGAAAGGTCTTTCCGCCACGGATGCCTTGTCGAAGGCAATAGTCGCAGACGTCGCCCCGCGCATGAAATCCGACTTCATTCACGCAATATCGGCCGGACTTACGGGCGGCGCGACCGCCATAACCCTCTTGTTGAGCGTGGTCGTCATCGCCGGCGGTTTGCTCTTATGGCTCGAACTGGCCGTGCGGGCGGTTGCCATCGAGGTGGCGGTCTTTTTCATGCCACTCGCGCTGGCGGGAGTGATCTGGCCGGCTACAAGCCATTTTGCAAAAAGGTTCGTATCGTTATTGGCGTCATTGTTGCTCATGAAGCCGGTAATCGTCGGGGTCCTCGCACTCGGTACGGCGGCGCTAACCGCCAATAGAGGTGGGTCCGTCGTGAGCGGGACAGCCATGTTGCTGATCGCTGCGTTCAGCCCTCTTGCGCTGTTCAAGATGGTCCCACTTGTCGAGGTCTCTTCGGTGGCGCACCTTCACGACCTGTCCCGCCAGCCGGTGCGCGCGGCCGATAGGGCTATGCGAGGGGCGCTCTCGTTCGCAACTAGTGCAAGGGCCGTCACCGGTGGGCCGAGCGCAGGCAGGCAAAGTGGGGACCTCGGCGTTGCGGGGATGCTCCTCAGCCAGGCTGGCGGCGGCCACTCGGGCGGAGGTCACTCGGGCGGCGGCCATTCAGGCGGCGGCCATTCAGGCGGCGGGCCAGAAGACCACCCTCTCGGGCCAGCGCGCCCACCTTCGCCGGTTTCGCCTCGGCCGCCTGGGCCAACCTCGGGGAAGCCCGCGCCAAACGCGGGCCATCGAGGTGGGACCAATGCCTGAACAAGTCGATGGCGCCAATGCAAGCCACGGCTACCGTTTTGAGCCCCTAGCCAAGAACGGCCTCCTTCTCGGCCTGGGTGGCGGCCAACTTGGGCTCGTAGCGGCGTCGGTGCTAGCTGCCTTTTTGGTCCTGAAGGACGTGCCGGGCGCCGGCGGCTTCGCCGCAGCGGCCGGGGTTGTCTTGTCGGCAGGAGCTGCATGCCGACCGGTGAACGGGAGGAGCGGGCTCCAGTGGGCGGGATTGGCATCGTCGTTCGTCGCGCGCACCAAGAAGCAAGTATCTTCTCCGATTGGGCACATCCCGGGCGCCAGCGCGCTCCGGTTGCCGGCAAAGACCTTTGCCTCTCACGCGTACTTGAGCGAACTTGCGGCGACAGGGCCCGACGGGCCTCTCGGGTTGGTGCTCGACGAAGCGTCCGGTACGGCGGCTGCATTGATGCGGGCGCGGGGAGGGCAGTTTTGCCTACTCGATGGGCCTGGAAAGGAGCGGCGCCTCGCAGCGTGGGCCGCTGTACTGGAGTCGGTCGCGAACCAGAGGAGCTCACTTGTCCGGCTCCAATGGTGCCAGCGGGCGCTGCCTGGGGACCCCACACCCCTCCTCGAGCACTTGAGGGTGGCCGGTGACCCTGAGAGCGCGAGTTTTGCCGGCCACGGAGACCTTTTGGAAGGCGCCGGCGCCCGTTCGTGGCGTCACGAGACCCTTCTCGTTGTGTCCGTGCGTTCTCCCGTGTCGCGCCGTCATCTCCGGCTGCCTGAGGAGGTGGCAGCTGAGCTTCGCAACGAGGTGAGCTCGTTCAGGGCGCAGCTCCACAGTGCCGGTATCGCCTGCGACGGCCCGCTCGACGCGGAGGGCACTGCCGCGGCCCTCGGGGCGTCTTTGGTGGCGAGGCTCGACCGGCACCCTCGTTCCTACCCCTGGCCGCTCGCCGTGGAAGAACGCTGGGCGGAAGTGCGTGTCGAAGGGTGGTGGCACCGGACTTATTGGGTCGCGGAGTGGCCTAGGGCTCGAGTGGGGCCGGACTTCCTCTCGCCCCTGCTCGTGGGCAGAGGCCGCCGCTCCTTCTCCGTCGTCATGGCCCCCGTGCCCCCGGACAGAGCTGCCCGCGACGCGGAGAGCTCGCGGACGGCGCAGCTCGCTGACTCCCAGCTTCGCGCGCAAGGAGGCTTCTTGGAGACCGCCCGGCACCGGCGCCAGGCCGAGGCGGTAGAGGGGAGAGAGGAGGAGCTCGCTGATGGGAGGGGCGCTTTCCAACTGGCCGGTTATGTCTCGGTCTCGGCTGATAGCAAAGAGGAACTTCGGCGTTGCTGCTCTGAGCTCGAGCGTTCGGCTGGTGCTGCGAGATTGTGCCTGCGCGCGCTCTATGGCCAGCAAAAGGAAGCGCTCATTTGGGCACTGCCCTTTGGGCGAGGCCTCTGAGGCCGGTCCGTCGACGTCGGCATAGGGCGAATAGAGTGGCTAGAGAGACGAGCCACGGGCCTGTCCGGTGCTGGCCTGTCCGATTCTGGGGTGTCCGGTGCTGGGCGGCGTGAGGCACCGGCGGGGCGTGCCCCCGTCGCACCGGGGCACCACCGTGGAGCTTCGCACCCTGTATCCCTATGTCGTGCCCGAGGGGCTCGGGGTCGATGGCTGTTATGTCGGGATCGAGGCGTCGGGGGGCCTCTTTTGTTTCGACCCGTGGGAGTGCTATTCGCGCGGCGGGCTTACGAGCCCCAACATGGTCGTGATCGGGCAGATCGGCCGCGGCAAGTCTGCTTTTGTCAAGAGCTTCTTGTGGCGCCAGCTGTCTTTTGGCCGTCGCTGTTGGGTCCTCGACCCCAAGGGCGAGTATTCCGGCCTGGCCGGTGCCTGCGGTGTGGCCCCGTTGCGCCTCGGCCGAGGCCTTGGGCTTCGGCTCAACCCGCTCGACCTCGCTTCTCGGGCCCCTCTGGCTGAGGGTGCCGGTATCCCAGGTGCGGGAGGCCCGGCTGCCGGCGGTGCCTCGAGCGCAGGCCCTGGGGTGCACCAGCTGAGGTTGGAGCTGCTCGGCGCGCTCCTCGAAAGCTCCCTAGGACGGCGCCTGCTCCCAGAGGAGCACGCCGCTTTGGACGTGGCCCTTTCGGCAGCTGAGGCCCGGCACTTCCCTCCCACGCTCGCGTCCGTCGCCGAGGCGCTCCTGGCCCCCGACGCACGCGAGGCGCGCTCCCTCGGCGCCAAGGTGGACGAGCTGCGCCATGACGGGCGCCAGGTGGCCCTGGAGCTCCGCCGGCTCGTTTGTGGGGACCTGGCCGGCATGTTCGACGGAGAGACGTCTCCCGATGTCGACCTCTCGGCGAGCATGGTTGTCGTCGACCTATCCCGGCTCTACGCTTCACCGGCCCTCGGGCTCCTTATGATCTGCGCCCTGTCGTGGCTCCAGAGCGCGCTCGTGTCCGGGCCGCCGGCCAAGCGCCTGGTCGTGCTCGATGAGGCATGGGCCGTGCTGTCCCACCTCGCCACCGCGCGCTGGCTGCAGGCCGCCTTCAAGCTTTCGCGTGCTTATGGGGTGGCCAACATCGCCGTGCTCCACCGGACCTCGGACCTCCGCGCTGCCGGTGGGGAGGGTTCTGAGCAGCAGCGCCTCGCGGAAGGCCTTCTCTCAGACGCCGAGACAAGAGTCTGTTTTGCCCAAGCTCCGGGGGAGGCCGACAGCACCGGCGAGCTCCTCGGCCTCAGTTGGACTGAGCGCCAGCTCCTCGTCGCGCTGCCGAGGGGTGTAGCTCTCTGGCGAGTGGGCCAGGAGGCCTACCTGGTGGAGCACGACCTGTCGCCCGAAGAGCGGGCTCTCGCCGACACAGATGCAGCCATGCGGGATTAGCCCTGGATTAGCCCTGGATTAGCCCCGTGAGTTCGTAGGAATTCCGACCGGTTCCCGGGAACTGGAGGGTGGGGAGCCTACCGGGTGGCCGTGGGTTGGGGGAACCGGCTGTCAGCCGGCTTTGCGGCTGGGTGTGGTTTCGGGTGTGAGGAGCTGGTGGACGCGCTGGTGGGAGATGCCGAGTATGGTGGCGGCGTCGCGCATGCTGATGCCGCGGGTGGTGAGCGCGATGGCTGCCTTGCGGGTCTGTTCTATGGCGAGGCGGTCGGCAGTGCGGGCTTGGTCTCGGGCCTTTCGGGCTTGTTCGACGGTTCTGCCGGTGCTTTTGGGCAGCACCGGGCGGGCGGTGAGCTCGATCGATGCTTCTTCGGTCTGGAACCACAAGGCGGCGGCTTCGCGCATCCGGGTGAGTGCTTGGTCGATGGTCTTGCCCCAGGTATGGATGCGTGGTTCTTCCTCGAGCTCGACCGACCAGCGCCCGTCGCTCTCGTGTTCGAGGCGGGCGGTGTAGGTGGTCACGGTCTCCTCCTTCATGTTCGTGTCGGTGTCGTTTCTCATTTGGTCAGCCATTTGGGACCGAGGCATGGCTCAAGGTCGCGTTCGATGGACCGGAGCGTGCCCGGGGTTAGATCGCCGGCGTGCACGGGGATCACTGTCTGGCAGCTGCCGCACCGCCAGATTTGGTGCGATCCCCGTTGGCGCATGGGATCGCAGCCACGTTCTCGCAGTTTTCGGATCAGCACCCGGGCGGTCACCCCTCTAGTCTACCGTCTTAGACAGGTACCTGTCTAGGTCAATAGACATAAACTGTTCGCCGCGGTGGGCGATGTCGGGATGTTCGAGGGTATCGGCGTAGCGCATGGCGGTGTGGACGGTGATGCCAAAGAGGTCCCAGATTCGGCGGATGGCGCCGCCGGTGGTGTGGATCTCTTGGAGGATGCGGCCTTCTCGTAGGGCTTGGGGTCTGAGGTTGGTGTGTTCCCAGGGGAACTGTCTTCCTACGGGGGTGAGGCGAGGCGCGCTGCGGCGGCCGACGAAGAGGTGGGGGTTGATGCTGTTCGGCCAGGTGCGTGCCCGGTGGTCGAGCCGGGCTTGCTCGATGCACAGCCGGCAGGCCTGTGCTTCCCCTACAGCAGTGCGGCGACTGCAATATTGACAGCCTCCGCGGAGCCCCTCGCTGAAATACCGCCCGGAGCCGCACTTGGCGCATGGTGGCGGCGTGAACGGCCCGCCGGGCAGGCACTCCTAACAGAGATCGACTCGCGGTCGGGCCCACGCGACCCCTCTGGTCTGACAGGCGTTGCAGCGCGCCGGGGGGCGCGTCACAGGGGAGGTTCGGGCTTGGCCTTCCCGAAGCGGGGTCTCACCACCGGCGGCGCCCCGTCTGTGCTGGCCGGCTTGTCGGTCTTGGGCCGGCGGGCGGCGACCTTGTCCGGCTCAGGGATCAGCAGCTCGGCCGGGTCGCAGTCCAGCACGGCGCAGATCACGTCCAGGTCGTCCAGGCGGACCGAGGTTGGGTTCCCCGCCCACAGCGCCGACATCTTCCCCGCCGAGAACTCCAGACCGGCCTCCGCGAGACGGCGACGCATCTCGGCGGACTTCCAGATACCACGCTCGGCGGCTTTCAATCGCAGGTTCCAGCGCATCAGCTCATCCTCCTTCCTCGAAGCGGGACTCCAAGCGCCGGTTCGCGGCCGTCCAGGCCGCCTCGACGTGATCGTCGCGGACGTGGATATAGCCGGACGTAGTGGCCAGCCACCAGGATCGGACCAGTGGCTCCTGGTCGATGATCTCCTGCTCGAAGTCCTCGACATCATGGCTGGTCCGCGACGCCAACGGCGAAGCGATGTTGCGCACCGCGGCGAGGCTCGCAGACCCTCGTCCAGTTCACCCAAACAGACCATCTATCGAGTATACCGACTAAACGTCAGGGATCCCGACTATTCGTCAGGAGAGGACACACACCGAACCCCTACCCACCAGCAAGAAGGAGCTACCACCCACGCCAAGGTCCTCACGAACCCAAGTCAATAGAGATTAGCCCCGCTGGTTCGCTCGCTGGAGAGATTAGGTGAACGAGTGCGTTCTTGTAGCTTGGCAGCCGCCCCCTTGGGCACTCAGTTGCGAGGTCTGACGATTGTTAGAGACTCCGGTGCCATCCGCGCCACAATTTGGGCCGGTGCAAGCCGCCGAGGCTGGCGGCTCGATGCCGCCCGCCGTCAAGTTGCCCGCGAGAGCGCACCTTGCGGCCCTCGCGGGCGCCGGCGTTGGAGCCCTGTCGCGGGTGACAGGTCGTGGCGGCGGGTCTGTTGTCGGTGGGCACGTCATCTTGGCACTGGAACCCAAGGCACTGGCGCGTTTCTCCGCTGGCAGGCGGGTCGTGCTTGTATCGGGCACCAACGGCAAGACCACGACAACCAAACTGCTGGCCAGAGCGTTGTCTTCGGCAGGTCGTGAGGAGGTGATAACCAATGCAACGGGTGCCAACCTGTCTACGGGGCTCGCCGCGACCCTGGCTAGCGGGAGACCGGGCGCCACTGCAGTGCTCGAGGTCGACGAGGCTTGGCTCGGTCTGGTGGCGGGGGAGGTCGAGCCAGCAGCCATTGTCCTGCTCAACCTGAGCCGTGACCAGCTGGACCGCAACAACGAGGTCCGGCAGGTCGCCGAGCGCTGGCGGCGAGCCTGCGGAGCGCTCCGGCCAGGGTCGGTGGTTGTCGCCAATGCGGACGACCCCCTCGTGGTCTGGGCCGCGGCCGTGGCCGCGGACGTGAGATGGGTGGGGGCGGGCCTTACCTGGACGAGCGACGCTTGCGGCTGCCCGCGCTGCGGGGGGGAGGTGCATTTTGGCGGTGGACCTCAGCCTGCGAGCAAAGAGCAAGCGAGACGACGCGCGGCCCCGGGAGGCTGGAGGTGCGCGTCGTGCGGTTTCGCCCGGCCTGATCCCGTGATCTGGCTCGCCGATGACGACCTCACTGGCCGGGACCGGGACGCCGGCCACGTCGACCAGGTCAACCTCGATCGCATTGACCTCCCTGGCGCCAACCTCCCTGGCGCCAACCTCCCTGACACCAACCTCCCTGGCGCCAACCTCCCTGACGCCGACATCCGCGAGCTGGGAGCTGCCTGGGCCGGCCACGCTGGGTACGCCGTAGAGGCTTCTGGAGTGGTCCACGAGGTCGCCCTCCGGCTGCCTGGCCGTTGCAACCAGGCCAATGCCGTAGTAGTCCTGGCAGCGGCGACGTCCCTAGGTTACGGGGCCAGCGGGGTGCTCTCCGCGATGGCGGAGGTCGAGGAGGTCGCCGGCCGTTACGCAACGGTTCGGTCGGGTGGTACGACGGCCCGCCTCTTGCTCGCCAAGAACCCGGCCGGTTGGGCCGAGGTCTTCACCATGCTCACGCCGCCCCCGGGGCCGGTCGTGGTGGCGATAAACGCTCGGACGGCGGACGGCCAGGACCCCTCCTGGCTGTGGGACGTGCCCTTCGAGCGTTTGCGCGGGAGACCCGTCGTGGCGACGGGAGAGCGTTACTTGGATCTGGCCGTGCGGCTCCACTACGCGGAAGTCGAGCATGCCTGCGACCCAGGGTTACTCTCTGCGATCGCGGCTAGCGGTCCGGGGCGCGCCGACGTGGTCGCCAACTACACGGCCTTTCACCAGGTGCTGGCGGCAACGAGGAGCACGGGTGACGATCGGGCCAGGCGGGGCCCCAGGGAGGCTGGCCCCAGGGAGGCTGGCCCCAGGGAGGCTGGCCCCAGGGAGGCTGGCCCCAGGGAGGTGGCGGACCGAGAGGCGGACCGCGGGGGCGCGGGCAAAGGAGGGCTGTTGTGACGACCGTCTCTGTGGCTCTCATTTACCCGGACTTGCTCGGGACCTACGGGGACGGGGGCAACGCCATGGTCCTCGCCCAGCGGCTCCGCTGGAGGCGCTACGAAGCCGAGGTTGTCACCGTGACCGCGGGCCAAGCAGTGCCCGACAGCTGCGATCTCTACGTCGTCGGTGGCGGCGAGGACCTTCCCCAGGCGCTCGCGGCGGCGAGGTTGCTGGAGAGCAAGGCTCTTCACCGGGCTGTGGCCTCCGGCGCTGCCGTTCTCGCCGTGTGTGCCGGCCTGCAGATCTTGGGCGAGGCCTTCGCTGGCGCCGGTGGCGAGGCGATTGAGGGGCTCGGTCTCCTTCCCTGCGTCACTCGCATTTCGGCGAGGCCGCGTGCCATTGGTGAGATCCTCGTTCGCCCGGCGGGACGTTGGAGCGGTCTCGGCCTACTCACGGGTTTCGAAAACCACGGGGCTCTCACGACGCTTTTGCCGGGGGCCGCGGCCGCCGGCCACGTGCTGGCTGGTGTCGGAAACGAGGACGGGACCGGCGAGGGCGTAGTGTCTGGGCGGATCTGGGGCACGTATCTGCACGGGCCGGTCCTCGCCCGCAACCCGAGGCTGGCCGATCTGCTCTTGTCCTGGGTGGTGGGAGATCTCGCCCCGCTCGACGACGCGGAGCCGTCCGCCCTTCACGATGAGCGTACCGAGAACGGGCCTGGGGAGCGCCGCCGGGCAGGGGGAGTCCTAGGCGCTCCCGCTTTGTCGTGGGCCAAAGGGCACCTGGGGAAGTTGGCCAGCCAGAAGTTCGCCAAACAGCCAGAAGTTCGCCAAACAGAAAGTGGGTGAGCGGTGACGGCCGAGGAGGGCGGCGCCGGGCCGACGCGAGCACGCGGAGGTGCCCCTGCGGGCGAAGGGGCGCCGAACAGCCAGATTCCGAGCACTCAAAGGCCCGCCACCACGGCGTTCCTGACCGACCGTTACGAGCTGACGATGCTCGACGCGGCGCTGCGAAGTGGCCGGGCGGCCTCTCCGGCGGTGTTCGAAGTGTTCACGAGACGGCTACCGGACCGCCGGCCGTGGGGGGTCTTCGCCGGCCTCGGCCGTCTCTTGGAGGCCCTAGAGGGCTTTCGGTTCGGTCCCGACGAAATCTCTTGGTTGCGGGCCAACTCAATTGTGAGCCCGCCAGCGCTCGAATGGCTCGCCGGTTACCGTTTTGCGGGTCATATCGACGCTTATCGTGAGGGTGAGCTCTACACCGCCGGCTCGCCGGTGCTGACGGTCGAGGGCGGTTTCGCGGAGGCGGTACTGCTCGAGACGCTCGTACTTTCCGTGCTGAACTTCGACTCGGCCGTGGCGACGGCCGCCAGCCTCATCACGAGCGCCGCCGGTGGGCGGCCAGTGATAGAGATGGGCAGCCGCCGGGTGGATCCCGGTGCCGCAGTGGCAGCAGCGAGGGCTGCCTACCTAGGTGGCTTCGCCAGCACGTCCAACCTCGAGGCGGGCCGCCGCTATGGGATCCCGACAGCAGGAACTGTCTCGCACGCCTTCGTTCTCGCCTACCGCGGGGAAAGGGAGGCCTTTGCTGCCCAGGTGAGCGCGTTCGGCCCGAACACGACTCTTCTCGTGGACACCTACGACACGGCCCAAGGGATCTGCAACGCCGTCGAGGAAGCCGGGCCGCAGCTCGGGGCGGTCCGCATCGATTCGGGAGACCTCGGCCGGGAGGCAGCTCGGGCCCGGGCGCTCCTCGACGAAAATGGGGCACGTTCCACCAAGCTCGTCGTGACCGGTGACCTAGACGCCCACTCGATCGCGGCGCTTGGCGCCGCGCCCGTCGACATGTACGGCGTGGGTGCCAACGTTGTTACCGGCATGGGAGTCCCGACGGCGGGGTTCGTCTACAAACTGGTGGCGGTTGGCGAACCTGGCCAGGCTCCGGGCACCCCGCTAAGGCCCGTCGCCAAGAGGAGCGCCGGCAAACGGTCGTTCGGCGGCCGCAAGTGGGCTTGGCGCGCGCGCCTTGACCAACCACCGGCGCTGGCCGAGCCGGGGGCTCCGACCGCGCCAGGCCCAGCCTGGGCGGACATCGTTGCCACGGGGCCTGAACCCGCCGTGGAAGGGGCGCGTCCGCTTCAGGTGAGGGTCGTGGGCGGCGGCGAGGTCATTGGTTGGCCATCGCTCGAGGAGGCGCGCGCTTGGCATGCCGACCGCAAGCTCGAAATGGGGCCCGAGGACCCGCTCCTGCTCGACCGGCGCAGTTGAAATGCGCGGCTAGTGCCACGACAGGCAACCTTTGCCCCCTTTGGCACTGTAACCTCTGCCGGCCCCGCAAGGCTTCTGGTGCTCTTCAAAGAGGGCAAAGGTCCCTGGAGGCAGCAGTAGGTCTAACGTAGTTCTCAGCCTGCCGAAGGCAGGCGGGCGGTAGCCTTGGGACATGCAGTTTGGCCGGATTGGCAGTTGGCGGGGGGTAACAGCTTCGAAGCGAGCGCGCTATGGGGCGCCCGCGGTGGTACTGGTGGCAGTCGCAGCTGGAGCGGCCGTGCCTTCGATCTCAGGGGCGGCGGCCTCTCCTCCCACGCTGCCGGCCCTGTCGGTCGAGCAGTTGGTCGCCGACGTCGCCCAGGCCAAGGCACCGGCGCTCTCGGGTACGCTGACGTGGTCGCCCAACCTCGGGCTCTCGGCTCTTTCGACTCTGCAGAGCGAGCTCGGTGGCAGTTCCGCCAGCACGGGCTCCGGGTTCGACCCCTTGACTTTGCTGTCAGGCAGCTCAAAGGTAAATGTCTGGCTCGGTGGCCCCAAGGAGGAGCGCCTGGCGCTCATCACGGGCCCGAGCTCCGAAGTTGACCTCGTGCGCAACGCCAACCAGGCTTGGATCTGGGACAGCACCAACCAGCGGGTTGAGCACTTCGTCGGGCCGGCGAGCGGGTCGAGCCTTCCTGGGACTGGGCCGGTTGCTGGTCTCGTCCCGACCCCCCAGCAAGTGGCCTCCAGGGTGCTCTCCAAGATCTCGTTGACGACCTCGGTGACGGAGGGCCCTGCGGTCTATGTCGCTGGCCAACCCGCTTACCAGCTCGTCGTCACGCCCAAAGAGCCGAGCACCGTAAGCAGCATCAGCATCGCCGTCGGCTCGAGCGGGCCGCTCCTCGGGGTCCCGCTGCAGGTGGCTGTGTACGCCAGGGGCGTGACCTTGCCTGCACTCGAGCTCGGCTTTACGGGCTCGCTCAACCTCGGGGCGCCTAGCGCCAGCGAGTTCAACTTCGTGGCGCCCCCCGGGAGCAAGGTCGTTACGCACCAACTCGGCCTGGCCATGATGGGTGGGCAGCCCTTTGGGTCGTTGCCCACCGGTCTCGGGGCCTCGGGCACTGGCTGGGCAACCGTCGTCCACGGCACGTCGAGCTCTCTCACGAGCGCCAGCGCGCAGGCTGCGCTTGCCGCGGTGACAACTCCGGTGCAGGTGGCCGGCGAGCAGGCCAGGCTCTTTAGCACCTACCTGCTCAACGTGCTCGTGATGCCAAACGGCAGGTTCTACGCCGGTTTCGTCACCCCTTCGGCCCTGGAGGCGGCGGCTTCCCAGGGCGCGTAGCCCAAGGGCGCGCAGTGCGGCCCGGCTGGCACTGGTAAGCAAGGTCAGTGCCGGCGCACGAGTTCGCGATCGAGACCCACGGCCTCGCCAAGTTCTTCGGCGGGCTGCGAGCTGTCGACGGGGTAGATCTGGCTGTCCCTGCGGGGAGCACCTACGGGTTCCTCGGGCCAAACGGTTCGGGAAAGACGACGACGATCCGCGTTCTCCTCGGGCTCATAAGCCCGAGCGCCGGAAAATGGCAGTTGCTCGGCCACCGGATGCCCGAGGAGGCGATGGCAGCACTTTCCAACGTGGGGGCCCTCGTGGAAGGGCCGGCTTTTTACCCGTGGCTTACCGGTGAGGAAAACCTGGTCCGTATCGACGCAATGGGCCGTGACGGCCAGCGTTCGACCCGGGGTGCCCGCATCGCCGATGCCCTTGCCAGGGTCGGGCTTGGTCCGGCGGCCGGGAGGAAGTACAAGGCCTACTCGCTCGGGATGCGCCAGCGGCTCGGTCTGGCGAGCGCCCTCTTGCGCCCTCGCCGGCTCCTCGTGCTAGACGAGCCCACCAACGGCATGGACCCGCAGGGGACGCGCGAGATCCGCCACCTTATCCGCCAACTCGGCTCCGAGGGCACGACCGTGTTCCTTTCCTCGCACCTGCTGTCGGAGATCGAACAAGTGTGCACCCACGCCGGCGTCATGCACCGCGGCAAGCTCCTCGCCCAAGGGACCATCGCGGAGCTGCGTGCTACGTCCTCCCCGCGCCTTCGTGTCGAAGTGGACGACCCGGGGCGCGCCGGCCAAGTGCTGGGACGGCTCGGTATGTCCCACTTGGAGCGATCGGGAGACAACCTGACGGGGGCACTTGACGGCCTTCGCCCGGAGGACTGCTGCCGGGCTCTCGTCGAAGCCGGCGTGGCCGTGCGCATGCTCCTGCCCGAACGCCCGTCACTCGAAGACGCGTTCGTCGCCCTGACCGGGGAGGGCTTCGATGTGGCTCGTTGAGGCCAGGATGGTTTTCGGGCGAGCCAGGGTGCGGGCACTTCTCGTAGTCTTGGCGGCCGTACCGGTCTTCCTTGCGCTCGCCGTTTACCTAACGGGAGGCCCGAGCCACGCCGGCGGCCCGGCGTTCTTGGACCAAGCGACGCAAAACGGCGTCTTCACAGCGCTGGCGAGCCTCGCCGTGACCATGCCTTTTTTTATACCGCTCTCGGTCGCAGTTGTCGCTGGCGACTCGGTGGCGGGGGAAGCGAGCCTGGGGACGCTTCGCTACCTGCTCGTGCGCCCGACCGGCCGGGGACGCCTCCTGCTGGCAAAAGCCGTGGTCGTAGCGCTGTTTTGTATCGCTGCCGCTCTCGTTGTCGTCGTGGCTGGCGTCATTGCGGGCCTCGCGTTCTTCCCCCACGGCAAAGTGGTGACGCTCTCGGGTACCACCATTCCGTTCCTTGATGGCTTCGGCCGGAGCCTATTGGCGGCCCTTGTGGTGGGCGCGTCAATGTTCGGCTTGGCTGCTATCGGTATTTTCGTTTCCACTTTTACTGACGCGCCCATCGTGGCCATGGCCATGACCGTCGGAGCAGTCATAGTGTCGGCGATCCTTGACGGCGTGTCACAGGTCGCGTTCATGCACCCGTGGCTGTTTACCAACTATTGGCTTGCGTTCGCAGATCTGGCCCGCGAGCCGATCATTTGGCGCAGCATTTGGAAGGATCTCTTGCTCCAGGCCGCTTATGTCGCCTTTTTCGGGTCGGCGGCCTGGGCCCGCATGACATCGCGAGACGTGCTCGCCTAGAGGGCTAAACGCGCTCCCAGAGCCTGATCCCCCCTAGTATCCCGGCCGCATTGTCGGCCAGGTGGACATCGTCTTGGAGCTCGAGGGTGACGTGCTTCGAATTGCCGCCCCCGATGTAACAGTGGTCGAAAAAGACGAGCTCGCGCAGCACCTCGAGCGTCTTTGCGAGCCGTGAGTTCCACTTCTTGTTGCCGGCTTCCTTGCGCGCCTCGTCGCCCAGGAGCTCGTTGTAGGTCTGGCCGGCCTTCCCGAGGGGGTGGTGCGCCAGCTCCAGGTGAGGCCCTAGCTTTCCCTTCCAAAAAAGCGCCGTACCGACGCCAGTACCGAGAGTGATCACGAGCTCGAGGCCGTCACCGCGAACGAGCGCTGCCCCTTGGACGTCGGCGTCGTTGGCCACGCGGCACGGATGGCCCAATGCCGCACCCAAGGCGCTCTGGATGTCGAAACGGCCCCACGCCTTTTCGAGCTCCGAGGTCGGCTTGCCACCAGGCCCCTTGGGCGAGACGAAGTGGGGAGCCGATAGCACGTGGCCGTCGCGCACCATCCCCGGAAAGCCGGCAGAGATCCGTTGGTAAGACGGGAGCCCACCGGCGAGGCCCGCCAGGGTGGAGACGAGCTGCTGGGGCCGGAGTGGGTAGGGCGTCGGGACCCTCACGGGCTCATGGAGCAGGTCGCCGTGACTGGACAGCACCGAGGCCTTGAGGCCGGTCCCGCCGATATCGAACGACAGGGTCCGGGGCAGGCCCGCTCCCTTGTCGAGCGTGCTCGCCACCGGCGAGGAAGCTGACAGATCCCCGGGAGGCATGTCCCCGTCCTCAGTAGGCATGCCGCCACACTAGACCGGGCACACCCAGGAGCGGGCCAACGAGGACTGGGCCAACGAGGACTGGGCCAACGAGGACTGGGCCAACGAGGACTGGGCCAACGAGGACTGGGCCAACGAGGACTGGGCCAACGAGGACTGGGCCAACGAGGACTGGGCCAACGAGGACTGGGCCAACGAGGACTGGGCCAACGAGGACTGGGCCAACGAGGACTGGGCCAACGAGGACTGGGCCAA